>NZ_BCRQ01000009.1 GCF_001552675.1 Alicyclobacillus sendaiensis NBRC 100866
ACCAGATGAGTTGAAGATCTCCGTTTTCGTCTGTAATTTCTTAGATTCCCTCATTCCGCTTTTTATACATGAAATCAGTAAGTCGGCTTGGTCGACCTCACTACTCTTCAGGTCGCCGTACACGCCCATGGCTCCGCCCAGTACGCATCCCCACCAGGCACCAAATGTCACGCACTGGACACAAACGATGAAGTCACGACTTTACACCTAGTGACTGGAAGCTATTCGAAACAAAGGACAACGTCATGGACTCACCATGTGAGGAGGTGTCCGAGTAATTGACCTAAGGACACGCTGTACACGACGCCACTCCTCGAACGGAAATGGTTTATCTTAGTCTCCCGGCTTCGACAGTTGGACAGAGTATGTAGACTCGTGGATGAATGTGGGATCCTAAAGGGCGCGGCTTGTAAGACTTGTCCACAGGCATGCACCACGTTTTCTATCGCTTTTTGTAGGTGTGCATTTGTCTGTGGATAAATGTGTTGTTTTGTTTACATAGGCGTAGGTTGTGTCCCATCACGTGGATATGTATATCCACGTCCTTCGACGAAAGCCAAGAACGGGTCTGTTACCGCTACTTACGTGCGGTTAGGCCATAACTACCGCGATCACAGGCCGATCAGCCGAAGGCCAAGGTGCTGTACACCTTCGGCCGTGCAGAGGAAACACACCTGGAGGCGCCGTCGCCTTGCCCCGAGTATTCATCGTTTTCGTGGGCAACGAGTTTACCTTAGGGCGCGGCCAGTCGGATGCCATCCAAATCACGCTGCTGGACAGCCTTCCCATGGGAGGGGCGTATCTGCCGATGAGCTAAGGCGACAGCTTGCATTGGACGAAGTCTTGCCTGAGCGGCGGCCGATCGGAAGTTCAAACAGGATCTCATCGGATGGCAGCTTGGCCGGGTGATCACGGCTGTAGACCGCGGCTTCGCATCCGAGAACAATCTGCGGATCCGACAACGCGCCGTCGGTCACTACATTGCTGGGGAGAAGATGACCTCTGGGAAACCGGCGGTGGACGAGGCCTTGGCGCGCCCTGGACGCTTTCGTGAGCTTCGTCCGAACCTGAAAGGTGAAGGAGGTCGTGGTGGGAGACGGCGAGGCCCGGGTCCGTTACGTGTTGGCGTTCAATCCCGAGGAAGCCAAACGCGATGAGGCGCGCCGGGCTGCGAAGTTGCGCGAGCTTCGGATGGAGTTGGAACGCCTCAAGGAGCTTCAGGGCGAAGCGCACACGAAGGCGCACTGTCGATTCGCAAGCCATCCAACGTTCAAGCGCTACCTGAAACAGGACCGATGGGGGAACCTGAGAATTGACCCGTAGGCCGTGAGGAGACTGGTAACTAAGAAGTAGCTGCGTGGTGGGCCATCTGCCTGTCCAATGATGGATTCGGAACGAGTGTTCAAAGGTTGTTTGACTGCGTGTTCGAAAGTTATCGGATTGGGTGTCCCAAAGCCGCGGAACACGTACCGTGGTTCTCCTGGTCGCCGGCTCCGTCTTACGATGGGGCTTTATGCACCACCGTCAAACGAGCTCTGGCGGTAGATGACGTGATCGTATCGCGATATCTCTTCATTTTCATGCTCTCGCGGCGTCGACATTCGACACGAATGTCCTGCGGAGCAACCGACGGCCATGGGGAAGTCGTGCCGCGTGAAGCGCACGGAGAAGCCAGCCGTGCCGGGACGGGGCTCCGTGCGTGAACCGGACGTGGCATGCAAGATGGCCGCTCCGTTTACGTGGCTGCCGGCTCACATGCCTGCACGGGTCTGCCCACATGCGCCGGATTGACCATGGGTGAAGTACGTGATTCGTGAGGTGGCGCGGTTTCCACATACCATTGCCTAATCGCTTCGTCCAGTTTGGAGGCATGTCTCACTAGTGCGTTTTACATTTCGGATGTTCGCTGCAGATCTCAAAGGTCGTCCTCGAAAATAGATGCGATCTTCATGTATTGTGACAGAAACAGTCCTTGAGAAGAACCAGATTAAATATATAGATAATAAGGTAAATAAACCTAAAATAATATCAAAGAAACTGAGGGAGCCATATCCTGTGTACGCATCAGAGACTGCAGATTTCCTGATTTGTATATCTACAAATTAACAGGATATATTCAAATAGAGCGAAGAGGTGGCCAAATAGCCTTGACACATAAATAACATATGCGTCATTGGTGAGTAAATCTTGTCTGGAGAATAATTTTGAACATATAAAATTCTGTACTTCTCGGCAGATAAATGAGAAACGCGCAGGTGTTCTCAGCCGTTTTCGCCAGGATTGACATACACGTCGCCGTTAACCGTCGTGTTCTCGAGTCCGCGTTTCGGACCCTGAAGACCGGGCGCTCGTGGCCCGACATCCGCTCCCACATGCAAGCGATGCATCAGGTGACCAAGCGCACGCCAAATGGAATCGTTGTGCACCGGACTGAAACGACCGAAGTGCAGCGGGAAATTCTGCGAATGCTACGGATCACAGAGCCACCAAGAATTCTGCGCATGGAACCTCGCACACGAGGGATTAGACACTACACGGGTTAGCCACAGGTCCCAAGCCGGGAGTGGGCTTGGGGGACTACGACTACAAAGTGTCGAAGCCAGCCTCGAGTTGTGACATAGATTGCCGTATCCGATGAGAAGGAGTCAATACCTATGCGAGGTCTGCAGGACCTCCATGTCGACAGCGCTTGAGCCAAGCGCCGAACGGCACCTTGTGTCGCCCGGCGCTTCGCTTTACCATCAGGTCGTCGACGTGGCATTCGAGCTGCTGGACGTGCTGTTTGTGCTCGTGCTGGACGAGCCGGTCGCCTTCGAAGTTGAGGAAGTGGTCGATCCCGATGTCGACTGCGCGGTGCTCGGCGTTGGGGTGGCGCCGAGATCGCGAATCGCCTCGCGCAGCTTGGCAATGAGGAGGTTCTCCAGGTTCCAGAGCTGGCGCAGTTGGCCGGCCGGTGGGTTGGTGGACGACGTCAACTGGTTCATCTCCTGCGTGAACTGGCTGTATTCCTTCGAAATCTGCTGCTCGAGGGCGGTCAGGGCGTGAGTCTCCCGGAGGGCGGATTCCGCCTGGGCGACCTGCTTCAAGATCTGGTTCATGGCTTGGCGCGTCGCTTGATTGGTCGACGCGTTCTGGAGCGCCGTCAGGTCCGACTGGAGCTCCGAGATGAGCTGGGCCACGGTCGGCGACTGGCCGGACGAAGATGTTGTGCTCTGCAGGAGCGACTGGTACTGCTGGTAGAGCGCTTGCACGGCGGCCGCCTTGGTCTGGACATCCGTGACGGTGATGTTCTCGTGGTGGCCGTGGCTTGCCGCGACGGGGTGGCCGAGATGCAGTCCGCGCGGCGCGGCCAGGGCGACTGGGCTGCCGGCAGCCACGAGCGTGCCGATGGCGGCGACGGTAGCGACGGCTTTCGTCCAACGGGCGTGCTTCATTTGAATCCCCCTTTGGTATGGTGTGAACATTCATCCTCTGTGTCCATTGAGGCTAGGACAAGAAGCTCAAAATTTCCTTGAAGGCAGGAGGTGGGCGCGTGGATGCGGTCGTGATCGGCAGTATCAACGTGGACCTGGTGGTGGGGGTCGACGCGATGCCCGGGCCGGGGGAGACGGTGTTGGGTCAATCGGCCAGGTACCAGGTCGGCGGCAAGGGGGCGAATCAGGCGATTGCGGCGGCCCGGCAGGGGGCGCGCGTGCGGATGGTGGGCGCCGTGGGGACGGACGCGTTTGCCGGGATGCTGACCTCCGCGCTGCGGGAGGCGGGCGTCGATGTCGCAGGCGTAACGCAGGCGGAGGGGCCGAGCGGCACGGCGCTCGTGTTCCTCGAACCGGGCGGGCAGAACCGCATTGTGGTGGTGCCGGGGGCGAATGCGGCACTGACGCCCGAGGGGGTGGAGCGCGCCGTGATGAATTTGGATGCGCCGCGGGACATGGCGGTGGTGGTGCAAAACGAGATTACGCCAGACGCCGTGTTGGCAGCCATCCGTGCCGCGCACGGGCGTGGATTTCGCGTGGTCTGGAACGCCGCGCCGCCCGCACAGGTGCCGGTGGGCGCGCTTCGCAGCGAGGACGTCCTCGTCGTGAACGAGGCGGAGGCTTCGCACCTCGCGGGAAAGCCCGTGATGGACCCGAAGGCGGCGCGCGAGGTGGCGGCGCAGCTCCTCGCCCTGGGGCCGGGGCTTGCGGTGGTGACGCTCGGCGACAAGGGCCTGGTGGCGGCGACGCGGCGCGGCACCATCCAGGTGCCGGCGTGGCCGGTGGAGGTGCGCGACACGACGGCGGCAGGCGACACGTGGATTGGCGCCTTTGTCGCGGCGTGGGACGGGGGCGAGGATGTGATACAGGCGCTGCGCTATGCGACGGCCGCGTCCGCCCTGTGCGTGACGCGGGCGGGCGCCTCGGACAGCATCCCCACCCGCGCGGAGGTCGAGGCGTTCCTTCGCGCGCATTCGCCGTCCCAAATTTTTTCGTAGGCGCGGCAGGAGTTCGGGACTCGACGACGAACGTATGTTTGCAAAGGCCCAGAAGGCCCACTCTCGACTCGGAAAGAAGGTCATGCCATGCGCATCCTCCATACCGCGGATTGGCACTTCGGCAAGACGCTCGAAGGGCGAGCGCGCGCGCCTGAACAGTGGCAGTTCATTGAGGAGTTGGCCGCCATTTGCGAGGACGAGGCGGTGGATCTGGTCCTCATGGCCGGGGACGTCTACCAGACGGTGAACCCGAGCGCAGAGGCGGAGGAGATGTTCTACCACGCCCTCCACAGGCTGGCCGCCGGTGGGCGCCGGGGCGTCGTGATCATCGCCGGCAATCACGATCACGCCGATCGTATCCGCGCCCCGCGCTGGCTGGCAGATTCGCTTGGCATTGCGCTCGTGGGGTTGCCGAAAGACGAAATACGGCCGACCGAGGCGCGGGACGGCGGCGTGTGGCGGCCGTTTGGCGGCGTGGGCGCGCTCGAAATCGCCGTTCCGTCCTGCGCCCACCGGGCCCGGATTGCGGCCGTGCCCTATCCGTCCGAATCTCGGCTCGGCGAGGTGCTCTCCGAATCTCTTGAGGAGGGCGAGATGCGGCGAAGCTACAGTGAGCGCCTCGCGTCGTGGTATGCCGATCTCGCCCGCCACTTTCGCCCGGACACGGTCAACCTGCTCGTGAGCCACGTGTACGTCGTGGGCGGGATGGAGAGTGACTCCGAAATTCAAATCCAGGTGGGCGGCGCGTATGCGGTGGATCCATCGGCCTTCCCCGCAAGCGCGCAGTACGTGGCGCTCGGCCATCTGCATCGGCCGCAGGAGATGGAGGGCCCGGGGGGCGTGCCGATTCGGTATGCCGGGTCTCCCCTCGCGTACAGCTTTTCCGAGGCGGGGCAGCAGAAATCGGTGACGCTCGTGGAGGCTGAGCCTGGGCAGCGCGCGCGGTGGCGGGAGATTCCGCTCGCGGCGGGGCGCCCGCTCGTGCGCTGGCGGGCGTCGGGCCTCGACGAGGTGCGCGCCTGGCTCGAAGAAGGGCGAGATGAGGGCGCCTGGATTGACCTCGAGGTGCGCGTCGACACGGAGATGGCCCTGCGGGACATTCAGGAACTGCGCGAGGCGCGGCCGCACCTCGTCCATATTCGGCCCATCCTGCCGGTGCGTGAGGGGGTTGAGGATTGGGACGCGCAGAAATCCAGGTCTATCTCGCCGGACGTGCTCTTCCGCCGCTTCTTCGAAGAGAAAGTCGGCGTGCCGCCGGATGATGCCTTGGTGCAGCTCTTCCTCGAGCTCGTGCAGGACGTGGATCGGGACGCTGGCGGGCCCGCGGCGAACGCGGAGGCGGGCGAGGAGGTGGGCGCATGAGGCCGATTCGGCTGGTGGTGCAGGGGCTGCGAAGCTACAGGGAGCGGCAGGAAATCGACTTTCAGGCGCTGACGGAGCACGGGCTTTTCGGCATCTTTGGGCCGACGGGGAGCGGCAAGTCGACCATCCTCGACGCCATCACCTTGGCCCTCTTCGGAAGTTCGGCGCGGGCGTCACGCCATACACAGGGAACGGTGAATCCGCTCGAGGCGCGCATGGAAATCCTCTTTGAATTCGAGATTGGCACAGGTGCGCGGCGCAGGCGGTACCGCGTGGAGCGCGCCTTCAAGCGCGGACAGAGTCCTTTTTCCGCCCTTTCCGCGGCGAGCCGGCTGCTGCAATTGGAAGAGGCGGGCGGCCTCGTCGTGGTGGCCGAGGGGGCGCGGGAGGTGGACGCCGCCATCGAGGCCATTCTGGGGCTCAAAGAGGAGGATTTCACGCGGGCCGTGGTGCTGCCGCAGGGGCAGTTCGCCGAATTTCTGCACCTCTCCGGGGCGGATCGCGGGAAAATGCTCGAGCGGCTGTTTGGTCTGGAGCGCTACGGCAAAAAACTCTCCGAGAAGGTGTCTCTGCGGTTGGCCGAGGCCGCGCAGGAGGTGGGGCAGCTGGAGGCGGCACTCGCCGAAATGGGCGATGCATCGGAGGAGGCGCTGGCGCGGGCACAATCGGCGCTCGCGGAGGCCAACCAGGCGCTTGCGAAGGCGGAAGCCGAGCGGCGGGAGGCCGAAGCGCGCCTGCGGGATCTCGAGCGCGTGGCCGAGCTGGATGCCGCGCGCCGGCAGGCGGAGGATGAGGCGAATCGCCTGCGGGAGCGCGCGGAGGAGGTGGCGCGGCTCGAGGGGCGGCTTGCGCGCCATCGCCGCGCGGAGGTGCTCATGCCGCTTGTGGTGGCCTGGGAAGAAGCCGCTGCGATGGCGCAGGCGGCGCAGGCGCGCGCGGACGAGGCTCGTTCCAATCTCCTCGCCGCCGAGTCGCGCGCGGAAGAAGCCATAAGAGCGGACGCGGAGGCCACATCCCGGCGCGAGGCGGAGGAGCCCGCGCTCATCGCCGAGCAGGCGCGCCTGCGCGAAGCCGAAGCCCTGGAGCGCGCTTGGGCGGACAAGGCGCGGGCCGCCCAAGAGGCTGAGCGTGAGCTCGCATCCGAGCGCGCGCGTTTGGCGCGTGCGGAACAGTCCTGCGCCGATCTCGAGGCGAAGGCCGTGGCGCTGCGGCAGGCGCTCGAGGATGCCGAGCGCGCGTTTCGGGCGCACCACGTGCCTCACGAGATGAGAAGCGCGCTCGACGAGCTCCGCCGCGCCCACGATGCCTGGCGGATGGCGGCGCTCGCGCGGGATGAAGAGGCCGCGCGCCTTGCGTCGCGCCGCACGGACGTGGAGCAGGCCGATCACGCCTGGCGGGAAGCGGCGGCGGTGCGAGATGGCTTGCTCGCGGAGTCGGCGTCCGCCGAGTCGCGGCGGGCCGCGCATGAAGGCGCCCGCCCCGCGCACACGCGCGATGCGCTGGCCAGCCTTCGCACCTGGTATCTGCGGGCGGAGGAGCGCGTGCGCGAACTGGAACAGGCCGAGCAGGCCGCGGCGCAAGCCCGCCGCCGCGCGGAGGCGGCGGATCGGGCGCGGGCGCAGGCGGAGGACGTGCGCAGCGCGCGCGAGCGAGAGGCCAAGTCGGCGCTCGAGTCCCTCGAGCGGTGGCGGTCGGAGCGGGAGCGGCGCTGGGCCGCGCGGCAAGGCCAACTCATCGCCGAGTTGGCCCGCCAGCTGGTGGACGGAAAGCCCTGTCCGGTCTGCGGCGCCACGCACCATCCAAGTCCAGCCCTCGGCGGGCACGAGGCGGCCGAGGTGTGGACGGAAGATGACGATCTCGCCCTGGCCGAGGCGGAGGCGCTTTGGCGCGCGGCGGACGAGGCGCTTCGCGAGGCCGAGCGGCAGTACCAAGCCGCCCTGGCGAAGGCGGAAGCCGCGGCGATGGAGGCAAGCCGAGCGGACGAGGAACGCGCGCGCCGCCTGACGGCGCTCGCGGAGCTTTGGACGGAGGCGCAGGGCGTGGCGGAAGAAACCCCGCCCGCGTCGGTGGAGGGCTGGCGGTCGCACGTCCGGCGCGTGGCCGACGAGGTGGCGGAGGCGGAAGCGGCCTGGGCAGCCTGGGAAGCCCGCGCGCAGGAGCTCGCGGCCGAAGCGGCATCCATCGCGGAGCGGCTCGAGGGCGCGAACCGCAGCGCGGTGGCCGCCGAGGAGCGCCTGAAGGCGGCGCGGTCGGAGTGGGAGCGGCAGCGGGCCATCGCGGCAGCGGCCGAGGAGAAGGTGCAAGCGGCGGAGGCGTCCCTGCGGCGGGCCGCGGAGGCGGTGCTTGGGGACGGGATGGACGGTGCGGCCATCGCCCACGCGGTCGAGGAGCGGCTCCGTCGCCTGGAAGAGGACGACAAGCTCGCGGCCGAGGCGGACGAGCGGCGCACCGAGCTCGCGGACCAGCTCGCGCAGGTGGGCGTTCGCCGCGAAGAGGCGGAGCGCGAGCGGCGAGAGGCCGAGCGCCGTGTCCACGAAGCCGAGGTGCGCGCTGCGCAGCTCCGCGCGGGCGCCGACGGCGACAGGGCTCGCCTGGACGAGATGACAGCCGGGCGCTCCGTGGCCGAGGCGCTCGCCGAGACTCAGGCTGCGCTGGAGGGTCTCCGGCGCGCGGTGGCCGAGGCGCTTCGCGCACGGGAGGCCGCCGAAGCGGCGCGCGACAAGGCGCGGACGGACGCCGCGCAGGCCGAGGCAGCGTTAAGCGAGTCGCGCCGGACCGAAGCGCGTGCGCGCGAGGCGCTGGAGGCCGCGCTGGCCGAATCCGGCTTCGCGACACCCGGGGAGGTGCGGGACGCGCTGCTCGACGAGCGCGAGGTGGCGGATGCGGAGGGCGAGATCGCCCGCTACCGCGACGCGCTGCAGGCGGTGAAGCAGCGGCTGGACGATCTCGCCCGCCAACTCGCCGGCCGGCGCGCGGATCCGGCGGAGCTCGCCGACGCCCGAGCCCGCGCTCAGGCTGCTGAGGCAGCGCACGCCGAGGCACAACAGCGGGTGGGGGCGTGCAGGCAGCAGCTTTCCGACGTGGAAGCCCGCCGCGCGCGCTTCGACGAGGTCAGCGGGAGGCTCGAGCAGGCCCGCGAATCGGCGCGGAGGCTGAAGGCGCTGAGCGACGTCCTGCGCGGCAATGCGTTTGTGCAGTTCGTGGGGCGCGAGGAGATGGCCGAAGTGGCGCGGCAGGCGTCGGAGCGGCTGGCTTCGCTCACCCACGGCCGTTACCGGCTCGTGTTGACGCCAACCGGCGATTTCGTGATGCGCGACGATCACTTGGGCGGCGTCGAGCGCCCAGTGTCGACGCTGTCCGGCGGCGAGACGTTTGTGACCTCGCTCTCGCTCGCCCTGGCGCTCTCCGCGCACATCCAACTGCGCGGACAGCATCCGCTCGAGTTTTTCTTCTTGGACGAGGGCTTTGGCACGCTCGATCCCGAGCTGCTCGACGTGGTCATGTCGTCGCTCGAGCGGCTCCGAGAGGAGCGGATGGCCATTGGGCTCATCAGCCACGTGCCGGAGCTCCGCGAACGGGTGCCACGCCGGCTGATGGTCGAGCCGGCGGAGCCCGGCGGCCGCGGGA
Organism: Alicyclobacillus sendaiensis NBRC 100866; assembly: GCF_001552675.1. Taxonomy (GTDB): domain Bacteria; phylum Bacillota; class Bacilli; order Alicyclobacillales; family Alicyclobacillaceae; genus Alicyclobacillus; species Alicyclobacillus sendaiensis. The sequence goes on from NZ_BCRQ01000009.1 coordinate 9,461, forward strand.
CGCGGGTGCGGCTGGAATACGCGTGAGGGAAATGGCGCGCGCAACAGGGCACCCGCGGGGGTGCCCAGAAGTGCCCTAGAATTGGACATGCATATGCGGGTGGACAGACGCAAGAGGACATCGCGCCGGGCGCGGCGGGGAGAAACGCTGCCGCAAAGGAGCCACGCTATGCGCGCGGGCGCTTCACGCCGCCTCGGCGCTTCATCCCAAACCCGTGCATGTAGATCTCCGGCGCGTTCAAACGGCCGTCCAGCCGCCGCTCCAGAATGCCGAGCTGGATTAACGCTTCGATCACGCCGCGAGGCTCGCGCGACGGCGGCGGCTCCGTCTCCGACCACTGTGCTCGTTGCAGGGCATCGATGAAGCGCTCCTCCGGGGCGGGGACCTCCACATTCTGGAACGCAGACGCGAGCGCGCTGACCCACGGATATTCCTCAAGGAGTTCCGCGATGCGTTCCTGAGACGTCTGCATCAGCGCGCCTTGAATGTTGATGGGGCGCAACAGGCGATCGCCCGGCAGCGCTTTGACGTCGAAACTCTCCAACTCTCGTTCGGCCGCAAACGCGAAGAGTTTGATGAACGGGCGAGGAGCAATCTGCCCTTCTGCATCCATCAGGTGATTGGGTATCCATCGAAACGTGATGCCTTTGCGCGCGTTTGCACCCATAAACGGGCCCACCATCTCATCGATGAAAGCTTTGTGCAGATGCTCGTGGTGCGTGGGCAGGTAGCCCAGCTGCTCGTCTTCTCCTTCGATGATGTCAGGGATGCGAACAACGTAGTCGTGCATCGGTGGCTCGAGGTTTGCCAGTCGCTTGATGAGCAACTGATACAGTTCATTGGGCGTCCAGTTCAGGCTGACCTGGTGTCCCGAATACTTCGAGGCGTCCGGAAAACGCAATTTGTCCATGCTGAAAAGGTCGGATCGCAGAAAGATTTTCGGGCGAATACGTCGCCATCTCCGCCACCGGTCAAGCCAAAACGCCAACAATTCCCGGATGGGCGAAAACAGGCTGTGGTAATCCTTGACCAGACGGTCGAGTTCATCGTAGGTCACGAATAGCCATTGATTGGTCTCGGTAAGGTACTCGTCCAACTCATCAAGAATGTCATTGGCGAGTTCCATGTTCTCGCGGATCTGAGGGAACCATTCGGACACGTGGGAGCGGTTCCTTTCCAATCCAGCGCGCCAGACATCCGAGATCCGGTGACGAAGGACCTCCTTGACCTCGTGCGTACCGTCGCGCAGCAGGCACGCGAGCAGAAGTCCTATCCAAAATGCCCTCCACCAGAGAGCGTCCGATTCGTCCACTTCGCTTTGCAGGACGTCGGGGGCGGGGAAAAAACGGTCCTGATCCACTCGCCCGTAACCGCGAATCCAGCATGCTCGATCCCATGCAATAGATACCGGATGTCTCAGCGTCTGCAGGATACTCGACGGTCCACCCGGGAGGTTCAGCACGTGAAACAGGGCGGACTTGCCGACTCCACGTCCGCCGAGGATGAGCAGGATGTCTGGGTCGAGCACATTCCGATAGTCGTCGACAACCAAGAAGTTGCGGAAGAACGACTTTGGGTCACGCGTGTCGTATTCTGCGTTTCCAGGGCCGATGGTTTTCAGTTGCTCGAGAAGGATGCGTTTGTCCCACAAGGAAATCAACCCCTAGAACGAGGGTGAACAAACCGATTGAACAAAGAGGTGAGTCGCTCGGCCAATTCTGTGTACGGCTGCGACGTTAAGATACCGACGAGCGCTTTTACCCGCACGGTATCATCTTCTCCCATTCTCAACAAGCGCAAATCGGCTCGAAGATTTTCATTCCAAGGAACAACCACGGGATGAAAGGGAGCCTCGGGATCGTTTTCGTTCGGTACCGCGATGTCATCTGGTTCCTCAGGGTCCTGCTCTGGATAATAGTGGCGTTGGAACACGTCGTACGCTGTTTCACGAAACATGCGTGTCTCATGGGTGAAGTTAACGTGGGATGGCCCTGGCGCCATCGCATGAACCAGCACGACAGGAACGGGCTCTCGAACACCATGCCCGGAGAGGGCTTGAATCACAGGGACGAGTCCCGCCCACGTCTGTCGAGATTGATTCCCCAGCAAGACGACTGCGTGGGACAGTTGCGTCATGGCGAGACCGCCGAGATCGTGAAAACCGGCCCGAGAGTCGATGAACAGAACGTCAAGATCATACGCGTCCGCGAATTCGGTGAGAAGTTGCTGCATCGTGTCTCGAATGACCCTGGACATCTGATGTTGAAAATCCAGTCTGGCGAGCTTTTCGAGATAGGCAGAATTCACATGTCCGGCAGGTATCACCCGAATCGGATGGCCATCTCCAATCAGGTGGCGGTCGATGACGGACAAGACGCTGGTCGGAAGCGTAAAATGCGCACCAAGTACCGGCTTGTTGATGAGGTAGTCGATGACGCCCATCGATATGCTGCCGTCAGGAAAGAAGATAGAACCAAGGCCTGGAGCTTCGAGATCCAAGTCGATCATTCCCACTCGAAACCCGCGACGGGCGAGCAACAGACCCACAGCCGCGAGCGCGGTCGTGCGTCCTTGGCCACCCTTGAAAGAGTAGAACGTGATAATGGCAGGACGCCTTCCATCGTCCACTTCAGCCACAGACCATGGGAGTTCCCAATCCAGCGAACCCTGCGCCCTCCAATACTCTTTCGCAACGCGCCTCTCAAGGATATAGACAGTGCAATTCAGCGAGGAACCTTTTTCGCGTTTGAGCCAATCGGCTTGTTCGCGCTCCATCCTTATGGTCCGTTCCAGGGAAGCGAGAACGTCATCGTCTGGGTCCGAAATCCAGATGTCGTTCGCAAAAAATGGACCAAGCTTTTTGGAGAGCGTGCTCTGCGTTTCGTCCACCGTCGCGCGGTCGATGTGCACGCCTGCAGCAGGCTCGACGAACAGCGTGATCTTCCCTTGCACGTCGCGAATCAATGTGACGCTCCTGCACGATGCCAGGAAAACGTCGACCTCTAACAGAGCATCCCACGCCACCTGCAACACGTTATCAAAGAAAACGTCAACCAAGGTCACTCCTCCTTAAATATCCACTTAGCACCATTTCCAAAAGGGTTTTTTGATAAATCTCCTCGGCGAGCTCAAGTACGGCACGTGCGAGGTCGGGCCGCCATCGTCCGGTGGCCCAATACCGTCGGTCGGGATGGCCCTTAGCCAGCTCTGTGGAGTCGATGGCGAAACTGGACAAGAAGGAGTGAAGTTTGGGCTGCAGGCGTATGGATCGGTTCAGCCCCTCCTGTTGTAATTTCCTGAGATTGTGTCCGAATTGACGAGGGTTGGAATGTCGATCGAAAACTTCGATCATCGCTTTCATGGAACATTCGGCGACATAACCCGCCAAATACACCGCATTATCAAACCGCTGGTTGCCAAACAATAACTTGGAGTCGCGAAGGTGACGCGTTGCGGCTTGTGCATAAGCGTCCATTTGATGGTGGCCGACCTCGCCCTCACATCAGGATTCTCGTACACGCAGGTCACGAAAACCTAGCACAGACTGTGCAATGGCCAGGTTGAGTCCGAGTAGAACATTCGCCCGTGGAGATAGGACGACATTCTGCGTGTGCTCTTCATCTTCCTTCTGAAAAAGGATATGGGGGCGCCGTGGAACCTCGCAATCCTTCGCTGTATGAATCGCGCTCCTCCCTCACACATCCGATGCCCGGCCATGCGCCTGGCTCCTCGGCCATCCGGCGGCGTCCCGGATCGCCCGCGCATATCCTGCGAAAGCAGCCGTGGCCAGGGCGCACGCGCCCGTCGCTGTCCAGAGAATCGGGGAGATGCCGGCGAGATCGAACAGGTGGCCGAAAGCGACCGGCCCCATCAGGCTCCCGACGTTGCCGATGGCGCCGACGAGTCCCAGATAAAACGCCGCGTGGCGACCGGTGATCTGGGTGAGGAGGGCCGGCACTGTCGGCGCGTTCAGCATCTCGCCGAAAGTGGCCACCACCATGCCGGCCACGAGCGCGGCATACGCCCGATGGGCGACGGCCATGCCGGAAAACGCGGCGGCGTAGAGCAGGCCGCTCATCACGAGCTGTGCCGCTGGCGTCTGAACCACGCGGCGCTTCAGCCATCCGGTCAGCGGCTGGCCGACGAGGATGAGAAGGCCGTTCACGGTCCAGAGCACGCTGTACGCGTCCGGCTGATGGCCGGTCTGGTTGAGGTATGGCGCCACGCCTGAGTTCCAGGCGGCGAGCGCGAGATTCAGGGCCAGCGTGCCTGCGCCGAGCAGCGCATAGACGCGATAGTTTCGCAGGAGATGCCGGGCCGACGCATCGACCTGCGGCATGGCGTCGACGAGCACGTCCTCCGCGTCAGGCCCAAGCTTGCGCAGAAAACGCCACATGAACACGGCAAACGACATGGTGAGGCAGCCGTTCAGGAAGAACGTGAGCAAAAACGAGACGGACGCAATCAAGCCCGCGAGCGCGGTGCCGACGGCAATGCCGATGTTCGTCATCACGTACATGGTGTTGAAGAGCCTGGCGCTGACCGATTTCCAGCGGTTGCCCACGAAGGCGTTCAGCGCGGGTTGCGTGGCGGAGATGAGAAAACTGTTGGCGGCGATGGTCGCGGCGTAGGGCAGAAGCGAATGCGCCAACATGAGGCTCCACTGTGCCATCGCGGTCAGCAGCAAGGATCCGACGATGAGCCGCATGGGCCCGAGGCGATGATACAGGGCTCCGCCGGCGAACTGTCCGAGGGCTCCGGCGAGCGACTGGCCGAAGAGCACCCAACCTGCGGCTGCGTAGTCGCCGTGGAGCACGTTGTGGACGTAGATGGTGGTGAGCGGCCAAATGAAAGCGCTGCCCATCGCGTTGAACAAGCGTGCGACGAGGAACGCGTACGACTCTCGTGGTAGCGGTGTCACCGAACGACGCGACTTCATAACGGGTACTCCTGCGTCCGACGTATGGGCCCGTGCGACAGGCCGATTCTAAAGTTAACGCTTGTTTACGAGCCTTGCAACCGCACGAAGGCCGCGCCGGAGCGACTCGGGTGCGGCGGCCCCTGCGGGGGCGGGCGGGGCTTCGCCAAGGGCATGCTCCAGCATCCGGCGACAAGGCGCGAGTGGGCGATGCGGGCCGGAAGACTTCCCGGGCCCAGGAGCAATGCCCCTTGACGTCTATACCCTACTGGGGTATGGTGAGATCAGAAGATGCCGAGCGCAGAGCTTGCCTGGGCCGATGGTGCGCTTCTTGGCGAGGGCGCTCGGCCACACGGGCATGCAGAGGCGCGGAGCGTTTCGGTTTTTGGCCTCGAGCCGCGGATTGGGGTGAAAACATGGCGGAGACTCGCGAACTCACGCTTCCTATCGAAGGCATGACGTGCGCGGCGTGTGCGGCGCGGATCGAGAAAAACCTGTCGAAGCTCCCGGGCGTGCAGGAGGTCAACGTGAACCTCGCGTCCGAGCGCGCGCGCGTGGTGGTTTCGCCTGACACGCCGTGGACCGAGATTGTCGAGAAAATCGAGAAGACGGGATATTCCGTGCCGCTGCGCGAGGTGGACCTGCGCATCACCGGCATGACGTGCGCGGCGTGCGCGGCGCGGATTGAGAAGGTGGTCGGGCGGCTGGACGCCGTGCAGGAGGTGAACGTCAACCTCGCGTCGGAGAAGGCGCGGGTGGCGTATGTGCCCGGCGTGATCGACGTGGACGACATCATCCGCGCGGTGGAGAAGGCGGGCTACGGCGCGGCCCTCGCGAGCGAAGTGGAGGCGGAGGAAGAGGCGCGCAAGCGCCAGGCGTATCGGCGCGATCTCGCCACGTTCACCCTCTCCGCCATCCTCACGCTGCCGCTTGTCGTGCAGATGTTCGTCATGCTCGCGGGTGGGCGGCCGTTCCTGCCGAACTGGGCTGCGTGGCTGCTCGCGACGCCGGTCCAGTTCTTCGTCGGCTGGCGCTTCTACAAGGGCGCGTATCACGCGCTGCGCGGCGGCGCGGCGAACATGGACGTCCTCGTGGCGCTCGGCACCACGGTGGCCTACGCGTACAGCGCGGTCCTCACCGTGGAGGGGCGCCCTGACGTCTACTTCGACAGCTCGGCGACGGTCGTGACGCTCATCTTCATGGGCAAGCTGCTCGAGGCGAGGGCCAAGGCGAGATCGAGCGCGGCCATTGCGTCGCTGGCGAAGCTCGGCGCCAAGGTGGCGCACGTCCTGCGGGACGGCGAAGAGACGGACGTCCCGGTCGAAGCGCTTCAGGTGGGCGATCTCGTCCGCGTCAAACCGGGCGAGCGGGTACCTGCCGATGGGGTGGTGACGGAAGGGATGACGGAGGTGGACGAGTCGTTTCTCACGGGCGAGCCGCTGCCGGTGGTGAAAGCGCCAGGGGACGAGGTGGTGGGTGCGTCGCTCAACCAGACGAATGCCTTCGTGATGCGCGTCACGAAGGTGGGCCGGGACACGGCGCTGGCGCAGGTCATTCGGCTGGTGGAGCGCGCCCAAGGGTCGAAGGCGCCGGTGCAGCGCCTGGCGGATCGCATCTCGGGCGTCTTTGTCCCGGCGGTGCTCGGGGTGGCGCTCCTCACGTTCCTCATCTGGGGCGCCTTCGGGCACTGGTCGCACGGGCTGTTTGCGGCCATCGCGGTGCTGGTCATCGCCTGCCCGTGCTCGCTGGGTCTCGCCACGCCGACGGCCATCATGGTGGGGACGGGGCTCGGCGCGGAGCTGGGCATCCTCGTGAAGGGCGGCGAGCATCTCGAAGCGGCCGCGCGCGTGGATACGGTCGTGATCGACAAGACGGGGACGCTGACGCTTGGCAAGCCGGTGGTGACCGCGGTGTGGGCGGCAGAAGGTGTCGCGGAAGACGAGGTGTTGCGGCTTGCGGCCGCGCTCGAGGCGCAGAGCGAGCATCCGCTCGGCCGCGCGGTGGTGGAGGCGGCGAAGGCGCGCGGCTTGGCGGTGCCGGCGGCGCGGGACGTGGCCGCCGTGCCGGGGCGCGGAATTGAAGGCGTGGTGGAGGGCGCGCGCGTGCGCGTCGGGAGCCCGAGCTGGCTGCAAGGCGCTGTGCGGGGCCTGTCGGAACCGGTGTGGCACAAGCTCGCTGGGCCTGGCCACACGGTGGTGCTGGTGGCGCGCGAGAAGGAGATGGTGGGCGCCATCGCCATGGCGGACGAAGTGAAGCCGGATGCTCGAGCGGCGATTGAGGCGCTGCGCGAGATGGGCGTGGACGTGTGGATGTTGACGGGCGACGCGGAGGACACCGCGCGGGCCGTGGCGGAGCGCCTCGGCATTGCGCACGTGATGGCCGGGGTTCTGCCTGGCGACAAGGCGGCGAAGGTCGAGGCGCTGAGACAATCGGGGCGGGTCGTCGCGATGGTCGGGGATGGGATCAACGACGCGCCGGCGCTCGCGGCGGCGGACGTGGGCATGGCGATGGGCACGGGCGCGGACGTGGCGCTCGAGGTGGCGGGCCTCGCGCTGATGCGAGGCGACGTGGGGGCCGTCGTGGACGCGCTGCGCCTGTCCCGGGCGACGATGCGCAAGATCCGGCAGAACCTGTTTTGGGCGCTCGTCTACAACGTGCTCGGCATCCCGCTCGCGGCGTTTGGCATCCTGAGCCCCATCATCGCGGGGGCGGCGATGGCCATGAGCTCGGTGAGCGTGGTGTCGAACAGCCTCCTGTTGCGGCGAACGCGGCTCGGCCGGCAGGCGCAGCCCGCGTGAGGCGCGGGGCGCGAGGTCTCTGCGCGCACGTGAACCTCAATGGGTCCAAGGTTGCCTGACGGCCGGTTCGGCGCCCTCCCTAGCTCCCAAGCGCCATCCTCTTCAGGTACGAGGCGCTCATCGGGTTGGCGCCGCGGGGCGCTCCCGCCTTCGTCATGCACGCGCGCTTCTGCTCTCGCGCGCTGGTCCACTCAGCGTTTCGGCCGCCATGTGCCGCAGTTCCCGCCGCAACACCTTCCCCGTGGATGTCTTTGGGAACGTATCCACAAAGTGATACCGGCGCGGGCGTTTGTACGGCGCGAGATCCTCGCGGCAGAGCGCCTCGAGTTCCGCTTGTACGGCGCTCGGATCCGCCGACTCGTCGATGCGGACGAAGGCCACGGGGATCTCGCCCTTCAGCGCGTCCGGCGCGCCCACCACGTACGCCTCGAGCACCGACCTGTGCCGGTACAGGACCGACTCCACTTCCTTCGGGTAGATGTTGAAGCCTCCGTAGATGATCACGTCCTTCAGGCGATCGACGGCGTACAGATACCCGTCCGCGTCCTGCCGAAAGACGTCGCCCGTGTGCAGCCAGCCGTCCTGCTCGATGGTCTCCGCCGTCCGCTCCGGCTGCCGCCAGTAGCCCTGCATGACGTTGAATCCCCGCACCAAGAGCTCGCCCGGCTCGCCCACCGGCACGTCTCGGCCCTCGGCGTCCACGATGCGGACCTCCGTGCCCGGAATCGGCAGGCCGCAGGAGGACAGGCGGCGCTTGTCTGGATGGGGCGGCTGCAGCGTCGCGAGCGGCGAGAGCTCGGTCTGGCCGTAGCCCTCCACCATCACGATGCCCGTCTGGGCCTCGAATTCGCGGATGGTCTCGACGGGAACGGGCGCGCCGCCCACCAGGCCCACGCGCAGCGAGGAGACATCGACCGGGTGCCTCTTCAGCGCCTCGTTCAGCAACATGAAGATGCTCGGCACACCGCAGATGAACGTCACGCGGTGCCGCTCGATCTCGCCGAGCACGGCGCGGGGCGCAAACGTGCCGGATCGGATAAAGAGCGTGCCGCCCGCGAGCAGCGCGTGCAAAATCTCGACGCAAATCGAGAAGCAGTGCGTCATGGGGAGCAGGTTCAGGATGCGCTCCCCATCCGTCGACTCGAGGTAGTCGCACACCGTCTGGGCGGTGCGGAGCACGCCTTCGTGGCTCAGCATCACGCCCTTTGGTCGCCCGGTGGTGCCGGAGGTGTAGAGGATCATGGCGGTGGAATCGGGGCGCACGTCTGCAGACTGCGGCGCGCCCTCGCCACCCGACACCACTTGTCGCCACAGGGCCTCGGGCGTGAGCCACCGCTCAACGCTTGTCACTTCGCGGTTCGCGGCGAGCGCCTCCGCTCGATCAGGCGCGCCGATGAAGGCACTTGCTTCGACGTCCTGGAGGATGAAGGTCATTTCAGGCAGGGAGAGCGTCGGGTTGATGGGCACCGCGATGGCGCCCATCGACGTCACCGCGCCATAGGCCACGACCATCTCTGGGGAGTTGTCGAGGGCGAGCGCGACGCGATGGCCCGGTTGAATACCTTCGGCTTGGAGCCACGCGGAAACGGCCGCGCATGCCTGTTGATATTCCCGGTAGGAGAGCGTCTCCGGTCGGTCGCCGTCGAGTTGCCACACGAGGTACGGCGCGTCTCCCCTGCGCGCCGCCTGCGCCTCGATGACAGCAGGATAGGTGAATATCCGTTCCATGACAGAGCCCCCTCGCTCATGCTACCGCGAGTATAGCACGAGGCCGGCGCGAGGGGCTTGCGTGTCTCGCACAGGGAGAGGGCGCCTTGCGCCGCGGTTGGCACCAATCAGCCGCCGCATGGGATTGTCGCCGCGATCGCCGGCTGCCATTCGCCGTAGGTGTGATGCCGCCGCGGCTACCGACCGCCATAGGCGCCGCAGCCGCCGTCCACCCGCCCTCCGCCAGCTCACGGCGCAGGGGGCGGGCGTGTGGGCAGTGACACAGGAGAGCGTCCCGACCCCGTCGGTCACGCCGGACATGGTGTCGCGCGACGTGCAGGGGCCCTTGCAGACGCTGCCCGTGATGAGTGGCATCGCGATTGGCGGCGCGAATTACGGCGCCGACACGAATGCCATCGTGCCGGCGAGGGAGATTCAGGCGGCGTTTGCCTCCGCGCCCGCGCAGGGGTCGACGGCGACCGTCCGCGTGGACCACGGGCCGGGGGCGTCACCGGCGAAGCGCATGCTTCCCTGGTTTCGGGCCATCATGCGCGGATGATTCATCTTTTCTTCTCCTTTTCTTCTCCAAGCTCTTGAATCGCCCGCGCCGAGGCCGTATGCTTGGGCTGATCGGCTCGCAGCACCAAGGGAATCGCGGGCCGCAGGCGCGTTGAACTTTCGGCGAGTGGGGCGCGTCCATTCCGTAAGTCGCGCCGCGGCCCATCGTAGGGCCAGGTCGAAAGCCCGCCGGAGGAGCGAATGCGGCCGCGTTCGACATAGGATATGTACTACATCAAGGGAGTGCCCAAAGGTGAAATCCATCTGTGCCGCGAAGCCATGCGAGTGGCTTGCACAGGAGTATCGGCAAGAGCGACAGGTGTACCACGTGGAGAAGATTCGGTTCCGCGGCGTTGAGGGGCGCGATGTCTACAACATCGCGGCACCCATCGTGGACGGAGGGCGAGCCATCATCCCGGCGCGCGTCGAGCCGCGCCACAGCGAGTTCTCGGAGGTCATCTTTTTCGAAGAGGCTGAGGACGGCGTCTGGACCGTGGTGGAAGGGCTTCGGACGTTCCGGGGCCTGCAAGACCCGTTTCACGCGCGCATCCACGGGGAAATTGTGTTTGGCGGCGTCGAAATTTGGACCAATCCGTTCCACAACCACGAGATTGAGTATCGCACCGTGTTCTACCGCGGCCATTCGCTCGCGGACTTGCGGCTTTTCGCCGTCGGGCCCCAGTGGATGAAGGACATTCGCCTGGTGGAGTTGCCGGACGAGCGCGTCGGCGTCTTCACCCGGCCGAACGGCGCGCGCTACGGCGGGCAGGCGCAGATTGGCTGGACGGTCCTGTCGTCGCTCGACGAACTTTCGCCGGAGTCCATTCTCCGCGCGGAGTGCCTGCCGGATCGGTTCTATCCCGGCGAGTGGGGCGGCGTCAATGAGGCCCAGCTGATCGATCCGGCCACGGTCGGCGTGCTTGGCCACATCGCCTATCGGTCGGAGGACGGACTTCTGCACTACAAGGCGATGTGTTTCTCGCTCCATCTGAATCTGGATCTCGTCACGCCGGTGAGGGTCATCGCGGAGCGGCAAGATTTTCTCGGCGGTGAAGCGAAGCGGCCTGAGCTGGCGGACGTGGTGTTCAGCGGCGGGCTCGTGCGCTATCCAGATGGAACGGCGCACCTGTACGCCGGCGTTTCGGATGCGGAGGCGCAGCGCATCCTCATCCCGGACCCGTTCGCCGTCACCGCGAGTTGCGCGGTGGAGCTGAAGGCGTGAGGACAGCGCTGCTCAAAGGATGTCACCGGGCGCCGCTGGCCGAGGCGGCCTAAACCCTTCGGCGAGCAGGCGCCCGGTTCCGTTCTTGTTGGACTTTCGTTTTGGCGCGCGTGTGGTAGAATGCCAAGATGAAGATGGCGACAGGGGGAGATGGGATGCTTCGGAAGCTTGTTGTATCTGCTGGGTGTGCCGCACTGGCGGCGGGCCTGTTGGCAGGGTGCGGCACAGCCAACAATACGACAAACACGTCGACCACGACCGTCGTGCGGACGGGGAACAACAGCATGGTCGTCGCGCCCAAGACCGAGGTGGGCACGGCGAACATGAAGCACTTGATGCAGATTGCGGACAAGAGTCCGACGAACTTCGAGGCGCAGATGAACGCAGCGGACAGCGCCTCGGTCAACGGCAACGTTCAGGCGGCGATTCACTACTTCAAGCGCGCGACTCAGATCAATCCGAAGTCTGGGCTGGCTTGGACCGCGCTCGGCAACATGTATCGCGAGCGCGAGAATCAGCCGAAGGCGGCCATTCCGTATTATCAGAAGTCGATTCAGATGGATCCGTCGTACGGTTGGGCCTACTGGCAGCTCGCGCAGGCGTATGTGACGCTGAAGGAGACAAGCCTTGCTAAGCAGGTGGTGGAGCAGGGCTTGAAGAACGTGAAGAAGACCGATACGGCGTACGCCTCGCTCCAGCTCATGATGTCGGAGCTCAGCGGCAAGTCGAGCGGATCCAAGTGATGGATGGCGCGCCGGCCGTTTGCGACTTGCGTTCGGCCGCCGTCGCGCGTACCATGTCGAGAGAAGATCTCATCTTCCGCGCTTGACGCGGAAACCCCGTGGGAATGGGGGGGTGCGCGTGTTTCGCACGCTCATGAAGTCCAAGATTCACCGCGCGACGGTCACGCAGACCAACCTGCACTACGTCGGCAGCATCACCATCGACGAGGATCTCATGGACGCAGCGGATCTCGTCGAGAACGAGAAGGTGCAGGTCGTCAACATTCACACCGGCGCGCGGTTTGACACGTATGTCATCCCGGGCGAGCGTGGCTCCGGCGTCATCGGATTGAACGGGGCGGCGGCGCGGCTCGCCGAACCGGGCGACTTGGTGATCATCATCTCGTACGCGGCCTACAGCGAGGACGAGGTTCGGCGTCATCGCCCGACCGTCGTCGTGGTGGACGCGGACAACCGGCCGGTCGAGGCGCTTGCCTCCGAGGCCGAGGAGAACAAGCGCATCGAGCGCGCCACCGCGCGCGTGTGACGTAGCTTCGCTTCTCAGGAAGGGCATCCGAAAGGGTGCCCTTTTGTTCTATCGGCGGCGGCCTCCCGCCGCGCGAAGGCCTCCCAGCAGCAAGGGAGGCGCGTTCCCAGCGCGTGGGGATGGGCAAGCGCCAAGAACACCCTCACAATGGAAAGGCGGCGAGAGATAGATTGAAACACGTTCGACTGGGTCTCATCGGTTGCGGTGTGGTTGGGAGCGGCGTGCTGCGCGTCTTGAGCGATCGCGGCGGCGTCATCGGCGACATGTTGCTCGAGCCGACGCGCATCGCCGTCAAGCACTTGTCCCGTCCGCGGCCTTCGTATGTGCCGCGGGAGAAACTCACGGACGACTGGCGATCCGTCTGTTTGGCGGACGATGTCGACGTCGTGATCGAGGTGATGGGCGGGGTCGACGTGGCGCACGAGGTGGTGTGCACCGCCCTGCGCGCGGGTAAGCCGGTCGTCACGGCGAACAAGGCGCTCATGGCGGCCCACGGGCCCGAACTTCGCGCCATGGCGCGCCAGCACGGCGTGTCGCTTCGCTACGAGGCGAGCGTGCTCGGCGGCGTGCCCGTGATTCACGCGCTCGAGACCTATTTTCGCGTCAACCGCATCACGGGCCTGCGCGGCATCGTCAATGGGACAAGCAACTACATCCTCACCCGCATGACCCAAGCGGGCGCGAGCTTTGCGGACGCGCTCGCCGAGGCGCAGGCGCTCGGGTACGCGGAACCCGATCCCACGTCGGACGTGGAAGGCCACGACGCCTTTTTCAAGCTCCAGGTGCTCCTTCAGGTCCTCGGGGTCGACACTGAACCCCTTCGACGCGGGGCACTCCTGCCGACTTCCGGCGCGAAGTCCGCGGGCACGCGGCCTGTGGCGTACCTCGCGGCGCCCCGCGAAGGGATTGCGCATCTGACGCCGGATGACGTCGAGCGCGCTCGTCTCCGCGGCGAGAAACTGAAACACGTCGCGAGCGCCCGCTGGCGCGAGGATGGCGTGATCGAAGTGCGGGTGGGTGTCGAGTCCCTCGCGCCCACGGATCCGCTGTTCGGGATTGACGGCGTCGAGAACGCGCTCGCCATCACGGGCGACGTGGTGGGCACCGTGACGCTCACGGGGCCCGGCGCCGGCGCCCTGCCGACGGCCAGCGCGGTGCTCGAAGACGTCGCGCAATGGGCAGCCGTGGCGTATGCAGGAAATGATGCGGTGGAGGACGAATTAGGATGGCGACTGAATCCATCCAGAAGGTAGGCTGACTATGCGACGTCCTCATTCTTGGTTGTTGAGTCTTGCGCCCTTGACGCTCCTGTTCGCGTCGGCTGCCCCTCTGGCACAGGCCGCCACGCCCAAGGCGGTGGCGCGGACCGAAGTCCCGCATGTGAAGCTCGCGCCCGGACACGTTCGGGTGATCATCGCCGGCAAGCTGTACGACGCCATCGCCGTCGGTGAGGACACCTACGTCGAGGAGGCGGCGTTCGCCGCGTTTCACACGCCGTATGTCGATCTCGGCAACGGGACGGTCGCCATCACAGGGGGAGACATCCAGGGCGTGGTGTACCGGGGCAAGACGTACGTGCCTTGGTTTGTGCTCGCGCCCTCCGTCCGCGCCATTCCCCTGAAGGGCGGCGGCTTTGAATTCGTCAGCAAGCCGGTCAAGCACGACTACCAATTGCTGCTGCAAGTTTCGCAGGCCACAGCCGGCGGGGTGGCGGTGCTCACGGTGATGACCTTAGATGGGGACAATCCCGTGCCCGGACAGCCCGTTTCCATCTCCGCCACAGGGTTTAGTCAATTGGAGCCGTCCTCTAACGCGTCGTCCCTCCGCGTTCGCACAGATGGAACCGGGACGTGGGAGGGCGGGATTGCGGACAATGTGGCGGAGACCGTGTACGTCACCGCCTCTTGGACCACGCCCGGAGGAAGCGTGGTTCACCAAGTCCTGCCCGTTCCCTTTCAGTCGCAGAAGGGGACAACCGCCAATGCGGCGTCGAGCGCGACGGGGACGAGCGGCAACTCATCTCTGCCATCGCTTTCTAACGAGCGGCTCATCGCCACCGCTCCGGTGACGTTCTATCAGAACGGCGTGTTTCTCCAGGCTTCGAGCGGAAACGAGGACATCACGTTTCAGCTCGACACTGGCGCCTACGAGACGCTCCTTGGCGCCAATCTCGCGGCGCAGTTGCACCTCCCGAATCTCGGCAGCATCGAAGTGGGCGGCATCGGCGGGACGGATGAGGCGTACATGAGCAAGATGACGCTTTCCATCGGAGGCCACGTCTTTCCTGATGTCCCCTGTATCGTGGATCCGAGTTGGACGGGCACCCCGCTTTTGGGATACGGGTTCTTCCAACAAAACGGCTATGATCTCTTGATCTCGCAAACACAGAGCGCCCTCTACATCATGAAGTGACCTCTCTCGGTTCTGGCGATTGGGAGGTGAAGATTTTGGCGCGCAAGCGAATGGGCGAGCTTTTGGTGGAATCCGGCCTGCTCGCCCCGGAACAGCTCGAGATGGCCCTCGCCGAACAGCGCGAGACGGGGGCGCGCCTCGGCGATATTCTCATCAATAATGGGTACATCACCGAGCAGCAGCTCGTGGAGGTGCTGGAGTTTCAGCTCGGCATTCCCCACGTCATTCTCGCGAACATGAAGATTGACCCCGAAGTCCTGAAGCTCGTCCCCGAGCGCCTGGCGGAGACGTACGTCCTGATTCCCTACCGCCGCGCGGGCAATCGGCTGCACGTCGCGATGGCGGATCCGCTCGATTACTACGCCATCGACGATCTGCGCCGCTCCACGAACCTGATCATCATGCCCGCCATCGCGACCCGCCAGGATATCCAGGCGGCCATCTCGCGCCATTACCGCGGCAACGAGGTGTTCGAGAGCGCGGTGCGGTCGATGGCCGAAGCCGCGCCGCCCCGCCAGGAGCCAGAGCAGGAGACGCGCGCCGCGGACTCGCCGGTCGTGCGGGCGCTCAACCAGATTCTCGTGGAAGCCGCCGACGCAGGCGCGTCGGACGTCCACCTGGATCCGCAGGCGGACGGCGTGCTCCTTCGGTTCCGCGTGGACGGATTTCTGCGGACGGAGCGCGTCATTCCTCGCAACCTTCAGAGCGGGCTGGTGGCGCGCGTGAAGATCCTGGCGCGGCTCAACATCGCCGAGCAGCGCCTGCCGCAGGACGGCCGCTTCGAGTTTTCGGAAGGCGGCCGCAAGGTGGACGTTCGCGTGTCGACGATGCCCACGGCGCATGGCGAAAAGGTGGTCCTTCGTATCTTCGATCTCGCCAAGCGCGCCTTCACGCTGGACGAACTTGGGTTCTCCGAGTGGAACCGCGCCGCGTTCGAGCGCATGATCACGAAACCGTACGGTGCCGTGCTCATCACCGGCCCGACGGGATCGGGCAAGACGTCGACGCTCTACGCTGCTTTGAAGCGGCTCGCAACGCCGGAAGTGAACGTCATCACCATCGAGGATCCCATCGAATATCAGCTTGAGGGCGTCAATCAGGTGCAGGTGAACCCGGTCGCGGGGCTGACGTTCGCGCGCGGGCTGCGCGCGGTGCTTCGCCAGGATCCGGACATCATCATGGTGGGCGAGATCCGCGACAACGAGACGGCCGAGATCGCCATGCGCGCTGCGCTCACGGGTCACCGCGTGTTGTCGACGCTGCACACGAACGACGCGGCGAGCGCCATCAATCGGCTGATCGACATGGGGGTGCCCGCGTACATGATGGCTTCGGGCGTCACGGGCGTGGTGGCGCAGCGCTTGGTTCGGCTCGTGTGTGCGCGCTGCAAACATGAGCGACCGGCGACACCGCTCGAGAAAGAGATTCTCGAGGAGAATGGGTTTTCGGCGGAGACGGTGGTCGAGGGGAGAGGTTGCCCGGCGTGCGGCCAGACGGGCTACAAGGGTCGCATGGCCGTGCAGGAGGTGCTGGAAGTCGACGACGAGATCGCGCGCCTCATTTTGACGTCGAGATCGACGGAAGATTACGTCGCGGCGGCGAAAGAGCGCGGCATGCGCACGATGTTTCTCGATGGCCTGCAGAAGGCGCTTCAGGGGCAGACGACCATTCAGGAAGTGCTGCGCGTGACCGCGGCGACCTGAAAGGGGGTGAGCCGAGGTGAGCCTGTACCGGTATGAGGCGATTGCGCGCCCGAATCGGCGCGAGCGCGGCAAAATTGAGGCGGAGTCCGAGGCCGAGGCCATCCGGGCGCTCGGTGAGCGCGGATTGTTTGTGGTCGGCCTCAAGGCGATGAACGAGAAGTCCGAGTTCTGGAATCGCGAGCTCAAGTTCAGCTTTCTCGAGCCGAAGGTGAAGTCGGAGGACTTCGTCCCGTTCTGCCGGCAGTTCGCGACCCTCGTGCGGGCGGGAGTCCCGCTCGTTCCGGCGCTGCAGGTGTTGGAAGAGCAGCTGCGGAAGGGGCCACTGAAGCGGGCGGTGGCCGAAGTTGCGGCCAAGGTCGAGGGCGGCACGGCGCTTTGGGAAAGCCTGGCGGACTACCCGAAGGTGTTTCCGCCCATGTTCGTGCAGATGGTGCGCGCCGGCGAGGCGTCCGGTTCCCTGGAAGAGGTGCTGGAGTCCACCGCGCGCTTTGAAGAGGGCCAGCGGGAGACCGTGTCGAAGATCAAGTCGGCGCTCATGTACCCGGCTCTCGTCTCCGTCGTGTCGGTCTTGGTCGCAGGGTTTTTGATGATCAACGTCATTCCGTCTTTCGTGTCTGTCTTTGCGTCCATGCACGTGACGCTTCCGCTGCCGACGCGCATCGTGTTGTTTTCCGCCGACGCGGTGAAGCGGTTCTGGTATGTGGCGTTGATCCTCGTCGCGCTCTTCGTGGCCGCGTGGATCTTCATCAGCCGGAATGCGGAGACCAGGTACTGGCGGGATCGGCTGATGCTTGGCATCCCCATCTTCGGGAAACTGATGCGTTACCGCGCGATGGCGCAGGCGTCGCGGACGCTCGCGATGCTGTTTCACGCGGCCCTGCCGGCCTTGACGGCGATGTCGCTTGCGGCGGACGCGGTGAGCAATCACTACGTGCGGGTGAGCTTGCGCCGCGCTCGCGATACGCTGGGCGAAGGCGGCGCGCTCTCGGAGGCGCTGCAGCGATCCGGCGCGTTCACGCCGCTCATGGTGCAGATGGTGCGCGTCGGCGAAACGACCGGCCATCTGGACGACATGCTGGCGCGCGTGGCGACTTTTTACGAGTCCGAGTTGGAGGTGATGGTCGAAAGGCTCCGCCAGTTGCTCGAGCCGCTCTTGACCACGGTGTTGTCGGCCGTCGTCGGCATCATCGCGCTGTCGGTCCTGCTGCCGATGTTCTCCTTGTACAACAACCTGGGATCGTACGGCGTTTCTTGAGGGAGCCGCGAGCTTGGCGGTCCCTACGAAAAATATGGCCAAATTGGCTAGAATACATGTACAAGTGCACATCTTGCCAGTATAATAGGTGTCGTCAAAGGTTCTCATTCGACACGCTGGCTCGCACCGAGTCGAGCCGAGGGGAAGGGGAGTTCGTATGCGTCAGATGAGAATGAAGATTTCGAATGTGAAACAGAAGCTCCGGGATCAGCGCGGCGTGACGCTGATCGAAATGCTCGCCGTGGTCGTCATCCTGGCCATCCTCGCGGCGGTGGGCGTCCCGATTGTGTTGGCCCAGATTCAGAAGGCGCGCGTCAACACCGATAAATCGAACGAGCAGCTGATTGCCGACGCCCTGCAGCGCGCGGAGTATGACTATCAGTCGAACTCGACGAACCAGGGGAGCCTCTATATATCTACTCCGGGTGCTATTAACGGGAATACAGCACAGATCAGCAATGGAACCAATACTACGGCTGTCTATTCGTATCTCCTAAACGGTAGCTTCAGCGGAAATGGAACGGGGTACATTACGAGTATTCCGACGCCTCAATCTCAAACTGGTAACTTCACGATTGTATCCAATGCACCGGGGAACAATACGAGCACGCCGTATGTCACGTTTACCTATCCCAACAACACGGGTGGCCTCCAGAGCTGGTATATCACGATTCAACCATGAGAAGAGAACACGGGCTCGTACGCTAGCCAGCATGACACGCTTGGAAAGCTCCCTGTTTGGGGGCTTTCTGCGTACATGTGGCTCCTGAAGATGAGGGAGCAGCGACCCCAGAACATAGGGATAGGCGGGGCGAAGTTGATGAAGCGCGGGAAGTGGAAGCGGAGTGGGTGTCAGAGGCGCGGAAGAGCTTTCACCCTGATCGAGGTCTTGGCGAGCGTCGTGATCATCGCGATGGCTGGCACTGCTGCGCTGTTTGCGGTGGAATCGGTTCAAGCGGGGCAGCTGAAAGAGGCGGAATATTCCAAGGCGCTGGGGCTGGCGACGACGATTGCGGAGGAGATACGGGATAGGGATCCGAATGCGCAGATCAGTGTGTATGCTCCCATCACCGAGACCTCATCGCTGTCCACCACTGGAGGCAGTGTCATTGCGACTTTATTCTCGTCTCTTCAAATTTTCCAGACTGCGGTATCTCTGGTTTACGGAAACCTTCTAAACGCGCTTGTGCAGACTGGCGCCTGGGGAAACCTGGATTTGCAAAGCGAGGTAGAAAATCTGATCAATCAACCGACGTCGCAATGGGGAACGCAGATTCAGCAGTGGATGCAAAAAGGGCAAATCACCGCCGTTCAGCAAAGTATTCTACAAAATCAGCAAGCGTTGCTGCCGTTTGAAGTGGTGGTTCCGGGCGATGCGCTGGGCGATAATCCGCCAGCGCAAGACGCGGTGTTATACATCCCGTCTCCAGCCAGTTTGTCCTCCGAATCCTCGCCTGGCAGCATCAATGGCTCGATGACATACACGGAATTCGTCTTGGCTCTCGCACGCGGAGGTAAAATGTGGAATCAACCATATCCGTTAATGGATGGTTACACGTGCACGGTCAACGCTCAACGCGTCTCAACGAGCAGTAACTCGTCGCCCAGTGTGTGGAACTACACAGTGACGGTGCAAAGTCCGCACGGCGCCACAGCGACCGTGACAGTTCCGGTGGTGGGGTAACATGAGACCATTCCCTTGGAACCAAGACGCACGTCGGGGGCGAGGCTTGACGTTGCTTGAAACGCTCGTGGCGATTGTCATCACCGCAATTGTGGGTACCGCACTGGTGGGGACCATATGGCAGGTGGCGCTGCGTTCTCAACGCATTACACAAGCAAATCAGGCGGTTGAGAGCGTGCTGACCGTGAACCACGCGCTGACTGAAATGACCCAGTCGGCCTCATACATGCAGCTTCAGTATAGTCCAGGCAATATATCGATCTGGTTGTTTCGCGGTGGTACAACAGTTGGAAACGTGGTGAACGCGAGCCAGCCGTGGTTGGTGAACACAACGACCATTTCTTCTGGGAATGTCTCCTCGGGAATAGCCAATGCAACCTGCTTTTACGTGTTTGACTTCGTCCAGCAGCCGAATCAACTGTGGAGCATTTATGCGGGATCGGCTACAAAGCCCGGTGTTCTACCCAATTTCGGGGGTCAGCCCCTTGCGCAAAACGTCAGTGTCCAATGGTATTTGCCTAACTTGACAGGCACCTCCTCCAATAGCACCGGTTCGTCGACGACGACTTGGTCGCAAATTTTTACACAGCTTTTCTATGGAAACTCGGCGTCGCAGGGGGTCGCGACTGCGTCGGTGCCGAGTGGCGAAGTGATTCATGGCTTCATCTTGAAGTTGTCCGCCTCGTACAAAGCGCCGAATGGTCAAGTATCCACCTATGCTTTGACTGCGGGCTATCACGATATGAATCAAGGCTGAGCGTTGCGAGGATGGAGGTGAGTGCGGATGGCACCTCTCCTGAAAGGTGTAAGATCTCAACGCGGATTCTCGCTCCTTTGGTCTTTAGTTTACGTCGTGATTCTTGCGTCGCTCGTGAGCACCGCGCTTGTGTGGAGCCGATATGTCCTACGCGTGGGCGGACTGGGGCAGATCCGAGATGAACGCAGTGTGTTTCAGTCCCAGGCTTCGTTTGACCAAGCGGCGCTACAAGCGATGCAGACCGCCGCGCAGCAAGCGACCGTCTCGTTGTCTCAGAATCCTATCTCACAACTCTTTTACTGGCTGAATTTGTTGGGCGCATCATTCCTTTCGTGGCTAACGGGTCAATCCTTGCAACTGGTGACGATGAGCGATTTACAGAATGCTTTGACGCAAAAGGTATTTCCGGCCTTGCAGCAGCAGCAAATGCAGGCCTCAATTGTCTACATGTATCAAACATCATGGAGTCAACAGCTGAAAGACCAAATCACCCAGCTTCAGAATCTGGCCAATTCAAACCTCGTGCAGCCGTGGTCGTCTGCTTGGGACACGCTTGAGGTTGCGAGCTTTCTGCTTCAAGCTGTGCTCAACACATCGCCGAACTACATGCAGCCGCACGCCGTGATCCAGGTGAAATCGGCTCAGGGCGGCTATTCCATGTATTACAATGTGACATATGTTTTTAATCCGCAGACGTTCCAATGGGTGCTGCAAATCACGCAAGACTGAAGAGGTGAGGGCTTCCAGCTCCGGATTCCAAAATAGAGAAATGAATTTGTAGCATGGAAGGGGTAAAGGCATGCCGCTTCGTCTATCCACCGCATCTCGTTCCACCTCAGTCGGCGTGGAGATCTGCGACGCAGGTCTGCGCATCGCCGAGGTGGAACCGGGCAGACCTCTTCGCGTTTCCCGGCTCGAAACTGCGCCATGGGACCTTTCCGAAACGGTGCGAGATCCCTATCCGACGTTCGCTCTCGCTCCTCTGCTCTCGCGCGTGTTTGAAACCAACCGGCGCAAGAAGCTGACCGTTCACGTGGCGCTACCTTCGAGGTTTACCGTCATCCGACAGATCACGCTGCCTGACGTGGGCGAGAAGGAACTGCAGAACGCTATCGATATCCAGATCCAACACAATATCCACCTTCCGTTTGACGAGGCGGCCTATGATTACGTCTTGTGCGATCCGCCTGCCGATGAAGACGGAATGATCAGCCTCCTTCTTGTGGCTGCGGACAAGTCTCGCGTGAATGACGTGATTCAGGGGTTTCGCACCATCGGCATGCGCCCCAAGACCATCGACATCCACGCGCTCGCGCTGTATCGGCTGATTCGGCGCTTTCGTCCGGATCTGCCAAACAACTTTCTCTTGCTCGAAACCAGTGAGGACACAGTGGACATGCACGTCTTCCACGACGGCCTCTTGTACCTGACACGTCAAGTCCCCGTGGCACTCGCGCCCTCAGCGGAGGTCCCTGCCTTCGATTACGTGAGCCAGTTCGACGTCGAGATCGAGCGCACCATGAACTTCTTCATGTACACGCTGAATCAGCGCGACGCGGGGTTTGAGCGGTTGTTCATCACGCTGCCGCGAGACGTGGACGCCTCCGAACACCTGCGGGCGCTCGAAGAACGCATCGGCATGCCGTGCGAAGTGCTGCCTCTCGCCGAAATGATCCGCCGCAACTGTGAAATTGGCCCCGAGGCGCATCGCATGCCCGATCTCGCCGACTACGCCGCGGCCATTGGCCTCGCGCTGAGGGGGGTGTGACGCTTGGACATCAACCTCATGCCAAAACCGGTCAGCCGTGCAGTGCGCATGCGCACGCCGGTCCGCGGGAGGTGGCCGTGGATCGTCATGGGCGGCGGGATTGCGGTGGTCTGCGTCGCGGCCGTCGTCGTGGCCCATCTGGCCGTCGCGAGATCGGCCTCTTCGCTCAACCAGCTGCAGCAGCAGGTGCAGCTTCTGCAGGCCCAGACCCAGTCGATCTCGACGAGCCAGTCTGCCCAGGAGGCGGTGGCCGCGCAGCAGGTGGCGCAATCCGCGACGCATTACGACGTCATCCTGCGCGCCTTGGCCAAGGACGTCTCCGAGTCGTCGACCGTGGATTCCATTCAGCAGACGGGATCGACGCTCACGGTCGTGGGCCGAGCGAACAGCGTGGCGAGCGTGGCCGACTTTGAGGCGGACCTCCTGCGCGAACCGTTCGTGTCGAGCGCGTCGTTCACCGCGGCCGCCCTCCAGACAAGTGGCACTGCGGTGCCGGGGCTTGGACAGGCCTCGCTGGGCTACGCCATCGTGACGGGGTCAGGCGGAGCGAATTATCGGTACGACTACACGCTGACCGTGGTCCTGAAATCGGGGGGTGGCGCGCCGTGAAGTTGACTGTGTCGAGATCGCTCTCACAGCGGGACAAAACCATCCTGCTCCTGCTCGGGGTGGTGGTCGTCCTCCTTTTGGTGTATCTCATCGGCGTGCGGCCCGCACTGAATCAGTTGTCCAATCTCGCAGAGGAGCGGTCTTCGCTGGAGCAGACGCTTGCTTCTTTGGGGCAAGTGCACGCCAGGCAGCAACAGACGGAAGAGCGGGGGAAGTCGGTACTGTCGCGCGTGCCGATTGGCGCGCATGAGGCCAACGCGCTCGAGTTGCTCAACCAGATTGCGGAGCAGGATCACGTGACGCTCGTCTCGGTGTCCTACGGCAATGGCACGAGCGGTGCGCCCTCCGGGGGGGCGTCCGGTGGATCGACCAGTTTCTCGACATCAGGGTCGAGCAATGCGTCGCAAGGCGGCGGAGCGTTGTCGAGCCTCCAGTACAACGTCGTGGTGACAGGAACGACGGCGAACCTGGAATCGTTCTTTGCCAATCTCGCCACGGCACCGCGCCTCATGACGGTCCAGTTGCAGAGCGTCTCCGGCACCGCGAGCGGCGACACGGCCAATTTTACGCTGGCGGTGTACTACCGAAACGGATGAGATGCGTGGATCGTGAACGGGTAGCTTCATGTGAGAGGAGCGGTGTCGTTGGCAAGTATCTATGGCATTGTGATCTTCACGTTGATTCTCGTGATGGCCTATCTCCTGCGCAACCCTCAGTTCATCGGTTACGCGGGGGAAAGTATTGTTCGAAGGCGGCTGTCGTCCTTGCCTCCGAGCGAATATCGCGTCCTGCACAACCTGCTTGTATCCCGTGAGGACGGCAAACGCACGCAGATCGATCACGTCGTCGTGTCGCCGTACGGGATCTTCGTGATCGAGACAAAAAACTACCAGGGCGTGATCGTGGGAAAAGACGAGTGGAAAGAATGGACGCAGGTGCTCAATCGGCGCACCAAGCATCGCTTTCTGAGCCCTGTCGTCCAGAACGAGGGACACATTCGAGCCCTGGCTCAGGCGGTGCCTGAATTGCCGCAAGCGCGTTCCGATCCATGGTCGCTTTCAACGACAAGGCGCGCCTCGACGTCGAATCGCAGAAGGCTGAAGTTGTGCATTTTCGCCATCTGGCCAAGGCCATCCGCGGGCATCGCGACGTGGTGATCCCCACAGAGACTGTGAATCTGGTTGTGGAGCGATTGCAATCCGCCAATATCAAGGATGCCAAGGCGCGCCAGGAGCACATTCAAGGCATTCGCGAGGTGAAACGCCAGTTGGAAGCTCTCGTGTGTCCGCGTTGCGGTGGGGAGTTGAAACGGCGGAAAGGCCAGCGCGGCGAATTCTACGGCTGCTCGAATTATCCTCGGTGTCGATTCACCCGCTCCGTCTGACCGCGGCCTCACATGCTGCTTTCGCCGCGATGCGCATGCCTCGCCCCCTCCACGACGCCCGTCGTCCCCGTACATGCAAAAATCCCCGCTCGACCCGCGCGGGGATTTCGTATGCAGGTGTGTCGCCCCGACCGCTGCGCACAGGGCGCAGCGGTGCGGTCTGCGAGCGGGGAGCCTCGTCAAGACTGTTGCGTGAGCTGCGTCGGTTGCCATTGGCGCAGGATGGCCTGCGAGAGCTTCCCCTGTTGGACCAGTTCCCGGATGCTCATCTCCATCGTGATCATGCCGAATTGACGCCCCGTCTGCATCATGGCGCTGATTTGGTGCGTCTTTCCACTGCGGATGAGGTTCGCCACGGCGGGCGTGTTCACGAGCACCTCGAACGACGCCACGCGCCCGCGCCCGTCGCGCGTCCGGTGCAGGCGCTGCGATACCACGCCCGCCAACACGCCCGCGAGCTGAATCCGGATCTGCCCCTGCTGCTCCGGCGGGAACACGTCGATGATGCGCTCCACCGTCTGCACCGCGTCGGAGGTGTGCAGCGTGGCGAACACCAGGTGGCCCGTCTCCGACGCCGTGATGGCCGTCGCGATGGTCTCGAGATCGCGCATCTCACCGACGAGCAGGATGTCGGGGTCTTGGCGGAGCGCCGCGCGCAACGCCGGCGCAAAGCCGGACGTGTCCTGGCCAATTTCCCGCTGGTCGATGATGGACAACTTGTGGGTGTGCAGGTATTCAATCGGGTCTTCCAGCGTGATGATGTGCCGCCGCTGGGTCTGGTTGATGGCATCCAGAACAGACGCCAGCGTGGTGCTTTTGCCGCTTCCGGTGGGGCCGGTGACGAGCACGAGCCCGTACGGGCGGTTCATGAGCGCCCTGAACACCGATGGCAGGTTCAGCTCCTCCATCGTCGGGATGCGCTGGGGAATGAGCCGGGCCGCAATGCTGATGGAGCCGCGCTGCCGGTACGCGTTGACGCGGAACCGGGCGATGCCCGGAATGCTGTAGGAAAAGTCGATCTCGCCCAGCTCCATGAATCGCTGCCATCGCTCCTCCGACAGCATCTGCCGGGCGAACGATTCGAGATCAATGGGGAGAAGTTTCTCGCCCATGGGCTCGAGATCGCCATGCACGCGATAGGTCACGGGTGCTCCTGCGGAGAGGTGGACGTCTGAAGCTTCTTTCTCTTTGGCCAAAGCCAAGATCTCGTCAATCTGCACGATGTGAACCCTCCCTCTGACGACACGGATAGCGAACCAAACCAGCTCGCCCACGCGCTGCACCGTGGCCGCTGCTCACGGATACGCGAGTCCGGCCAGCGCTCAAGCCGGGCAGAACCTGTGCGCGCGCCTTGTGGTCAAGGCGCAAGACCGGTCAGCCGCGCGTACACATGCCACAACTCCGGTCCGACGAACGCGCACGTGGCCGCGGCGAGCGCCAGAAACGGCGCAAACGGGATGGGCTGCTGGGGTTTGACCCGCCCGGCAAGCCTCAGCGGTAACGCGGCCAAAACGCCGTAAATCGCCGCCAGGATGAACGCCATGACCATATATCCGGGCCCGAGCATCGCCCCGATGCCGAGGTTCAGCTTGGCGTCGCCCATGCCCATCTTTCCGCCCGTCACCAGGTGGATGGCCGCCACGATGACGTATCCCACCGCGGCACCGGCGGCCGCCATGGCCCAAGACCGTATGCCAGCGAGGGCGCTCGCCAAGAACAACACGGCGCCCGCGGGCAGCGTCAGCACGTCCGGCAGAATGAGCGACGTGACATCGCACGCCACGGCCGCCGCGAGGTAAAGCCAGAATGCCCACCACACGGCGAGCTGCGCGTAGTTGCCGCTCGAGGTTGCCGCGGACAACGCAAACGCCGCGCCCGTGGCGAGCTCGATGGCCGGATACCGCCACGAGATGGGGGCCTTGCACGTGCGGCAGCGCCCACGCAGCCAAAGCCAGGACAGAACCGGCACTAGCTCCCATGCGGCGAGCGTGCGGCCGCAGTTGGGGCAGTGCGATCTCGGCCAAACCACGCTCTCCCCGCGCGGCAGTCGATAACCCACGACGTTGGCGAAGGATCCAAAGATGATTCCGTAGATGAAGGCCAAAATCGTCAAGATCTCGTGGGTCACAGATCCCTGCGTCATGCGGCAACTCCCTTGTGGCACTCCTGGCTCTGCTGTGCGCCCCTGGTGATACAAACCAATACGCTCTTCCTCGCCCAAATTCCTGCTAAGTCGACGCGATTGGACAAGCTTTTGTGCGAATCTACCATGACAACGTCGTCCAGTTTGCTATGTTGGGAGAAGACGGATGAGGCGGAGGGATGGATGTGGAGCTTGACGCCTTTTACGAAAAGCACGGGTTTGTGCGCTTGCACGCGTGGACCCTGCCGGCGCGCGCGCCTCAGTACGAGCCGATTTCGTCCGTCGCGGCCCATCTTGCTCCCGAGACCCGGCGCTACCTCGAGGCTGTGTATCCGCGCGGCCTGTACAGGCACCAGGTGAAGGCTATCCGCGCAGCCTCCGAAGGTGAACATGTGCTCCTTGCGACCGGCACGGCTTCCGGAAAGAGCGCGCTGTTTTTCACGGCCGGGATCGACACCATGGCCAAGCGGTACAAGGCTCGCGTCCTCGCGATGTATCCCACGCGTGCGCTGGGGCGGGAACAGGCGGAGCGATGGCGCCAGGCCGTCGCGGCCGCGGGCGCAAGCTGGAACGTGTGTCTCATCGACGGCGGCGTGCCCGTCAGCGAGCGGGAATCACTCCTGCGCGAGTGCGACGTCGTGGTGATGACCCCGGATGTGGTGCACACGTGGCTGTTACCCAGTCTTTCCTCCCAAGCGGTGCGGACGTTTCTCACGCACCTTCGCCTGGTCGTGATCGACGAGGTCCACACGTACTCGGGCGTCATGGGCACGAACAGCGCATTTCTGTTCCGCAGGCTCGCGCACGTGGCGGATGCGCTGGGCGGAGCGTTCCGGATGGTGGCCGCTTCGGCCACCATCGCGAAACCGGACGATCACGCCGCGAAGCTGTTTGGGCGCAGATTTTGCGTGATTGGGCCGGAAGACGATACGTCGCCGCGCCACCCGACGACCGTGGAACTTGTGGCCCTGCCTTCGGGCGGCGATTTGCTGCAGGCGGTGGCCCTGCTCCTTCGCCACGTCGCAGGCCAAGGGAACCGCGCCATCGCGTTCCTCGACAGCCGCCAGCGAGTCGAGATCATCGGCTCCATCTTGCAGCGCCAGGACGGGGACGAGAGCGAAGAGGAGGAGGCGATGGGGCGTCGCTTGCGGGGGCTCGAGCAGGTGGGGATTCTGCCGTATCGCTCCGGGTACGAGGAGCTGGATCGCCAGGCCATCCAGCGCGGGCTGACGTCCGGCACGCTGAGGGGCGTCGTAAGCACGAGTGCGCTCGAACTCGGCATGGACATCCCGAACCTCGACGTCGCGGTGCTCGTCGGTGTCCCGCAGTCGCAGACGAGTCTGTTGCAGCGCATCGGGCGCGTCGGGCGCCACGGCCCAGGGCACGTGGTCATCCTGCACACTCAGACGGCGCTTGACGACGCGGTGCTCGCGAATCCGTCTCTCCTCTGGCAGCGACCGCTCACCGAGACCGTCCTGTACCTGGATCACCGCCGAGCGCAGTACATCCACGCCATGTGTCTCGCCGGGATCGGCGGCGAGCACGATCTCGCCCTCAATCGCCGCCCGGGCGATCCGGACGCGTTCCAGCTCTCCCAAGCCGTCGATTGGCCCGAGGGATTCGCGGACTTGTGTCTCGCGGAGCGATCCGGACAGGTTCCGCCCGAGTTTGAGGCGATGCGCATCGAGGCAGGCGACAGTCCGCACCGCACGTATCTCCTGCGCGACATGGAGCGGCGTTTCACGGTCGAGATGCAGTCGGGAACGGAACTCGACAGGCTCGGAGACCTGTCGATGTCTCAGGTGATGCGCGAGGCATACCCCGGCGCCATCTACCGCTACATGGGGCGCTGCTACCGCGTCGTGCGCGTCTACCATCCGTCCGGCAAAATCATGGTGAGGCCGGACAAGCAGTACCGCACGAAGCCCAACACCATTCCGCCGCGCATCTCCCCGCAGATCGACCGCCCAGGCACCGTCATCTACCAGGCCGGCGCGGGCTTCATCGTCGCGAGCGAACTCCTGGTCCACGAGATGGTGACCGGATTCGTCGAGTACCGCGGTCGCACGCCCTATCGCTTTGAGTATCCCATCCACCACGACCCGGATCTCCGCGGTGTCCAGTTCGACATGCCGCTGTTCCAGCGCCGGTATGTGACCCACGGTGTGTCGTTTTTCCACCCCGATTTGCGCGATCACGACGTCCTAAACGCGCTGATGCTTCTTCTTTGGGAGGCGTACGCTTTCGTCGTGCCGTTCGACACGCAGGATGTGGCCGCGGGCATCTCGCGCATAGGCGGCGTGCGAAACCACGCCTTGCCCCAAGACAGCCGGCTCATCACGCTCTTCGATCGCGTCTACGGCAGCCTGCATCTCGCGGCGCGCATCCTGGAGCCCGGCGTGCTGCCGCGGGTGGCTGAGCAGATGGACGCATTTTTGCACGCGCGCTTCTGGAACCAGATCGATCCCGACTACCGGTCTATCGCCGAGGCGTGGGTGTCCTCGCTAGGCGAACCGCTCGTCCCGGTGAGCGGAGAAGGCGAAGCCGCCGCGGCGAGTGACGGCGATGCGCGTGTGCGGATCATTCTTCCGGGCAGCGTCGGCTTCGTGGAGCTGGAGGGTCGGCGCTTCTTGGTGGATGCCGTGTTTTTCAAGCCGACAGGCCTTCACTACCGCGGCAGGTATCCGGATGACGTGTCGCACCAGTCGTGCGAGATTCAGCTTCCCGTCCACTTGGTCGGCGAGATGCCGGGCGAGTCGAGGTGGGGGTTCTACGACATCGAGCGGGGAGAGGTCATCGAGGCTCCTTCTGAAGGCGCCTCGTGACGCCGAACGTGCAGGGGGCCGCGCGGACGCACGCACGCCTTCGCGATGGAGGTATGATAGACTAGCTTTCGAGGCTTGCCGCGCACAGCTCGGCGGGTGGCCGTCAAATTCAAGGGCACAGGAGTTATCAGCATGCGAATGGGACGGACATGGCTCGGCGCGCCGGTGTGGCTGTGGCTGCTCGCGCTCGCGCCGCGCCTTGTGACCATCTTCGTGTACGGACCGCATCTCAGCATCCACAGCGACGACGAAGGGTACTATCGAAGCGCGCTTTGGCTCCTGCAGAAGGGCACGTTCTCGTACTACACGCCGGACGCGCCGACGGTGCACATGATGCCGGGCACCACGCTCTTGTTGGCCGGGATCATCTGGCTGTTTGGAACGGGGACCGCCGGCCTGTACGCGGGGAAAATCGTCTTTACCCTGATTGCGACGCTTGGCATCGCGGGCATCTACCGCGCGGTGAGCCGCGTGACCCGGCCTTGGGTGGGCGCCGTGGTGGCAAGCGCCATCGCGCTGTATCCGCCCGAAGTGCTGGTGGACACGCTCTTTCTCACCGAGCCGCTGTTCATGGCGGCGTTCGCCTGGATGTTCGATTTCACGTTCAAAGCTGCGGAGTCCAAGCGGTTGCGGGACGCGCTTGGGCTTGCCGTCACATTCATGCTCGCCCTCTACGTGCGGCCCAACGTCGCTCTGTGGATTGTCTTCGCGCTCATCTACTTCCTGATGAAGGGTTATCCCCGACCGCTCTTCTGGCGCCACCTCGGCGCTGCCGTGATGGTCGGGCTTCTCTTCATGGCGCCGTGGTGGATCCGAAACGAGCTGGTGTTTCACCGTTTCATCCTTTTCACCGACGACAGCTGGAACCCACTCCTCCTGGGCACCTTTCAGGGTTACGGCTACCCGCCGCCCACCAACGAGGGCGCTATCGAGCACCAGCTGCTGCGCGAGTACCCGAATCTCCGGCCGCAGTCGATGCACGAGTTGCCTTGGTTTCGCCTGCAGAGGCAGGTTGCCTTCAAGCGCATGGGCGAGTGGCTGAAGACGAACCCTTCGTCCTTTTGGACGACGTACCTTTGGCTGAAGCCGCAGATTCTCTGGCTTCGCGCGTACCTGCCCCTTCCCATCTTCGGGTTGACCGAGGCGTCACTTCGCGGGCTGCAGACCTGGGTGGTGGACGTGTCCATCGTGGGCCACTTCGTCGCCATGGTGTTCGGCCGCGGAAGACGGCGCGAGCTCTTGCTCATCTGGCTCACGCTGCTCTACTACACCGCCGTGTTCTCGTTCTTCTTCGCGTTTGAGCGCTACAACGTGCCCATCGACTGGCTGATGTTTTCCGGCGTGCCCTTGGCGGTGTGGGCGCTTTTGCGCGCCATCGTGGGCGAGGAGCGCAAGGGAAGGCGAGCCAAGGCTGGCCGCGGGCGCACGCGGCGCCGCGCCGCTCGCTGACGGGGCCAGGGCGGCCTATGGGCGCATGCGCTGCCGCGCTCAGCAGTTGCAGCGGGGCCGTTCGCGCTTCCCGCCGCTCGTCGTGATCTCGCGCCGGCTCGGGGGCGACGGAGGCGGCGCATTCTAGTCACGGTGCCTGTCGCGGCGAGGTGCGCAATCCGAGGCGCCGCGCGTGGTACTGCATGCGCTGCCGGCTGATGCCAAGCGCCCGCGCCGCGCGCGTCAGGTTGCCCCCGGCCGCCTCGTACGCCTGGCGGATGGCGTCGTCGGAGGGGCGCGCCATGCGCGGCGGGCGCAATCCGTCGTCCGGTGTGCCCTCGCCGAGGATCGGATGCGCGGATCGAAGCATCGCGGGCGTGAGTTCCGAGGCTTCCGGCCAGAGGGCCAGGGCGGATCGGACGGTTTGCTCGAGCTCGCGGACGTTTCCTGGCCAGTCGTGGCTCGTCAAAAACGAAAGGGCATCGCTCGAGAGGCGCACGGCGCGGCCTTCTCCATATTTTTGTAAAAACGCGCGCGCCAGAAGCGGAATGTCCTCGGGCCGGTCCCGAAGCGGCGGCAGGTGAATCGCGAGGGCGCCGATGCGGTACAGGAGGTCCGGCCGCACGAGCCCGAGGCGCACCGCTTCCCTGGGAGACACGTTCATCGCGGCCACCACGCGCACGTCCGTTCGGACGGATCGCCTGGCGCCAATCGGCCAGATTTCGCCGTCCTGAAGCGCGCGCAAAAGCTTCGCCTGCACGGCGGGGGACATGGCGTGGACCTCGTCGAGGAACAGCGTGCCGCCGCAGGCGAGCTCAAACACGCCTGCTCGGTCCACGGCGCCCGTGAATCCGCCGCGCCTCGTGCCAAACAGCACGCTCTCCGCGAGCCCCTCCGGCCATGCCGCGCAGTTTTGCGCCAAAAACGGGCCGTGTTTACGCGCGCTCGCTTGATGGATGGCCTGGGCGAAAAGCTCCTTGCCCGTGCCCGTTTCACCCACGAGGAGCACCGGCAAATCCGTCTTCGCGGCGCGTTCGGCGAGATCGAGCGCCCGCCGCATGGCCCGGCTCTCGCCCAGGATGTCCGCGAACGAGTGCCGGCGCCCACGCCGCGCGTCTGCCGCGTCGTGTTCGCCGCCCGCCTCGCGCGGCACGGCAATCTCCATCGCGCCGATGATCTCGCCTGCAATCACCACCGGCTTGGTGCGGTTCTGCGTCACGACGCGCCGCCCGTTGCGCGCCACGTACACCTGCTCCTCAATCTGCACCGGATGCCCCGTCTTTAGCGCCCGCCACAGCGTGCTCGTCTCCTCGTCGAGCTCGTACAGCTCAAACACGTTCTTCTCCAGCACCTCGTCCGGACGGTACCCATCGATTTCGCCCATGGCGCGGTTGTACACGCGGGTCCGCCCTTCGCGATCGACCGCGTGGACGCCGACCGGCGCGAATTCGAGGATCTCCTGATACAGCTTCCACACGTCGGCCACGAGGCTCGGTTCCATGCGCTCGCCCCCTCGCCCAATGCCTCCGTTTTGCGTTTTGCGCACCCATTTTGCGCTGTCAGAATCATCATACACCGAAGCGGCGCGGCCTGGCACGTGGCACGCCACTTGCTCCATAAGTTGAGGCAGATTCCCCGAAGGAGGCGGTGCACCATGGCCGACGTGAAGACGCTCCCGGGGGCGGCGAGCGCGCCCTACCTGCGGGACGCAGACGCGTATCTCGCGCGCGCGTACCGCCCGTTTTTGCCGGCGATGATCGCCAAAGCGGAGGGAAGCCTGCTCTACGATCTCGACGGCAACCGCTACATCGACTTCGTGGGCGGCGTCGGCTGCCTGAACGTCGGGCACAGCCACCCGAAGGTGGTGGCGGCCGTGATCGACCAGGCGAAGCGGTTCACGCATACGGACTACACGATGTTTCCCTACACGCCGCTCATTGAACTGGCGAAGCGGCTCGCGCCGAAGACGCGGATCCCAAACGCGAAGGGGCTCTTCTTCAACTCCGGCGCGGAGGCCGTGGAGAACGCGGTGAAGATCGCGAGGTGGGCAACGGGGCGGCCGGGCGTGATTGCGTTTGACGGGGCCTTCCACGGGCGGACGTACATGGCCATGAGCCTCACGAGCAAGCTCCACCCGTACAAGGCGCACTACGGCCCGTACGCGCCGGAGGTGTACCGGCTGCCCTACCCGAGCGCGACGCACGGGCCGCGCCTCGACGAATTTCGGCGGTTTCTGGACCGCGCCGCGGTGACGTGGTTCGATCCCGCCCAGATCGCGTGCGTCATCGCGGAACCCATCCAGGGCGAGGGCGGGTATATCGTGCCGGTGGAAGGCTTCTTCCCGCTTGTGCGCGAATTTTGCGACCAGCACGGCATCCTGCTCATCGCGGACGAGATTCAGACGGGCTACGGGCGCACGGGGCGATTTTTCGCCATGGAGCACGAGGGCGTGGTGCCGGATCTCATGACGTGCGGCAAGTCCATCGCGGCGGGCCTGCCGCTCTCCGCCGTGTTTGGCCGGGCCGAGATCATGGATGCGCCGGCGGAGAACACGCTCGGCGGCACGTACGTCGGCAACCCGGTGGCGGCGAGCGCCGGGCTCGCGGTGCTCGACGTGATGGAGCAGGAGGGGCTCGTGGCGCGGGCCGAGGAGGTGGGCCAGCGCATCCGCGCGAAGCTGCTCGAGCTCATGCGCGAGTGCCCGTGCATCGGGGACGTCCGCGGGCGCGGCGCCATGCTCGCCGTGGAGTTCGTGCGCGATCGCGCCACGATGGAGCCCTACCCGGAGATGGTGGCGAGGGTCCTGCGCCTCGCTATGGAGCGGGGGCTTCTGCTCATGAAGTGCGGTGTGTACAACAACGCCATTCGCTTCCTGTGCCCGCTCAACATCCCGTGGGACGTGCTGGACGAAGGCCTGGACATCTTCGCGGCGGCGGTCCGCGAGGCGAAGGAGCGTGAGGCGCATGCCGAGGTTTGAACAGTGTCTCAACTTCATCGGCGGCCGGTGGTGCGAGCCGAAGACGCGGCAGTACGGGGACAACGTGAATCCCGCCAACGGCGAGGTGCTGGGCCTCTGGGCCAGATCCGGCCCGGACGATCTCGACGACGCCGTGCGAGCGGCCCGCGAGGCGCAGGCGGCGTGGCGCCTCGTGCCCGCGCCGGAGCGGGCGAAGGTGCTGCGGCGCGTCGCGGATCTGCTGCGGGAACGGAAGGACGAGATCGCGCGGACGCTCACGATGGAGATGGGCAAGGTCATCGAGGAGGCGCGCGGCGAGGTGCAGGAGGCCATCGACATGGCCGACTACATGGCGGGCGAGGGCAGGCGGCTGTTTGGCCAGACCACGCCCTCGGAGCTGCCGAACAAGTTCGCGATGAGCGTGCGGGCGCCCGTGGGCGTGGTGGGGCTCATCACGCCGTGGAACTTCCCCATCGCCATCGCGTCGTGGAAGTCGCTTCCGGCCATTGTCGCCGGCAACGCCGTGGTGTGGAAGCCCGCGGAGGAGACGCCGCTCACGGCCCGGGCGTTCGCGGAGGTGTATCAGGAGGCCGGCCTGCCTGCGGGCGTGCTGAACGTCGTCTACGGCGATGGCCCGGTGGTCGGCGAGGCCATGCTGGAGCATCCCGGCATCGACGTCATCTCGTTCACGGGATCGACCGAGACGGGGCGGCACATCGCGAGCCGCGCGGGCGCGAACCTGAAGCGCGTGTCGCTCGAGATGGGCGGCAAGAACGCCATCACGGTGCTCGCCGACGCGGATCTGGACCTCGCCGTCGAGGCCATCCTCTGGAGCGCCTACGGCACGAGCGGCCAGCGGTGCACGGCGGCGAGCCGCGTGATTGTGGAACGCGCGGTGGAGGAGGAATTGTTGGCGCGCCTCGTGCCGCGTGTGCAGGCGCTGCGCGTCGGCGACGGGCTGGATCCCGCGGTTCAGGTGGGGCCCGTCATCCACGAAGACGCCCTCGGCAAGATTCAACGCTATGTCGATCTCGGCGCGCAGGAGGGCGCCAGGCTGTTGACCGGCGGGCGCAGGCTGACGGACGGTCCGCTCGCGCGCGGCTTTTACTACGCGCCGACCGTGTTCACAGGCGTCCGCCCCGAGATGCGCATCGCCCAGGAGGAGATCTTTGGTCCGGTGCTCGCCGTGATGGCGGTCGACTCGTTCGAGGAAGCTATCCAAGTCAACAACGGCGTCCAGTACGGGCTCTCGGCGAGCATCTTCACGCGCGACGTCAACCGCGTCTTTCAGGCCATGCGCGATCTCGACACCGGCATCGTCTACGTCAACGCGGGCACCACGGGCGCGGAGATTCACCTGCCGTTTGGCGGCACCAAGGCCACCGGAAACGGGCACCGCGATTCCGGCCAGGCCGCTCTCGATGTCTTCACCGAGTGGAAGACCATCTACGTCGATTACAGCGGCCGGCTGCAGCGGGCGCAGATCGACAACAACTGAAACGAGGAGCTGGCGCATTTGCAACGCGAAGATGGCGCACCGCCTGTTCCCTGGCGATGCGCCATCGTGTCGCTATTCTCTCACGACCAGTACGCCCGCATGGACCCCGCCATCTCGAGCGCGGATGGGATGGGCGACTCCGCGCTGTTGGTGGTCTGCACCTCGTACACGTTTCCGTCCCGGCTCCAGATGACCGTCACCGTGACATCCGCGCCGGAAGGGTTCTGGTTGTCCACAATGACACGGCCAACGCCGTCCGAAGAAGGCAGGGAGGCGCTCGCGAGCGCGCTCACCAGCTTGTCCACAATCGGCGTCGGCGGCACCGACGTGTTCTCGTTCACCACCTGAAAGTTCCAACCGTTGTCCGACCAGTACACGACGGTGGAGTTGCCCACCGTGGTCATTTGCGCCGAGTGGTTGTTCGGCAAGAGAATCCCCGTGCCGCCCGAAGGCATCGCGCCGCCATGCACGGCGCTCGCGAACGAGGAGAGGCTCGACGCCGCCTGGCTCGTCGAGACGAAGTGGTCCACTTCGTACGAGGCGTACGGCTGTCCGCCGGTCAACAGATCCACGTGGTAACCCACAAGAAACTGGGGGCCGTGCGCGCTCGGCTGCGTGTTGTGCGCGTTGTACGATGTCGATCCGCTTCCCACAGGCTTCGGCACGTACGTCGGCGCGTCGGCGCCCTGGAACCCGTTTTTGCCGAGGCTCGTCATGGCCTGCTGCACGATGGCCGGAAATGCGCTGGCGTCGGCCGGCTGCGATCCGCCCTGCGACGACGTGCTCGTGTTTTGCGTCGACGCGTTGTTCCCCGCCGGGTTGGCCGCCGAGCTGTTGCCTGTCCCGTTGGAGAGCGCCGTGGTGTTGTTCTGCGGTTCATGGGTGGCATTGGTCGTGTTGTTGACAGGCGGTGGGCTCCCGCCGGACGATCCGCCTCCGCAGCCCGTCGCAAGAAACAAGGTCGCCGTCACGGAAAGCAAGGCATAACCGTAGGTTCTGGAATTCGGCATCTTGAGATCCTCCTCGTGGTGTGAAAGCGCCGGCGCGGGCGCGCCTCCCTGGCCCACGCGAATCGTACCGTTCTTCAGATCTCTTCGACGCCACCCCCCATTTTCCTGTCCGTACCTCCCTTCGGCACGCTTCTCAATTTCCCGAGCAATATCGACGGCGAGCGACACTGTTCGCAGGATTTGGTGCGCGCGCGGCGTATTGTTCCAGCATGTGTGCCATGCATTTGAACCTCATCTTCCCGCAGCATCCGGAGGTGCTCGCCGTTTGCTTCGCCCTCGCGCTCTCGCCAAGCTTTGCGCGCTGTGCGCGCTGCCGCTCGCTGTAGCCGTTCCCACGTCCTTCGCCGCACCGCTGCGCGCCTCCGCGTCCACCCAGGGTGCCAACACCCCCGCCGACTCAAGGGGCGCCCTCGTCGTCCCGGGGGTGGGCCAGGTGTCGGTTGCGTGGTGGCGGGCGGGTGGTCACGTGTACGCGCCGCTCTCCGCCTGCATCGCCTGGTTCAACCTCATGCACGTCCCTCAGCGCCTGACGTCAGACGGGTGGGTGGTGGGGGACTTGCCCTCGTCTCAGCAGGCGCCGCCATCGTCAGGCCCGCTCTACATCTGGTACTGGCAGCCTGCGAATGGCGACGAAGTCACGTATGGGGGCCCCATCGACGCGAATGCCGTCACGCAAGGGGGTCAACGCTACGTGGATGTGGACGCCCTGCAGCAGCTGTTGGCCGCGCTACACGTTGAGACGCGGTGGCAGGGCTCGCAGCTCGCCGTGATCGATCCCGTCCCGCAAACACCGCTCCCGGCCTCGGGTGTCGCGCCCGTGGCGTACCAGGGGCCCGGGGATCTGTGGCCGGAGCCGTGGTTCTACGGAGAGGCGGGCGTCACCTCTTCGGCGCTCTACAACCCGCTTGCGCCGGTCCTCCCTCTTCGCCTCAAAGCTCAGGACGGGTTTTCAGGCGAGGTGATGATCACGGTCAGGTCTCAGGCCCAGCCGAATGAATTGCACCACTACAGCGCTCGCATGGTGAACGGCGTTCTCAATGCCACCATTCGCCTGCCGTTCACAGGTGCACTGGACGTTCAGGTGGACGAAGTTCTGGACGAGTCTTCCCTCAAGCTGCGCACGCTCGCCTATAGCCGTGCCATCGAGTCCGCGGCGCCGAGTCTCCCGCTTCAGAGCCTCGGCCTCCTCCAGAGTTGGTTTGTGAACGACAATGAGTCGCCATCCGTGGCCGCGCTCGCCGCCTCCATTGCGCACACGCGCCCAGGCGCACGCTCGCTTTCGCCGACACAGGTGGACGCGGAGATCCGGGCCATCTCGGACTGGGCGTCCCGAAACATCCGGTACAACTGGCCCGCCTACCTGAACGGCCAGATTCCGTGGCAGCAGATGACCACCACCTTGTCGCGTCGCTACGGCGTGTGCCAGGACATCTCGGGCGTCGCGGCGGGGCTCCTGCGCGCGCTCGGCATCCCGGCCCTTGTGGTCCAAGGTCAAGGACTGGGTGAACTCGGGTGGGGGCCACACCAGTGGGACGAAGCTTGGGACGGGCGCCGGTGGGTGATCTTCGATCCGACCTTTGACGCCGTGTACACGAGCGACGCGGGCATCGCGCCGCCGTCTTCCGTCACGCATGACGACTTCGATCCGCCGCAACGTGTGTTTGCGCAAAATCACCGCGGCGGGCAAATCGCGGACTGGTGAAGCCGCACGGCTCAGCGCGCAAAGGAGGAGATCTCGGTGAACGTGAATCGATATGCGGAAAACCCGCTCATCACCCCAAAGGACGTGCCGCCTTCGCATCCCGATATGCGCGTCATCGGCGCGTTTAACGCGGGCGTCGCGCGCGTGGGCGACGAGACCGTGCTCGTGCTGCGCGTGGCGGAGCAGGCGAGCGCGGACGAGGACGCGGTTGGCGTGCCCGTGTACAACCCCGCGCATCGAACCGTCGAGGTCCATTGGTTCAAGCGCTCGGATCCGCACTACGATTTTTCAGATCCGCGCGCGGTGCGCCGCAAGGACACGGGTGAAACCGTGTGGCTCACGTCCATGTCCCACCTGCGCCTCGCGCGAAGCCGCGACGGCCGCCACTTCACCGTGGAAGAAAAGCCGTTCCTCGCGCCGGAGACCCCGTACGAGGTCTTCGGCGTCGAAGACCCGCGGGTGGCCGAGATTGGCGGCGTGTACTACATCACCTACACCGCGGTGTCCGACCACGGCGTCGCCGTGGGCCTGGCCGCGACGCGCGACTTTCACCACGTCTCGCGGCTCGGCCTCATCCTGCCCCCGGAGAACAAGGACGTGGTGTTGTTTCCTGAGCGCATCGGCTCGCACTACTACCTGCTCCACCGCCCTGCGCCGCGCGGCCTCGGGGAGCTCGACATCTGGCTCGCGGAATCCCCCAATCTGCGCGCCTGGGGCAATCACCGCTTTCTGCTCGCGCCGCGCAAGGACAGCTGGGACAGCGTGCGCGTGGGCGGAGGCGCCGTGCCCATCCGCACCGACAAGGGCTGGCTCCTCTTGTACCACGGCGCCAACGAGAAGAACGAGTACGCCATGGGTGCTTGCCTCGTGGAGCTCGGCGATCCGTCGCGCGTGTTGGCGAGATCGGCCGAGCCCGTTCTCAAGCCAGAGGCGCCGTACGAAGTGGCGGGCTTTTTCCGCGGCGTGGTCTTCTCCTGCGGGGCGTGGGTGGAAGGGGACGTCGTGCACATGTACTACGGGGTGGCCGACGAGGCGCTCGCCGGCGCGGATCTCTCCCTCCGCGAGATCCTCGATACGCTCGCGTGAAGGCCCGTGGACTCGCACGGCCGCGCTCGCCAGTCCGCCGTTCTCGCGCAGCTACCGCTTTTTTAGAGAATTTTTGATGTCATGGCCGTCTTTTTCTTGTATATTGATCTTTAACAAGCGATAGGTGGTGGAATGCAGTTTGGACCAGGAAATCTTGTATCTGACGCGATCCGGCAAGGACCTCGCGCGCAAGACCCGCCGCTGGCTGCGCCAGCATCCGGAGGCGACGCTCGGCGAGGTGGCCGAGCAGGTGCGCGAGCTGTTCCAACTTCGCGATCTCGGCGATCTCGCCGATCGCCCGCTGCGCGAGCTGCCCGAGTGCCGCTGGATTGTCCTTGGCGAGAACGATCGGGGTCGCATCGAGGTGCAGAAGGACGTGGCCGGCTTGGGCGACGTCCGCTATGTGGAGACGAAGGGCTGACGGCCGAATCGACCGACGGGAAAACGGGGTGCCTCTGCGTGGCGCGAGGCACCCCATCGCGTCTTTACATCACGCGCTTGCCGAAGAGCGATTCCAGGAGCTCGACGGCCATACGGCCCGTCTGGTTGCGGTGGTCCAAAATGGGGTTCACCTCGACGACGTCGACCGAGAGGAGCTTGCCGCTTGCGGCCAACAGCTCCATGGCGAGATGGCCCTCCCGGTACGTGAAGCCGCCGTTGACCGGCGTGCCGACGCCGGGGGCGAACATGGGGTCGAGGGCGTCGAGATCGAGGCTCAAATGGATGCCGCGCGTGCCGTCAGAGGCGATGCGGATGGCCTCCTGCATGACGGCGTCCATGCCGCGCCGGTCGACGTCCTGCATGGTGAAGACGTGGATGCCGGATTGGCGAATGAGCTCGCGCTCCTCGGGGTCAATGGACCGCGCGCCGACGAGCACCACGTTCTCCGCCCTGACTTTCGGCCGGATGCCGCCGATGCCGGTGAGCGCCTCGTGGCCGAGGCCGAGGCTTGCAGCGAGCGGCATGCCGTGGATGTTGCCGGAGGGCGTCGTCTCGTCTGTGTTCATGTCGCCGTGCGCGTCAAACCAAATGACGCCAAACGGCTGGCCCGCGCGCGCAATGCCCGCCAGGCTGCCGATGGCGATGGAGTGATCGCCGCCCAGGATGACCGGCGTGTGGCCGCCCTTGAGCACGCCCTCCACCTTTTCGCAGAGCGCCTCGCAGACCGAGACGACCTCGCGCAGGTACTTCAGCTTCTGATGTTCAATCCGCCTCGTCTCCGGCGTCGGCACGGGCACGTCGCCGAGATCGGCCACCTCGTAGCCGAGCCGCTCGAGCTTCTCCTTCAGCCCGGCGTAGCGGATGGCGCTCGGGCCCATGTCCACGCCGCGCCGGCTCTGCCCGTAGTCGGACGGGACGCCGATGATGTGAATGTCCTTCATGCCTCTCCCTGCTTTCTAGCGCGCATCCTGCGCAAAGACGCCGCGAATTTGCTCAAACGCCCACGCCAGTTCGTCCTCCGTGATGACGAGCGGCGGCGCGAAGCGAATGGTGTTTTCGTGCGTCTCCTTGCACAAGAGGCCCGCCTCTTTCAGCCGCTCGCAGTACGGCCGCGCCTTCTCGTGCAGCTCCACGCCGATGAAAAGCCCTTTGCCGCGCACTTCTTTGATAGCCGGGTGCTTGAGCTCGCGCAGCCAGCCGAGGAACTTCTCGCCGAGCGCGCGAGATCTCTCCGGCAGCTTCTCCTCGACGATCACGTCGAGCGCCGCGATGGCCACGGCCGCGCCGAGCGGGTTGCCGCCGAACGTGGAGCCGTGCGATCCGGGCTCGAACACGCCGAGGATGTCCCGGTTGGCCGCCACGGCGGACACGGGGAAGACGCCGCCGCCGAGCGCCTTGCCGAGGATGTAGACGTCCGGCACGACGCCCTCCCAGTCGCACGCGAACATCTGGCCCGTGCGGCCAAGCCCCGTCTGAATCTCATCCGCCACGAACAACACGCCGTGCGCGCGGCACACCTCGTACGCCTCGCGCAGGTAGCCTTCCGGCGGCACGATGATGCCCGCCTCGCCCTGAATGGGCTCGACGAGAAACGCCGCGGTGCGATCCGTGATGGCCTGCTTCAGTGCCTCGATGTCCCCGTAGGGAATGATGCGAAATCCCGGCGTGAGCGGGCCGAAGCCGCGCCGGTACTCCGGATCGCTCGAGAACGAGATGATGGTCGTGGTGCGGCCGTGGAAGTTGTGTTCCGCCACGATGATCTCGGCCTGGTCAGTGGGCACGCCTTTGACGTCGTACGCGTAGCGCCTCACCGCCTTGATGGCCGTCTCGACCGCCTCGGCGCCGGTGTTCATCGGCAGCACCATGTCCTTGTGCGTGAGCTTCGCGATGCGCTCGTACAGCTGGCCGAGCTTGTCGTTGTAAAACGCGCGCGAGGTGAGCGTGATGGCGTCCGCCTGCTCCTTCAGCGCCTGGATGATGCGCGGATGGCGGTGCCCCTGGTTGAGCGCCGAGTACGCGCTCAGCATGTCGAGGTACCGGTTGCCTTCCGCGTCCCACACCCACACGCCCTCGCCCTTGACGAGCACGACGGGCAGGGGGTGGTAGTTCTTGGCGCCATACTGTTCCTCAAGCCGCAGCGCCTCGCGGCTCGACACGTGAGTTGTCATGCGATTCACCTCAGCAGGCGGGCGCGGCGGCCCGCCGTATTCCGTCACAACAGTTCCGACACGCTCTTCATCTGCGTGAAGAGCAGCAGGTAATCCGGGCCGCCGGCCTTCGAGTCGGTCCCGGACATGTTGAACCCGCCGAACGGGTGCACGCCGACGACGGCGCCCGTGCACTTGCGGTTGAAGTACAGGTTGCCGACGTGGAAGTGGTGGCGCGCGTAGGCCAAGTGCTCGCGGTTTGTCGACAGGACGGAGCCGGTGAGGCCGAACTCCGTGCTGTTGGCCACGTCGATGGCCTCTTCAAACGACTTCACCTTCGTGAACGCCACCACCGGGCCAAAGATCTCCTCCTGCATGATCCGCGCGTCCGGCTTCACGTCCGCGAACACCGTCGGCTGGATGAAAAAGCCCGTCTCGTTCGACGCCGTGCCGCCCGCCACGAGCCGCCCTTCGCCGCGGCCAATCTCGATGTAGGTGGTCACCTTCTCGAACGCCTTCTGATCGATGACCGGCCCCGTGCCGACACTCGCGTCGCGCACGTCGCCCACCTTGAACGCCTTGGCGATCTCGGCGACGCGATGGACGAGCGCGTCGTAGAGCGACTCGTGCGCGATGACGCGCGAGCACGCCGAGCACTTCTGGCCGGAGAAGCCAAACGCGGACTGGGCGATGATCTGCGCGGCCTGCTCGACGTCGTAGCCCTCGTCCACGACGATGGCGTCCTTGCCGCCCATCTCGGCGACAAACCGCTTGATCCAGCGCTGCCCAGGGATGCGCTTGGCGGCGAGCTCGTTCAGGTGCAGGCCCACCTGCTTGGAGCCCGTGAAGGAGATGAAGCGCACGTCCTTGTGGCCGACCATGAAGTCGCCCATTTCGGCCGGATCGCCCGGCACGAAATTCACGACGCCCGCCGGCATGCCGGCCTCCTCGAGCGCCTCCATCAGCTTGTAGGCGATGACGGGCGTCTGGATGGCGGGCTTCAGGAGGACCGTGTTCCCCGCGACGACGGCCGACACCGTCATGCCCGTCACGATGGCGAGCGGGAAGTTCCACGGCGGGATGATGGCCCCCACGCCGAGCGGAATGTACTCGATGTGGTTGTCCTCGCCCGCGATGGGCGTGAGAAGATCGTCCGCGCGGCGGGCGAGATCGATCATCTGGCGCCCGTAGTACTCCAGAAAGTCGATGGCCTCCGCGGTGTCGGCGTCGGCCTCGGCGCGGCTCTTGCCAGCCTCGAGCAGCATCCAGGCGGAAAACTCGTGTTTTCTGCGGCGGATGATGGCCGCGGTCTTGAAAAGCAGCGCGGCGCGCTCGATGACCGGCATGCGCGACCAGGTTCGGTAAGCCTCCCAGGCCGCGGCGAGCGCCTGCTCCACTTCGTCCTTGCCGGCCATGGCCACGCGGCCGATGACTTCCGCCTTCTTGGACGGGTTGATGGACTCGATGTAGCGGCCCGTATCGATGCGCTTGCCGCCGATGATGAGCGGGTACGTCCGGCCGAGCTCTTGTTCGACCTTGGCGAGGGCCGCGGCGAACGCCTCCTGGTTGGCCGGATTGTGGAAGTCCGTCAAGGGTTCTGGGCGATACGGAATCATCGTATGGCCTCCTTCGAAGTCGTGTGATGGGTAGGGCCAGGATCCGCGCAGGGCTCTACGTGTACTATCGAAGCAAACTTTGTGCCAAATGGCCAGCGCCGGTGTCGGCCATGGCGCAGGCGACCGCACGAGCGCAAAAAGGGCCTTGCGCTTTTCGGGCTCGCACTGCAAACTAGGCTTGCATGCCGATCTCGACAGGCGCCACGAGGCTCTTTGTATATTGATGCAAGCGAGGCTAGAACATGCGGAGAGGAGGCGAGGCATGCGCGCGCAGGACGTGGACTTGCGCCAGCTTTTGCTCGAGGCGGCGCTCGAAGCCCTGGACGAAGGCGTGCACGTGGTGGACGCCGAGGGCGTGACCGTGTTTTACAACCGGAAGATGGCGGACATCGAGGCAATGGCGCGGGAGGACGTGATGGGGCGGCGGATCGACGACGTGTTCTCGTTTCCGGACGCCGCGGGGAGCACGCTGCTCGACGCAGTGCGGCGCGGCGTAAGGCGCGACGACGTGCGCCAGACCTACTTCAACCGGCGGGGACACGCCATCACGACGGTGAATCGCACGTTTCCCGTGTATGCGGACGGGAGGGTGGTGGGCGCGGTCGAGATCGCCCGCGATGTGACGAGCGTCGAGCAGCTGAAAAGCACGGCGTTTGGCCAGGCGGGCGTGCGCTACACGTTCGCGTCCATCATCGCGGAGAGCCGCGCGATGCGAGAGCTCCTCGAGCAGGCGCGGCGCGCCGCGCGCACGGACTCGTCGGTGCTTATCGTCGGGGAGACGGGCACGGGCAAGGAGCTTCTGGCGCAAGGGATCCACGCGGCCAGCCCGAGGCGGGATGGGCCGTTTGTGTCGCAGAACCTCGCCGCCCTTCCGGACACGCTCGTCGAGGGCATCCTGTTTGGCACGGCGCGCGGGGCGTTCACGGGCGCGGTGGACAGGCCCGGGCTCATCGAGCAGGCGAGCGGGGGCACGCTCCTCTTGGACGAGATGAACGCCATGCCCGCGCCGCTTCAGGCCAAGCTGCTGCGCGTGCTCCAGGAGCGCGTGGTGCGCCGCGTCGGGGACCTCAAGGATCGGCCCGTGGACGTGCGC
Source organism: Alicyclobacillus sendaiensis NBRC 100866 (assembly GCF_001552675.1). GTDB lineage: Bacteria > Bacillota > Bacilli > Alicyclobacillales > Alicyclobacillaceae > Alicyclobacillus > Alicyclobacillus sendaiensis. The sequence goes on from NZ_BCRQ01000009.1 coordinate 53,450, forward strand.
ATCCTCGCGACGATGAACGAGGAGCCGGGCCGCGCCATCCGCGAGGGACGGCTGCGGGCGGACCTGTTCTACCGCCTGAGCGTCGTGACGCTCACCGTGCCGCCTCTGCGATCCCGCCGCGAGGACATTTTGCCGCTCGTGGCCCACTTCATCCGCCGGTTGAACGCTGCGTTCGGGCTAAGGGTGGAAGGCTGCGAGCCGAGGCTCGTGGACGCGTTGTTGGCCTACGACTGGCCCGGCAACGTCCGCGAACTGGAGCACGTGATTGAGGGCGCCATGAACCTTATGGAGGACGAGACGAAGATCGGGTTTCAGCACCTGCCGGGCCACGTGCGGCGCAGGCTGGAACAGGCGCTCGATGAGGCGAAAGGCAGCGAGCATCAGGCCGGGCGCGGCGCGCGCGAAGACGGGGAGCGCGAGTCCACCTCGGAGGCTCGTCGGGAGGTGGTCCCTCGGGAACGCCCGTCCTTTCGCGATCTCGTCCGCGATTACGTCCGGAGCGTGCTGCAAGCCTCGCTCGAGGAGACGCGCGGAAACGTCTCGGAGGCGGCGCGGCAGCTTGGGATGTCGCGCCAGAACCTGCAGTACTGGCTGCGGGAGGTGGGGGTGGACCCGGCGAGGTACCGCCGCTGATGCATGGGCATGCAGGAGCGTATGGGCTGTTTGCATCGAAGCAAGCGATTGTTCCGGGTGCAAAGTCCGTGGGCACCGCCAAGCGGGATTGCACCTGCGCCGCCACGGGTGGGCGCGCGAAGCCGCCTCGGCCGCGGGCGCGTCCGGTGCGGTGGCGCTGTCGCGCACTTGGCACAGGATTTGCTACACTACGGGAGTCAAACAAGCCGCGATCGCACGTGTAAGCGTTCTCGCGAGCCAGACGAGGAGAGGCGACGTCGCGCATGAAGCAGTTGGACGACATTTTGGAGAAAGAATCGAAGCTGCGCCGCGGCATGCAGGCGCGCCACATGTTCATGATCTCGATTGGAGGGGTCATCGGGACGGGGCTTTTTCTGAGCTCCGGCTACACGGTGAACCAGGCCGGGCCGGGGGGCGCCGTGCTGGCGTACGTGCTCGGCGGCGTCATCGTGGCCATTGTCATGATGTGTCTCGGCGAGTTGGCCACGGCCATGCCGGTGGCGGGATCGTTCAAGACGTATGCGCAGGAGTTTATCAGCCCGTCGATTGGCTTTTTGAGCGCGTGGCTGTACTGGTTAAACGGCGCCTTCACCATCGGCGGCGAGTGGATTGCCGCGGACATCATCATTCATCAGTATCTGCCGCATGTGCCGGACGTGGTGTGGTACGCCATCTTCGCGGCCATTTACCTGGCGCTCAACCTGACGCGGGTCGGGGTGTACGGCGAGAGCGAATTTTGGTTTGCAAGCATCAAGGTCATCGGCATCATCGGTCCGTGTC
>NZ_BCRQ01000010.1 GCF_001552675.1 Alicyclobacillus sendaiensis NBRC 100866
GACACGCGCACGACTTCAACCGCTGTGGCTCCCGCCGTTCCGAGCTCGGCCTCAGACGGCGCAAATGGGGGTGAACCCACAATCTCCACCAGCACAGCGGGCTTGTGAACGGTCGGGCGCATGGACGCGAGGTCCGGCGCACCGCAGCCCGCGACGCTGGCCGCGGCGGCGCAGAGGGCCACCGCAAGCCGCCACTTCCTTCTCACCGTCGACAATCCACTCCCTCTTCGCGGGCTTTGCGAACATCGCTTCACCCTATTGTAAACCTTCCCTGCCGGCTTGTCTCACCCAGGCAGAACTCCGCGCTTGCCTTTCACGCGTCTCTCTCACATGATAAGGGTATACGAAAGGATGATGGCGCCGTGGGAGAGATGGGCGGAGACCACGTGTCCGTAGCCAAAGCGCTGTATCAGCTGGACTTTTATCTCGAGCAGATCGACGCGCCGTTCGACATTTACGACCTCTATGAGGAGGCCTATCGAGAGCTGCGCGGGAAGTACTACGACGAGACCTGGCTCGATCATCTCGACGATCACCCGCATGTGCGCGAGTCGCTCGACGAGCATTTTACACTGCAGACCATCGTGGATGCGCTCCTGCGCACCGGCCACGAACCCGTGGTTCGAGCGCTCATGCGGTCGTTTCGCCGCGAGCAGATCTCCGTTACGCAGCGGTTTATCGACGGCGCAAGCCGACAAAAGGGGCGCCCGTAGGCGCCCCTTTTGTCTTCTCTCGTGTGGTCTTCTGTATGCCTTCCCCTTGAAAGCAGAATCGCTTCAGTTCGCGAGCGGTTTCAGTTCGATCCAACACGCTTGATCCACGCCCGTGTCGTCCTGGTGCGCTTGCTCCATCGCGCCAGCCAGATCTTCCCCTGCCGCCCGGGACGCCAATTGCTTGTAGGCGGTCCGCCCGAGCCCGGCTGTGCCCACGATGGTCCCCCCCTCTGTGAAAGTGATCTCCGCCTCCGCAATCGGCTCTTTCAGCAAGTACAGGTCGCTCATATAGGCGTCCGTGGCGGCGCGCATATCGCGAAACGCCACCGTTGGATTCGGCGCCTGACCGGAGGGCGTCTCCACTTCCACCATGGCCGACACCACGAACTGGCCATCGCCGCGATCGTCGGGCAAAACCGCCAGGTCGTAGAGGCCGGGAACATCGGCAAGACTCGCGGCGATGGCCTCGATCTCCGCGTTCGAGGGAGCGGCTTGGGTGGTCTGAATGGCCCCGCCGGCGCGCTGGACCCCTGCCGGCGCGCGCCCGACGCCGCGATCCGAGAGACGATGTTCCAAGCCCATATACCCGCACAGCGCCACAAAGGCGACTGCCATGACTGCGATGGACAATTTCTCGCGTACCACCCGGCGTCCTCTCCTTGTGTTGGACTAGGACATGTATACGGAACGACGCCGGGGCGTATGCCTCATTCGGCCTGGTGCTGGCGCATGAACGAGGATTTGGCTTGCAGCCACTGCTCCTTCGTGATGAGGACCTCCCGAGGCTTGCTGCCTTCGTACGGCCCCACGATGCCACTCTGCTCCATCTGATCGACGATGCGCGCGGCGCGCGAGTATCCAATGCGAAACCTTCGCTGCAACAGCGACACAGAGGCCTGACCCATCTCCACGACGAGATCGACCGCGTCCATGAACAGGCTGTCGAGCTCCGGCCCCTCCTCGTCCTCCGGTTCCTCCTCGATGGCGGTGCTCAAATCCATCGTGTAGACCGCGTGCTGCTGGTTTTTCACGTACTCCACCAGCCGCTCAATTTCTCGCTCCGACACATAGGCCCCCTGCACGCGCGTCGGTTTGGCCGCGCCCACCGGATAGTAGAGCATGTCGCCCCGGCCGAGCAGCTTCTCGGCGCCGCCCATGTCGAGAATCGTGCGCGAATCCGCCATGGACGAAACGGCGAACGCAATCCGGCTCGGGATGTTCGCCTTAATGAGGCCGGTGATGACGTCGACGGACGGCCGCTGCGTCGCGACGATGAGGTGGATGCCGGCCGCGCGGGCCATCTGGGCCAATCGGCAGATGGCGTCCTCCACGTCATGCGGCGCCACCATCATCAAATCCGCCAATTCATCGACGATCACGACGATGTATGGCAGCGGCTCGAGACCCTCTTCGCGCATGATTTCGTTGAACCGATCGACGTCCCTGGCGCCCCGCTCCGCCATCAGCCGATAGCGGTTCTCCATCTCCTGCACGATTTTCTTCAGCGCGCCGGCCGCCAGCCTGGCGTCGGTCACGACGGGCGTCAGCAGGTGCGGAATGCCGTTGTAGATGCTCAGTTCCACCATCTTCGGATCAATCATCATCAGCTTAACCTCGTGGGGCTTGGCGCGCACGAGCAAAGACGCGATCATCCCGTTGATGCACACGCTCTTGCCCGAACCCGTGGCGCCCGCCACGAGGAGATGGGGCATCTTCTGGAGATCGCCCACAATCGGCGCGCCGGTGATGTCTCGGCCCAGCGCGAGCGCCAGCTTCGCGGGATTGTTCTGAAATTCGGGCGACTCCAGCACCTCACGCAGCGTGACCACGGCGATCTCGTCGTTGGGAATCTCGATGCCGATGACGGATTTTCCGGGCACCGGCGCCTCGATGCGAATATCCCTGGCCGCGAGCGCGAGGGCGATGTCGTCCTGCAGCGACAGGACGCGCGCGACCTTCACGCCGGCCGCGGGTTGAATTTCGTAGCGCGTCACCGTGGGCCCTCGATGAATCTCGACCACGCGAGCCTGCACGTTGAACGACTGAAGGGTGGACTGCAGTTTCTGCGCGTTCTCCTGCACATTGGCCGTGGCGAGCGGCGCGTGCTTGCCCGAAGGTGGGTCAAACAGTGTGATCGGAGGAAGCTGATACGATTCGTCGTGGACCATCGGCCCCACCTCGTACTCGGGCACGACGGCAGCGCCCCGATCTTCCTCGCGCGCCGTCGACGGCCTTTTCCGCTCGCTTCGCGAGGGAAATCGGACCACGAGGCCCTTCGCATCCGTCTCGACCACAGGTTCGTCGTCCTCCGCCCACGGGGGAACGTCGCCTGTCTGCTCCGGCCGGCTGGCGCGAGCCGCAAAATCGTGGATGACGGGCTCCGCCTCGACCTGCGAAGCCTCAGGGGCCACGTCTTCCAAGACATCGCCGTCGATTACGACCGCCGGCCGCGTGGCCCGAGGCGCGTCCTCCACCACCTCCGGCTCAGGATCTTTCTCCCTCCTGAACACCTGGCCCGCTTGTTGGCGAATGTTGGACCACATGCGATCCAACGCCTGCTCCGTGTAGCGGGAACCACGGCGCACCACGCTCACGAGCGACACCTGGAACACGAGGGCGATGCCAATCAGTCCTCCTGCGACAATCACGAGGCGCGGCCCGAGTTCGTAGGTCTGCGGCGAATTGAACAAAAGATGCAAGAGCTGAAAGACGAAAAAGCCAATGAGCCCTCCTCCGGCGCTCGGGGGCGACCCGGAGGTTGGATGAAACACGTACGCGCGCAGCGCTTGCAGCGCGTTCCACTCGCTCGACCAAAAATACGACTGAAGCCCCTGGTCGGCGAGATTGGAATAAAAATTCATCTCAATGAGGGCAAGCATGCAGAGAAGGAGGATCAACAGGCCAAGATGGCGGCCGTCCCACACGAAGCGACTCCTGCGCACCATCATGTACACGGCCGCATAGCCCACCAAAATAGGGATCAGAAAATACCAACTCCCCGCGAGATAGATGCTCACGACGGCCAGGAACTGGCCCACCAGCCCCAAGCGCCCCAGCGCCAGCGCGCAGGCCGTGAGCATCGCCAGACCGGTGACTTCGTATTTCAGCACATTTTTTTGTTGCTGCTTGCGAGCCAATCCTCACCAGTCCCTTCCTTAGACTGATGATTCGACCCGGGCGCTCAAACTCCTGCCTGCGGCCCTCAGCGAAGCGGCGCGCCCGGCTGCCACTCAGGCCGCAGATAGTCACTCGCGATGGGACTGATCAACCGCACAAGTCTCGGCGTGCCGGTTTCGTCCCGCGCGACGATGAGCGTCCGATGTCCGTCCTTCCACTCCTCAAATCGGATCTCCGTGCCCCACCATCCGCTGTAAATCTCGCTCTCGGACAACGTCGTCCACAGCATCACTGAATCACCCCCGGCTGAGGGACGCGTGCGAGCGCGGAGCTCGGTCGGATCTCCTTGCGTTCCCGAATGAGGTCCTTCAGCTTCTTCATCGCCTGTCCGAGGCCGCCCACCTCGTCGCACAGGCCGTACTTGACGGCGTCCCGCCCCACCACGGTCGTCCCAATGTCCTTCGCCATTTCACCCGTGTTGAGCATCAGGTGGCGAAACATGTCTTCCGAGATGCGCGAGTGTTCGACGACGAAGCGAATCACCCGATCCTGCATCTTCTCGAGGTACTCGAACGACTGCTGCACGCCAATCACAAGGCCATTCAAGCGAATGGGATGGATGGTCATGCTGGCCGACTCCGCGATGAACGTGTAATCCGCCGCGACGGCGATGGGCACGCCGATGGAGTGGCCTCCGCCGAGCACGACGGACACCTTAGGCTTGGACATCGAGGCCACCAGTTCCGCAATGGCAAGGCCCGCCTCGACGTCACCCCCCACCGTGTTGAGGATGATGAGCAGCCCGTCGATCTTATCGCTCTCCTCCACCGCGACGAGCTGTGGGATGACGTGTTCGTACTTGGTCGTCTTGTTCTGAGGCGGCAGCACCATGTGCCCCTCAATCTGGCCGATGACCGTCAAGCAGTAGATGTCCCCCGTCACCACGGCCGCGGGTTCGCCCGCACCAAGCGACTCCACGGGCGAAGAGGATTCCTTCGCCTCCTGCGCATCCCCGCCGCCTGCCGCTCCAGCCTTCATGACGGCGTCGTAGGCTGAACTCGTCTCCATGTTTCATCCGCCTCCTGCCGTCCCAGTATCGGCAAAGGGATGCACGTCCATACGCAAGCCGTTTGGGCCGAGTTGCCGAGATGCATGCTCGCAAAAACAACGAGAGCTATCCCCGCTCACCGCGCCCCTCGCGGACCGGGAATAGCTCTCGCGTTGCGGAAGAAGACGCCCGGCCGATCACGCCTCCATGATGATGGGCAGGATCATCGGGCGGCGCCGCGTCTGTTCGTACAGGTACCGCCCCAACGTATCCCGGACAGCCGTCTTCAGCGAAGACCACTCGCTCACGTTATCCGAGACCAGCTTGCTGAGCGTGCTCTCCACGAGGCGATTGGCCTCATCCAACAGCGCCTCCGACTCGCGCACGTAGACAAAACCGCGCGAGATGATGTCGGGACCCGACAGGATGTGCCCCGTCGTCTTGGAGAGCGTGACCACCACGACCAAGATCCCGTCCTGCGACAACAATTTGCGATCGCGCAACACGATGTTGCCGACGTCGCCGACGCCAAGCCCATCGATCATCACAGATCCGGCCGGCACCTTACCGCCGAGGCGCGCTCGGCCGTCCTCAAACTCCACCACGTCTCCAATCTCCGTGATGAAGATGTGGTCTGGCTGAATGCCGAGCTGGACGGCGAGATCGGCGTGGATCCGCTGCATGCGAAACTCGCCGTGCACCGGGAGGAAGTATTTCGGGCGCACGAGCTGAAGCATCCACTTGAGTTCTTCCTGACTCCCGTGCCCCGAAGCGTGGACGCCGCGGTAAATCACGTGAGCGCCCGCGCGGAACAGCTGATCGATGGTCCTTGCCACGAACTTTTCGTTGCCGGGAATCGGCGAACTCGCCAACACGACGGTGTCGCCCGGCACAATTTCGATTTTGCGATGCGCTGCGCGAGCCATGCGGGTGAGCGCGGACATCGGCTCCCCTTGGCTGCCCGTGGAGAGGATGACAACCTTCTCGGGCGGCAGCTTATTCACCTCGTCCGGATCGATCAGCGTGTCCGGCTGCGCCTCCAGGTATCCCAGCTGCAGCGACGTCTGAACGTTGTTGACCATGCTGCGGCCGACGATGGCGACTTTGCGGCCATGGCGCTCCGCCGCCCGGATCATGAGCTGCAGGCGGTGGATGTTTGACGCAAAGGTGGACAGAATCACGCGCCCGGGAGCTTGACTGATGATCTCGTCGATCCGGATGCCGACCGTCATCTCCGACGGCGTATAACCCGGCCGTTCCGCGTTCGTGCTGTCGCCGACGAGGGCCAGCACGCCTCGCGCTCCCCACTGTGCCAGTTTGTGGATATCCGCGCGCCGCCCGTCAATCGGCGTCTGGTCGAATTTGTAGTCGCCCGTATGAATGACGACACCTTCCGGCGTTTCGATGGCAAAGCCGACCGTGTCCGGAATACTGTGGTTCACGTAGAACGGGGACACCGCGAACTGGCCGAGTTGGACGCGCGACTTTCCATCCATGGTGACGAGCTTCACGTCATGCACGCCCGCCTCGCGCAACTTGTTCTCCACCAGGCCGAGCGTCAAACGCGTTCCGTACACCGGCACGTTGATCTCGCGAAGCACGTACGGAAGTCCGCCGATGTGGTCTTCGTGTCCGTGCGTGAGAAAGATGCCGCGAATTTTCTCGCGATTCTCGACCAAAAACGTGATATCCGGAATCACGATGTCGATGCCGAGCATATCTTCATCAGGAAACTTGAGCCCCGCATCGACGACGATCATGTCCTGCCCGTACCAGTACAGCGTCATGTTCTTTCCGATCTCCCCGACTCCACCGAGCGGGATGATCGAAAGTCTCGACTTCGATTTTGGCATTTTGCACCTCCGTTACCATACCCAAGGAATTCAGCGACACGATCACGACCAGCCCTCCCGGTCTCCTTTCGCAGTTCCCTCGACATGCAAAAAAAAGCCCGCTCAGACCAAGGCCGTGTCTTTCTGTGCATCGAACGCGCTCAAACGGACCACCCGACCCGTTCCATCCGCTTTCACGCCATTCGTTGTCTCCGCGCCAGGGCTCGCACATCCTCGCGCGAATAAGCCGCACATGTCACTATCAGTGTCATTATACTCCCGTTCGGATCCTGACACAACCATCAATCCGTCCTTGCTGACCAGAGCCTTTGCAGCGCGCCGGCGTGCGTCACGCCTCGATCCTGCCCAGAGATGTAGTATTCCATCAGAAAACATGCTACAATTGAGGTTGATTGAAAGCGCTTGCAAACGAGCGCCGCCCTATCGTTCTGGTAGGACCGCCGGAACGGCATACTCCGTGGGGAGGTCTCGAAGGACATGGAACTTTTTACTCGCATGGTCCAATTCGATTACGAGCAGGTGATCTTCTGCTACGACAACGCCTCCGGCCTGCGCGCCGTGATCGCCATCCACGACACGACGCTCGGCCCCGCGCTCGGCGGATGCCGGATGTGGACGTACGCCTCTGAAGAGGACGCGGTGGTCGACGCGCTCCGCTTGGCGCGCGGCATGACCTACAAGGCGGCTGCGGCCGGGCTGAATCTCGGCGGCGGCAAGACGGTCATCATGGGAGATCCGCGAAAGGACAAGAGCGAGGCCCTGTTTCGCGCCTTGGGGCGGTACATCCACAGCTTGGGCGGGCGATACATCACCGCCGAAGACGTGGGCACAACCGTCCAGGATATGGACCTCATTCACCTCGAGACGCCGTACGTGTGCGGCATTTCGCCAAGCTACGGTTCGAGCGGCAACCCAAGCGGCATGACGGCCCTCGGCGTGTTCCGCGGGATTCAGGCGAGCGCCAAGTACCTGTACGGCACGGACGATCTCGCCGGGCGCCGCGTCGCGGTTCAGGGGCTTGGAAGCGTCGGATACGAACTGGCTCGCCTCCTGCACGGCGCCGGAGCCGAGCTGCTGGTCGCCGACGTCAACCCCTTGCAGGTGGAGCGCGCAGTCAGTGAATTTGGAGCGCAGGCGTTGTCTCCTCAAGACATCCTGAGCGCCGAATGTGAGATTCTGGCGCCCTGCGCGCTCGGAGCAGTCTTGAATGACGAAACCATCCCGCGGATTCGGGCCCAGATCATCGCGGGTTCCGCGAACAACCAGCTAGCCGAAGAGCGACACGGAGATCTGCTCCACGAGCGAGGCATTTTGTACGCGCCTGACTACGTCATCAACGCAGGTGGACTCATCAACGTGGCCGACGAGCTCGAAGGGTACCACCCGGAACGCGCGCGGTCGAAGGTGGAGCGGATCTACGACATCATGCTGAACCTGTACAAGCTGTCGTCGGAGCGCAATATCCCGACGTACCGGGCCGCGGACGAGATGGCGATGAAGCGGATTGAGACCCTGCGACAGGTGCGAAGCAGTTACCTGGGTCATCATGAACCGGTGCGGCGCGGACGCTGATCCGCACATGGGAAAGGCGCGGGGCTCCTCCCCCGCGCCTTTTCGCATCCGCGCATTTACCTCGGCTGCATGCGCAGCGCTCCGTCGAGGCGAATCACCTCTCCGTTCAACATCGGGTTCTCCACGATGTGGCGCGCGAGGAGCGCGTATTCGCGCGGACGCCCGAGCCGCTGGGGGAACGGAACCTGCTGTCCGAGCGACTGGCGCGCGGCCTCGGGCAGGCCCATGAGAAGCGGCGTCTCGAAGATGCCTGGCGCGATACTCACCACCCGAATCCCGTAGGCGGCCAGTTCGCGCGCTGCAGGCAGCGTGAGCCCCACGATGCCGCCCTTGGACGCCGCGTACGCCGCCTGGCCGATCTGACCCTCGTAAGCGGCGATGGACGCGGTGTTGATGATCACGCCGCGTTCGCCGTCTTCGAGAGCCGGCGCCTCGGCAACGCGCGCGGCCACGAAGCGCATCACGTTGAACGTGCCGACGAGATTCACCTGAATCACGCGCGCGAAGCTGTCCAGCGAGTGAACGCCGCGCTTGGACAGGATCTTTTCCGCCGTGGCGATGCCGGCGCAATTCACCGCGCCGCGGAGCGCGCCGCCCCGCGCGACTTCCTCCACCGCCGCGCGCACCGCGTCCTCATCCGTCACGTCGACCCGGAAATATGAGCCGTCAATCTCCTCGGCCACCCGCTTACCGCGTTCCTCCTGCACGTCAAAGATGGCGACCTGCGCGCCGGCCTCCGCGAATGCCCGCGCTGTGGCTTCACCGAGCCCGGATCCGCCGCCCGTCACAATGAACGCCACACCTTCAAGTTTCATCGCTCAACCTCCACGTGACACGCTAGACTCATGCTTCGATCCGCTCGATCACGGTCGCGTTCGCCATGCCCGCCCCCTCGCAGATGGCGATGAGCCCAAACCGCCCGCCGCGATCCTCGAGCGCGTTCAACAACGTCGCCGCAATGCGAGTCCCCGTCGCGCCGAGCGGATGTCCGAGCGCGATGGCGCCGCCGTGGACGTTCACGCGGTCCCACGGCGCGCCAATCTCCTTTTGCCAGCCCAGGACCACGGGCGCAAACGCCTCGTTCACTTCGAACAGGTCGATGTCCTCGACCTTGAGCCCGGCGTTTTGCAGCACCTTTTGCGTCGCCGGGATGGGCCCGGTCAACATGGTCACCGGGTTCACGCCGACGACACTGAACGCGACAAACCGAGCGCGCGGCCGCAATGCCAACTTTTCGGCCGTCTCCCGGCGCATCACCAGTGCGGCGCTCGCGCCATCCGAGATCTGGCTCGCGTTGCCCGCCGTGATGAGCTCTAAGTCTGGGAAGGCCGGCTTCAGGGACAACATCTTCTCGAGCGACGTATCGGTCCGAATGCCCTCGTCCTGCTCGAACCACCCCGACCGTTTGGCAAGCGCGAGCGGCACCGGCACGATTTCGCGCCGAAACTTCCCTTCGCCTCGGGCCTTGGCCGCCAACTGGTGGCTCCTCAGGCCGAACTGATCGAGATCCTCCCGCGAGAACCCCCACTCTTTGGCAAGCAGCTCCGCACCGAGCGCCTGATCGAAAAAGGAGCGATTGTACTGGCGCATGTGATAGCGCGCTTCCAGCGATTCCGTCATCGGCGTGCCATAGACGCCGATGGAAGACATCATAGGCACGCGCGACATCGCCTCGACGCCGCAGGCGATGGCAATCTCGTACGCCCCGCTCATCACGCCCTGCGCGGCGAAGTGAAGCGCCTGCAGGCTCGACCCGCACTGGCGATCGATGGTGCATCCCGGCACGGACTCCGGCAGCCCGGCCGCGAGCCACGCGTTGCGAGCGATGTTGACCGCCTGGTCGCCAATCTGCGTCAGGCACCCTGCGATCACGTCGTCCACCGCCTCGGGAGGCAGCTGGTTGCGCTCGACGATGGAGCGCAGGACGTGCCCCAACAGATCCACCGGGTGCACGTCCTTCAGCGCGCCGTTCCTACGCCCAATAGGCGTGCGGACGGTGTCGACAATGACAGCCTCGTACATGAAGTCAGCCTCCCTGCCCCTCGTGCGCGTTGCGGTGCCGCTTCCACTCCCGCTCCCGGAGCTCGACGCGGCGGATCTTGCCCGACGTCGTCTTCGGCAAATCCTCCACGAATTCGATGGCGCGCGGATACTTGTAGGGCGCGGTGATCTGCTTCACGTGCTCCTGAAGTTCGCGCACCAGCGCCTCGCGCCGCTCGCCGTCGTGGGCGAGCGTTCGGTGGAGTTCGGGATCCTTTAAGACGACGAACGCCTTCACGATGGCGCCCCGCACCTCGTCGGGGCTCGACACCGCCGCGCACTCCCGCACCAGCGGATGCTTCACGAGCGCGTCCTCCACTTCAAACGGCCCGATGGTGTATCCAGCGCTGATGATGATGTCGTCCGCGCGGCCGCTGAACCAAAGGTAGCCGTCCGCGTCCTTCTCGGCGCGATCGCCCGTGATGTACCACGCGCCCCGAAACTGCGCCTGGGTTCGCTCGTCGTCCTTGTAATAACCTCGGAAGAGCGCCGGAAAGTCGCGCCTGACCGCGATGTCGCCAACCTGGCCCGGCGGAAGCGGCCGGCCCTCTTCGTCGACCACGTCCACGGCCCCTTCGACCGTCGGCAGCCCCATCGAACCGGGGCGCACCTCCGTGTCCACGCACGTCGCGATAAGCAGCGTGTTCTCCGTCTGCCCATACCCGTCGCGAACGGTGATCTGGAAATAGCGGCGGAACGTGTCGATGACCTCGCGATTGAGCGGCTCGCCCGCGCTCACCGCCTGGCGAAGCGACGAAAGGCGAAACCGTTCCAAACCGTCCACCTTGGCCATCATGCGGTACTCCGTCGGCGTCGCACAGAGCACGTTCACCTGTTCATCGTCGATGAGCGCAAGGAACGTCTCCGCGTCGAATCGGCCGCTGTAGTGAAAACCGGTTGCCCCCGACATCAGCGTGGCCACAAACGGGCTCCAGATCCACTTCGCCCATCCGGGCCCTGCGGTGGCCCAGACGACGTCGTCCGGCTCGATGCCGAGCCAGCGCTTCGCGGCGATGTGCCAGTGCGCGTGCGCCCAGCCGTGCACGTGCATCACGCCTTTGGGATAGCCCGTCGTCCCGGAGGTGTACGACAGGAAGGCGAGATCGTCCCGGCGAGTCGGAACCACCTCCCACTCGCCTGCCGCGCCGCGCACGAGGTCGTCGTACGCCAGCCAGCCTTCTCGCGAGCCCTCGACCACGACGCGCATGGCTACCGACGGCGCCTCGGCCATGGCCGCCTCGGCGCGCTCAGCGAGCGCCGCGTGGGCGATCACGCCCTTCGCCTCCGCGTGCCTCAGGCGATAGGCGATGTCGTTGGGCATGAGCAACTCGGACCCGGGCAGAACGACGGCGCCGAGCGAGAGAAGAGCAAGATACACGGCGTAGGTCTCCGGCCGGCGGGGCATCAACACAAGCACCCGGTCGCCCTTCTGCAGGCCGAGATCGTGAAGGGACTGCGCCAAGCGAAGGGACTCGCGGCGCAGCTCGCCGTACGTCAACGTGCGCTTCGCACCTGCTTCCGAGCGCCACACGAGCGCACGCCTCGACGCGTCTCGATCCAAAATGGCGCTCGCGATGTTGAACACGTCCGGTGCCAAAAGGTCGGCAAATGCCGCGGTCTGGGATGGCTCCATCTCACCACGCTCCTCTCCAGGAAGCTCTACGGGCGCGAATCGGCAAACGGGATGGAAGGACGGGCAATGGGTTCGAAAAACGCCTCCACTTCTTCGGGCGCAACGCTCGCCAGATCGGCGTGGCGCCATTTGGGGCGCCGGTCCTTGTCGACGAGCTGGGCGCGAACGCCCTCGAGAAAGTCACCCTGGCGAATGAACTGCAGGGCGAGGACGAGATCCGTCTCCAGCACCTCGCGGTACGTCGCGCTTCGCGCGCGGCGGAGCGCCTCGAAGGTCACCGCCAAGGAGAGCGGCGAGCGCTGGCGCAGGATCTCGAGCGACTGTGCCGCGAACGGATCGCCCGAGGCACCCTCTCGCAAGCGCGCCAGGATGTCAGCGAGCGACGGGGCGTCGAAATAGTCCTTCACGCGCCGGAGAAAGTCGGCCACCTCCTCCGACGACGGCTGGCGATGAGCGGCGAGCCTTGCGCCCAGAAACCGCTGGATGTCCTCCGCCGTCTCGCCCTGTTCGCCCCGCCGCGCGAGCTCCGCCGTAAACGACGGCCGCTCGCCGCCCGGGAGCCAGCCGTTGGCCAGGCCCGCCGCGAGCAGCACGTCGGCGCCCACGGACTCGCCGGTGAGCGCGAGGTAGACCCCTAAGCCCCCTTCCATCCGGCTGAGCGCGTGACACATGCCGACGTCAGGGAAGAAGCCGATGCCGGTCTCAGGCATCGCGAACCGCGTGCGATCCGTCGCGATCTTCCACACGGCGCCGTAGGTGAGCCCGACCCCGCCACCCATCACGATGCCGTCCCACAGGGCGACCACTGGCTTTGGAAACCGCGCGACGCGATCGTCGAGCGCGTACTCCTCGGAGAAAAAGGCGGACGCGGTCTCGAGGTTGGGCTCATCCTTCGCGTCGTACAGCGCTCGAATGTCGCCGCCGGCGCAGAAGGCGCGATCCCCTTCGCCGTACAGCACGACGATCTCGACCGACGGATCCTGCGCCACCTCGTCCAAATGGCGGCGAAGGAGCCGAATCATCTCGAGGCTCAGGGCGTTCAGCTGCTTCGGCCGATTGAGCCCGAGCCAAGCCACCGTGCCGGTCTGTCGAAACAAGACGCTCTCCATACTCCACCTCGCTCTCCCTCAAAACCAACGCGTCGAGACGACCTTCTTCCGCGTGAAAAACTGGACGAGCTCCTTGCCGTTCTCGCCCGTCACGCCGTAGAAGGAGTCCTTGTGCCCGCCAAACGGGAAGAAGGCCACGGGAAGCGGCACGTTGACGTTGATGCCGACCATGCCCGCGTCGATGCGATCCCGGAAGACCTGAGCCGCCTTGCCGCTCTGCGTGTACAGGATGGCGCCGTTGGCGTAGCGCGAACGGTTGGCGATGGCGATGGCCTCGTCGAGATCGCGCGCCCGCACGACGGAAAGCACTGGACCGAACAACTCCTCCTGCCAGACGCGCATCTCGGGGGTCACGCCGTCGAGCAGGCACGGGCCGAGGTAAAAGCCCTCCGGGTGTTCCTCGATGGCTGGGCGTCCGTCCACCACCAGCCGGGCGGACATCGCCGCCTCGTCGACATAGGCGCGGACGCGATCGCGATGTTCCCTGCGGATGAGCGGCGTGACGTCCACGCCCTCCTCGAAGCCGTGGCCAATTTTCATGCGCCGCGCGCCCTCGGCCAGCCGCTCCACCACCTCGTCCGCGATGGAACCCACGGCCACGACGACCGAGGTGGCCATGCAGCGCTGGCCGCCGTTGTGAAACGCCGCGCGCAGTATACCGTCGACGGTCGGCTCGAGCACCGCGTCCTCCAGTACAATCGCGTGATTCTTCGCCCCCGCGAACGCCTGCACCCGCTTGTGGTGGCGCGCCGCGGTCTCGTACACGTAGGCGGCCGTTTTCGTCGAGCCGGTGAAGTTCACGGCGACAATGTCGGGGTGGGACAGGATGGCGTCCACGGCCTCCTTGCCGCCGTTCACTGCCTGCAGCACGCCCGGGGGCAGTCCCGCTTCGTGGAACATCTCGACCAGGCGAAGCGTGGTCGTGGGCGTCTGCTCGGACGGTTTCAGAATCAGCGCGTTGCCGGTCACCACCGCCCAGCCCATGACCCACAGCGGGATCATGGCCGGGAAGTTGAACGGCGTGATGCTGGCGACGACGCCCAAGGGATACCGGTAGTACGTCTGCTCAAGCCCTTCGGACACCTCGGCAAGCGATTCGCCCATCATCAAGGTCGGCGCGGACAGCGCGTGTTCGATGCCCTCGATGCCGCGATCCACCTCGGCCTGCGCGTCCGCGTAACTCTTGCCGTGCTCCGTCGTGATCATCCTGGCGATATGGTCCCGCTCCGCCTTCAATGTCGCCAGGAAGTCAAACACCACTCGGGCCCGCTTGACGACCGGCACCCGGCTCCACGACGCGAACGCGCGCTTGGCGCCTTCCACCGCCCGCGCCACGTCGGCGTGCGTCGAAAGCGGTGTCTCGGCGATGACCTCTCCGGTCGCGGGATTGTACACCGGTACAGCGCCTTCGCACTGAATCTCCACCCAACTTCCATCGACATAGTTCTGCAGTCGGCGCATGCAGATTCCCCTCTCTCCAGGCGATCACGCCCGCTCGTCGTTCTTGATGTCCTGGATGTAGCGGTACATGGCGGCCATGTCGAGATCGGCATATCCATGTTCAGCCGCCTTCTCGTACATGCCGATGAGCACGTCCGTCATCGGCAACTCGAGTCCTTTCGCGGCGGCCATGTCCTTGGCGAGGTGCAGATCTTTAATCAACAGCCGCGTCGTGAAGCCCGGCTCGTAGAAGTCCTTCGAGATGAACAATTTCCAGTTGCGCTCGTAAATGCGGCTCTGCCCGTAGCTCACGTTCAGGATGGAGAACAGCTGCTCGAGGTCCATCCCCATCTCTCCCGCGAGCGTGAGCGCCTCAGCCACCGCGAGCGTGTAATAGCCGATGAAATAGTTGTTGACGAGCTTCACGACCGATCCGGCCCCGACGTCCTCGCTGATGTGAAACACGTTTTGGCCGATGAGGTCGAGCATCGGCTTCGCCCGCTCAAATGCCGCTTTGGGCCCTCCCACCATCACCGTGAGCGACCCGTCCACCGCGCGTTCCACCCCGCCTGACACCGGCACACCGAGGTAGTCAATACCGCGGGTTGCGAGCGTCTCCGCCACTCGATGGTTGACCTGAGGCGACACGGTGCTGAAGTCGATGACCAACTGGCCGCTGTGCCCTTCTTGCGCCACGACTCCGCCGAACACCTCCGTCACCTCAGCAGGGCCCGGCAGACTCGCACACAACACGTCCGCCGCGCGCACCACCTCATGCACCGACGCGCACGCCTTGCCCCCCTCGCGCGCAAACGCCTCCACCGCGTGCTGCGCGACGTCGTAGCCATGCACCTCGTACCCGCCGCGCACCAAGTTCAGGCTCATCGGCAGTCCCATCTTGCCGAGGCCCAAAAAGCCAATCACTGGTTTCTCCATGAACCGCTCACCTCACCCGATCCAATACATACTCTGCGATGGTCTCCAGTTGGCCGATCTCGTCCGGGACCGTCAGGGGGTCAAACGGCACGCCCACGTGGCGCGCGACCTCGGCGAGCGGCGCGAAACCGTGTCGAACGGCGTCCGCCCAGGCGACGGCGGCCAGCTCCGCGCCGAGATCGCGCGCGGGTCCTTTCGCGTCGGCGCCCAGGGCGATGCGGGCGAGCGCGGACTCCAACGCGTACAGCCACATGTTCGCATCCGCCAGGCGTCGGACGAGCATCTGCTGTTCGACGAGTTGCTCTCCGTCGCGGGCGAGTGCGGCCTCGAGGACCGCGTCGAAGAGCGCCCGCATGGCGCGCAGGGCGCCTTCGGCGCCCTCAAGCGTGGCGCGCAAGCGTCCGGCGGGAAGGCGAGTGGCCGTGGAGGGCGCCGCGGTAGGCGACGACGGACCCCCAAGTGAACAAGCGCTTGCTTCCTGAGCGCGAACATGGAGCAGGTCCCTCACGGCCGCCAGCCGGTTGATCTCGTTCGTTCCTTCAAAGATGCGCGTAATGCGGGCGTCTCGGTACATCCGCGCGATTTCGTAATCCTCCATGTAGCCATAGCCGCCGTGGATCTGGACGGCCTCGTCGATGACGAAGGCCTGAACTTCGGTGGCGAGCACCTTGTTCAGCGAGCAGGCCGCGATGCACGACGACAGGGCCGATGCCACGCCCCGCACTTTCGCTTCGGGATCCAGATCCGACCGGAGCGCGAGTTCAAGCGCCCGCTTTTTTCCGGGAGCAAGTTCGCCCGCCGTCCGATAGGCTGCACTCCGCGCCACAAAGTAGCGCGCCGCCATATAGCCGAGCTTTTCCCGGATCATGCCGAAGGAGGCGATAGGCACGCCGAATTGACGCCGCTCCTTGGCGTACGCCGCGGCCAGCCGGATGGCTCGCCTCGTCTGGCCCAGGGCGTAGAGCGCCATCTTGTGCCTCGCCAAATTGAGAACGGAGAGGGCAATCCGGTGTCCATGACCAGGCGCCCCAAGCAAGGCGGATTCCGGAACGTCCACGTCATCGAGGATGAGCGAAGCCGTCGGGCTCGCGTGAATGCCGACCTTGCGCTCCTCCTTGCCCACGGAAAGCCCCGGCCGGTCTCGATCCACGACGAAAGCGGTCATGCCGCGACCGAAAAGCTGGGCAAACACCACGTACACGCCGGCGACGCGCGCGTTCGAGATCCACTGTTTTTGTCCAGACAACACGTAGCATCCGCGCGCTTCGTCTCGCCGGGCGCTGGTTTTGCCGTGGAGCGCATCCGAGCCTGCATCCGGTTCCGTGAGCGCGTACGACGCAATCATTTCTCCGGCGGCAAGCCGCGGCAGATACGCAGCGCGCTGCGCTTCGTCGCCAAAGTACAGAATCGGGTGAAGCGCGACGCCGCTGTGAATGTTGATGGACACGCCAAACCCTGCCGTCTCTCCGAGCGCCTCGGACACCAACGAGGACGCAAGGGGATCCAGCGCCAGTCCCCCGTACGCCTCTGGCAGATCCACGCCGATGAGGCCCAATTCCCCGGCCTTTCGATAAAGCGCTTTCAGCACAGCGACGTCGCCCGACTCCAGTGCCTCCATGCGCGGAAGGACGTCTCGTTCCGCAAAGGAACGCGCCGTCTCCTCAATCAGGCGGTGCTCGTCGCTTCGGCGCTCCGGCGTGAGCGCGTCGTTCAACGCGGGGTGGGATTCCTGGATGACATCCACCGTGCGACGCATCCCCTTTCGCCGAGCCAGTCCTGCAAGCGATTTCAAACGCGCGTGCGCTCTCCTGCGCGTGCGGTACCCGCTTCGGTTGGCTCGCGCACAACATTATGCAATCATTGTATAGATTCACTATACTCCGAGGTCGACCTCAAGCGCAAGGGTTCTGCGCAGCCGGGTCACCGCCGACTGCGCACCTCGTAGATGAGAAACTTCAGGTAGTGCTGCTCCGGAGCGCCGGCAATTTGCGGGTGATCGCTCGCCGCGCGCGCGTCCCGAACGACCCTCAGCACCTTGTGCGCATCGACGGCCGCGTCCAGGACCGTTTCTCGAAACCGGTCGGGCGACATGTGATACGAACAGCTTGCGGTGACGAGGAAACCTCCGTCGCGCAGGATGCGCATCGCGCGCAAATTGATCTCCTTGTAACCTCGAGCCGCGCTCTCGATGGATTGCCTCGATTTCGCAAACGCCGGAGGATCGAGAATCACCACGTCGTAACGCGCGCCCTCCGCATCCCGTTCGCGCAAGTAATCAAATGCGTTGGCCACGACGAACTCGGCCCGATCCGACACGCCGTTTCGGCGAGCGTTCTGGCGCGCAAGCTCGACGGCGTCCGCGGAGATGTCCACGGCGGTGACGTGCGCCGCCCCATAGTGAAGCGCGTGGACGGCAAACGCGCCCGTGTGGCAGAAGCAGTCGAGCACGTGGGCGCCGTCGTGCGGGCCCGGGTCTCCGCCAAACAGCGCGCGCCGGGCCCCCCAGCCCGTCATGAGCGGCCGAATCGCGGCCCGGTTCTCCGACTGATCCCAAAAGTAGCCCGTCTTTTGCCCCTCGCGCAGGTCCACCGAGAACCTGAGCCCATTGTCGATCACGTCGACCACGTCCGGTACCTCGCCGTACACCGCCTCGACCACGAGAGGCAGCCCCTCCAGCGCTCGCACGGGCACGTCGTTTCGCGCCAGAATCCCGGCGGGCTTGTACACTTCGACGAGCGCTTTGAGCGCCTCCGGAAACAGGCGCTCCATGCCCGCCGTCAAGACCTGCACGACGAGTACCTCGCCGAACCGGTCCACCACGAGCCCAGGCACAAAATCCGCCTCGCCATACACGGCGCGGCCATAGGCAAGCGCCTGCGGGTGAAATCTGCGCCGGTATTCCAATGCCTGCTCGAAGCGCCGGACGAAGAAGTTGACATCAATCGATTCCCCTTGCCGGTACGTCAGGACGCGCGCGAAAATCTGCGACCGGGGATTCGCGTAACCCCGGGCCAAAAAGGCGCCCTGGTGGTTCACGATGTCAACGAGATCGCCCGGAGCGAGCGGCCCTTCCACCCGCTCGACCTCCGAGCGATAGATCCAGGGATGACCTTGTTCCAAGCGCCGCCTTCGATCGCGGCGCAGGACGAGACGCGTTGGCAACAGCCAGTCTCTCCTCTCCGTCATGCGCTTGGCTCGATGACGCCGAGCGCGTTCAGAAGGGTGTACAGGTGCTCGCGGAGCGCCTTGGAGGCCGGGACAAGCGGCGCGCGCACGGAACCGACGTCGATGCCGACGATCGACAGCGCCTCCTTCACCGGCGCCGGGCTTGCCTCCATGAACATGGCCTCGAAGATGGGCAACAACCGCGCGCTCCAATAAGCCGCCTCGTCCACCTGTCCCTGCCAGAACAGGTCCATCATCGTGCGGATCTGCCGGCCGACGACGTGGCCGGCGACGCTCACGACGCCCGCCGCGCCGATGGCCAGCATCGGCAGCGTGAACTTGTCATCTCCGCTGTAGAGCAGGAAATCGTCCGGTTTCTCGGCAGCGATGCGGAGGATCTGCGAAAAGTCGCCGCTCGCCTCCTTCAGCGCGACGATGTTCGGGATCGCCGCGAGCTGAAGCGCAGTCTGCGGTTGCAGATTGACCCCTGTCCGCCCCGGCACGTTGTACAACATGACCGGCAACGTGGTCGACTCCGCGATGCGGGCGAAATGCATGTAAAGCCCCTCTTGAGACGGGCGGTTGTAGTACGGCGTCACCAGCATCACGGCTTGCACGCCGAGGCGCGCGGCCTCGAGCGTGAGCTCAATGGAATCCTTGGTCGAATTGGTGCCCGTTCCAGCAATCACCGGGATTCGGCCGTCCACCGCCCGCAGCGTGGCGTCAAACAGGCGCAGCTTTTCCGCGTGGCTCAGCGTCGGGGATTCTCCCGTGGTCCCGCACACCACGATCGCGGTCGTGCCCGTGTCGATGAGGTGATCCACCAGCCGGCGCAGACGGCCTTCGTCGAGCGCACCCGTGGCGTCAAAGGGCGTGACCATCGCCGTGATCAGGCTTCCAAAATCCATACGCATCTCCCCTGTTCAGGTTCCCGAAAGCTGAAAAGCGCGGTGAAGGGCGCGAACCGCGTCTTCCATCTGGCTGCCATCGACGAGCACCCAGATGGTCGTGTGCGAATCCGCGGACTGCAAGATTTCGATCCCGGCCTCAGCCAAGGCGTCCACGATTCGAGCCATCACGCCGGGAACGCCCATCATTCCCGCGCCGACCGCCGACACCTTCGCACATCCGGGCCGCGTCTCGACCCGGTAGCCGAGCTGAGACAGGTGGTGACAGGCGGCATCCGCGAGATCGTCCGGCACCGTGAACGCCACCTCCGAAGGCGTCACCGAGATGAAGTCGATAGAGATGCGGTGCTCCGCCATCAGGCGGAAGATGGACGACGCCCCGATGCCTTCGCCGCGCACGCGGATCTGCGTGACGTTTGGCGTGTGCGCAATGCCCGTGACGTATCGATCCATCACGCGGCCGTGCTCTAAATGCGCCGCGGCCTGCGTGACGAGCGTGCCGGGATCGTCGGAAAGGGTGCTTCGCACCCGGATGGGCACGTTGCCCTGCATCGCAAGCTCGACGGCCCGCGGGTGAATCACCTTCGCACCCTGGTACGCCATGTTACAGATTTCAGTATACGTCACCTGGCGCAGCTGACGCGCATCCTTGACAATGCGGGGATCGGCCGTCATGATCCCGGAGACGTCGGTGAAGATGTCCACCACTTCCGCCCCGAGCGCCACGCCAAGGGCCGTGGCCGTCGTGTCGCTGCCACCGCGCCCGAGCGTGGTCACGTCCCCAGACTCCGTGCAGCCCTGGAACCCCGTCACCACCGCGATTTCGCCCGCCTCGAGCGCAGCCTTGAGCCCATCCGTCCGCACGTCCAGGATGCGCGCATTGCCAAAGTCCTCCGAGGTGACGATCCCGGCCTGCGCCCCCGTGAACACGCGCACCCGGTGGCCTCGGCTGCGAAGCTCGTGCGCAAAGACCACCGCCGAAATGATCTCGCCGCAGCTCATCAGGAGGTCGCGATCGCGCGGATCCGGTTCGCGCCCCGCCCCATCCCCTGAATCGAGCAGGCTAAGAAGCGTGTCCGTCGCGTACGGGTCTCCGCGCCTCCCCATGGCGGAGACCACCACCGCGACTCGATATCCCTCGTCCAGGGCGCGTTCGACGTGGCGGTAGGCCGCCCGCCTCGTCTCCGGCGTCGCCACGGACGTGCCGCCAAACTTCTGCACGACAACTTTCACAACCGCTCGACTCCTTCGCTCAACGCGCCATCTCCATGAGCTTCTCCGCAATTTGCACCGCGTTCCACGCCGCGCCCTTCAGCAGGTTGTCGGCGACGATGAAGAACAGAATCGTGTGCGGATCTTCCAAATCTTGACGAATCCGGCCGACAAAGGTCTCCCCCCGATCCTCCGCCATGCGAGGGTGAGGGTACAGAGCGGATGCCGGATCGTCGACCAGCACGACGTTTTCCGCCTTCGCGAGGCGGTCCCTTACCTCGGCGACTCCGACCGGGTCTCGGAAGCGGACCGCGACCGACTCGGCGTGACCGTACAACACAGGCACCCGCACGGCCGTGGGCGTCACGCGCAGGGACGGGATCTCCAAAATCTTCCTCGACTCGTTGACCAGCTTCATCTCCTCTTTGGTGTAGCCGTTGTCGAGGAAGATGTCGCACTGCGGGATGACGTTGAACGCCATCGGCACGTGGCGATCCTGCTTGACCACCGGGAACACTGTGGTCACGTCGCGCTCACCCGCCTCCGCTCGACGGACCTCCTCGAGAAGCGCGTCCACCGCGCGCTGCCCCATGCCGCTCACGGCCTGATACGTCGAGATGGTCACATGTTCGAGGCCAAACTCGCGCAGCGCGTGCAGCACCACGACCAGTTGAATGGTAGAACAGTTTGGATTCGCAATGATGCCGCGATGGTGCGCAAGCGCGTGCGGATTGACCTCGGGCACGACGAGCGGCACGTCGTCGTGCATGCGGAACGCCGACGAGTTGTCGATCACGACGGCGCCTCGCTCCACGGCCACGGGCGCCCATTCTTCGCTCGCGGCCGCGCCGGCGCTGAACAGCGCGATGTCCACGCCGTCGAACGATTCGGGTCGAACGGCCTCGACGACGAGCTCCTCGCCTCGAAATGGGAGGCGCGTCCCCGCCGACCGAGGCGACGCGAGCAACCGAACCTCACCCACCGGCACGCCGCGGCGTTCGAGCGTGGACAACATCCGCCTGCCCACCGCGCCCGTCGCGCCGAGCACGGCAAACGAATACCGATCTTTTCTCTCCATCCCCAAGCTCCTTCTCCCAGAATCCGCGCTCAAGGCCCATCTTCGCGCCAGCGCTCGATCAGCACCGGCTGAAGCTGGCGCCCTTCGAGCGCGGCCGCGACGGTATCAGGAATCAACCGCATGAGCGCAACAAGCGAATTCATTTTAACATGCGGCGCATCCTGGCCAAACGGCACAAAATAGATGTTCTTCGCGTTCATGAGCGTGGCGATGTTGTACAAGCTCAAGCCTAGCCCATCGTTGGTGGAGATGGCAACCACCACAGGGCGGCCGTTGCGAAGCGTGGCCTTGGCGGCCATCAGCACGGGGGAGTCGGTGTTGGCGTGCGCGAGTCTGCTCAGCGTGCTGGCCGTGCAAGGCGCAATGACGAAGGCGTCGAGGGCCTTCGACGGGCCGAGGGGCTCCGCTTCCGGAATGGTGGTGATGGCCTTCGTGCCTGTCACCTCCTCGATTTTCTGGGCCCACTCCCCCGCCTTGCCAAACCGCGTGTCCGTGTGCATCACGTGGTGGGAAAAGACCGGCACGACGCGCGCGCCGAGATCGCAAAGGCGCTTGACCTCTGGGAAGATTTCCTCATAGGTGCAGTGGCTCCCCGTGACCCCAAAGCCGATGGTCTTTCCGCTCAGGTCCATAGCTCTTCCTCCTCGAACTCCGGCTCGTCGTCTGCCAACATGCGGGTGATGGACGCTGCGATGATGCGACCGGCCGTCCTCGGCGCGACAATCCCTGGGAGGCTTGGCGTGAGAATCGCCTTGATCCCCCGGCGTTCTGCGTATCGAAAGTCCGTTCCGCCGGGCTTGGAGGCGATGTCGATGATCACGGCGTCCCGCCGCATTCGCCTGAGCACCGCGGCCGGCAACACCATGGCGGGGATGGTGTTGAACACGATGTCCGCGTCGTGCACGGCGTGTTCAATGTGTTTCAGCGGCACGGGGATGAGCGACTGCTCATGGATGCGGGCGAGATCGCGCGGGTCGGAAGCGCACACGTGGACGACGGCGCCCATCGCGTGAAGCTTGTGCGCGAGCGTCTGGCCGCACCGCCCGAAGCCGAGCACAACCGTTTTCGCGCCGTGCAATGTGATGTCCGTCTCCTGCATCGCGATGGCAATTGCGCCCTCGGCGGTGGGAATCGAATTCAGAATGGCCACGTCGTCGAGCTCCATCAGCTTCACGAGGCGGAGGGAGTACCGTTCGCACCACTCCGCGAGCACGCGGTGCGCGATGCCCGTGAAGACGAAGGTCCCGGGCCGCATGGCCTGGAAATGGGACTCCTTCAATTCCACGGGCTGCGGCGCAAACGAGGTGTCGACGCGCCCGTCGTCCTCCATGCCCGCGACAGGCAGCACGAGCGCGTCCGCCTGCGCGAACACCGCTTCGCTCGGCTCGGCGAAGGTCGTGTCGCTGAACGAACGCCTGAGCTCCGAGAAGCCGATGAGCGTGGCACTTGCGTCGTTGTCCGTGATTTGCGCAATAACTTCCACTTGACGCCTGTCTCCGCCGACGAAGACCAGGTGTTTTCCAGTGAGCATCGAGGTCACCTCGCCATTGGCATGCGCCATAGCTTATGACGGCCGCCCACGAGGGGTGCAAAAAAGCCCAGGTGCTCGTACGAACACCTGGGCCTCGCGCCTGGCCAAAGCCAGTGATACCCGATTACACCCGCCCCGTGGACCCAAACCCGCCTGAGCCTCTGGCCGTTTCGCCGAGGCGCGCCACCGGCACGAGGCGCGCCACATAGATGGGCGCAATCACAAGCTGGGCGATGCGCTCCTTCGGCTGAAGGACGAATTCCTGCGTGCCGAAGTGGTGAAGCGGCACGACGATCTCGCCCGTGTAGTCGCTGTCAATGACCCCGACGCCGTTCGCGAGTGCGATGCCGTATTTGGCCGCGAGCCCGCTCCTCGCGTACACGAGCGCGACCGCGTCTCGCCGGGGCAGTTGGATCGCCAGGCCCGTCGGCACGGGCACGATCTCGCCAGGGCGCACAACCCGGGGCGACTCCAGGCACGCGCGAAGATCCATGCCAGCGGCACCCTGCGTGGCGTACTGGGGCAAGTCGTCGGCGGTGATCAGCGGCGAGACGATTTGGACTTGGATCTCCATCTCCCAACTGCCCATCACGACGAAACACACACCTTCGCGGCGCGATCGAACGCGAATTCGGCGAGGGGGCCGACGGCCGCGAGCGCGAACCCGTGGCTCAAGACGTCCTCGGCGACGCGCTGGATGTCTGCCGGCGCCACGGCGTCGATGCCGGCGATCGTCTCCTCAAGCGGCACCTCGCGGCCGAGCAGAATCTCGTTTTTCGCCAGCCGGCTCATCCGGCTGCCCGAGCTCTCGAGGCCCAACATGAGCGCGCCTTTGACCTGCCGCTTCGCCTTTTCGAGTTCATCGCGGGCAATGGGCTCTTGCCACATGCGGGCCGTGACCTGCTGCACGAGCGCCAACACTTCTTCGGCCGTCTCCGGCGACGTGCCCACGTAGATGCCAAACATGCCTGCGTCGCGGTAGCCAGTGTGAAACGAGTACACCGAATACGCCATCCCGCGCTCCTCGCGAATTTCCTGAAACAAGCGGGAGGATTGCGTACCTCCGAGCACGTTGTTCAACAGAAGCAGCGGATACAGCTCGCGCGATCCGGCCGGGTAGCCGGGCGCCGCGAGGCAGATGTGCACCTGCTCGATGTCCTTGACTTCCGTGGTGATGGTCTTGTGGAAAGGCGGCGGGACCAGCGCCGGCGCGCCGAGTTCCCCCTTCGGCAATCCGCCAAAGACCCGCTCGACCTCCCGGATCACCACATCCTCGGGCACATGGCCGGCGACGGAGACCACCATGCGCTCCGGCCGGTAGTGTCGGTTCACATACCGCACGAGGTCCTCGCGCGTGAACCTGAGTAGGTTTTCGTCGCGGCCGAGGATGGTGTACCCGAGGGGGTGCTCTCCGTAGACGCCGCGTGCAATCAGGTCCATGACGAGCTCGTCCGGCGTGTCCTCGTACATCCGGATTTCCTCAATCACGACGCGCTTTTCCTTCTCCATCTCCTCGGGCGCAAAGCGCGAGTCCGTGAGCATCTCGGCCAAGGTTTCAAGCGCCACGGAGAAATGCTCATCCAGCACGCGCGCGTAAAAGCACGTGAATTCCTTAGAAGTGAAGGCGTTCACCTGGCCGCCGAGATCGTCAAACAAATGCGCCAGTTCCTTGGCGGAGTGGCGCGACGTACCCTTGAAGAACATGTGTTCAAGAAAGTGGCTGATGCCATTCTCGCTCTGCGATTCATAACGAGATCCGGTCTCTACCCAGATCCCCAAGCTCACCGAGCGGATGGAGGACATCTCTTCCCCCACCACGCGAATGCCGTTTCGCAATGTCGTTCGGTATGTCAACCGCATGGCCTCCTACATCGCTGTTCGCGCCGTCGTGCGGCGCTCGCCGTGCCGAGCGGAGGGGCTCCCGCGCCAGCGTCGCGGGCGGCGCGGCGGCCGGCCGCTCGTCAATCACGTCTTCCACTGTCTTCAATCGGTACCCGCGCGCCTCGAGCCAGCGGATGATGGCCGGCAGCGCCTCGACGGTGGAAGCTGTCGGGTGCATGAGCACGAGCGCGCCCGGCTCTGCGCCCCGCTGCACGCGCTCGACAACCGCGGCAGGGGGAGGGTTTTTCCAATCGATTGTGTCCGCTGTCCACAGGATGGCGTACATGCCGCGCGATTTGGCGAGTGGCGCGAGGCGGGCATCGTACGAACCGGCAGGCGGAGCGATGAGCCGCGGCGCTCTTCCCGTGATGGCCGCGAGCACTCGGTTGGTTTCGTCGAGTTGCGCCGCGAGCTTCGCGTCGTTCAGCCTCCGAAAGTCCGGGTGCCCGTAGCCGTGGGATTCCACCGCGTGCCCGTCTTGCGCCATGGCGCGGACGAGATGGGGAAACTTCCTCGCCCAAGCGCCGTCGACAAAAAAGGTCGCCCTCACATGCGCATTGCGCAAGATCTCGAGCATCTTCGGGACGTATGCCTCGCCCCAGGACACGTTCACCATCAGCGCGACGGATTTTTCCACCTGCGGACCGCGATAAATCACGTCGGGCGGGAGATCGCGAAGCCGCACCTCAGGCGGCACCATCTTCCACACAAGGTGCAGCGCGCCGTCGTGGAAACGGGCCGTCTCTCGCGCGCTTGCGGCCGCGTCGAGGACAAAGCCGGAGAGGCCCGGCACGTTATGCCACACGCGGTCTCGCCGCGCGTCCACGGGCGGACTCGCCCACGCGCGGCTCACTTCCTCCCATACGCCAACGGACGGCGACGGGACCGATTGAGGCGACCCGTCCGCGCGCACCCAGAGCATGCTGCCGAGCAACCAGGCGCACAGGCCGGCGCCCAGCCCAAGGACCGCTGGCCTTGGCTTCATCAGGCATCCCTCCATCCGCATCACACGCGGATTAGGATGCCTCGCCGTGGGCTTGATCAATCACGGGGAAATCCTTCTGGGCGCGGCCTTCGGCCCGGCGGTGTGGCCGTGATCGCGCCGCCCGTGTCCGCCCTGCGGACCGCGTCCCGGGCCGCTCGACGGGCGCGGCGACGGAGGCGTCGCCGGAGGCTGCATGGCCTTCAGCACCTCTTTGCGCGACAGGTTGATTCGCCCCTGGTTGTCGATTTCGGTGACTTTCACGGTGAGCGTATCGCCCACCTGACAGACGTCCTCCACCTTCGCGACGCGGTTCAAGTCGAGCTGCGAGATGTGGACCAGGCCCTCTTTGCCCGGCAGGATCTCGACGAACGCCCCGTACTTTTCGACGCGGGTCACCTTTCCTGTGTACGTGGCACCGACCTCCACGTCCCGAACGATGTTCTCGACCATCTCCCGGGCTCGGTTCGCTTGCTCGGCGTCCGTGCTGTGAATGTAGACGCGGCCATCCTGCTCGATGTCGATCTTGACGCCCGTCTCCTCGATGATCTTGTTGATCACGCGCCCGCCGGGGCCGATGACGTCGCGGATCTTATCGGGGTGGATCTTTACGGTGATGACCCTCGGCGCGAACTTCGAGAGGTCAGCGCGAGGCTCCGAAATGGCCTCCATCATCTTGCTCAGGATGTACATCCGGCCCTCGCGCGCCTGCTTCAGCGCCCGCTCGAGGATGGACCGGTCAATGCCTGCGATCTTGATGTCCATCTGCAGCGCGGTCACGCCCCGCTCGGTGCCGGCCACTTTGAAGTCCATGTCGCCAAGGTGGTCCTCGATGCCCTGGATATCGCTCAGAATGGCGACCTGGTCGCCCTCCTTCACGAGTCCCATCGCGATCCCGGCCACCGGCGCCTTGATGGGCACGCCTGCGTCCATGAGCGCCATGGTGCTGCCGCAGATGCTCGCCTGGGAGGTGGAGCCGTTCGACTCGAGGATCTCCGAGACCACGCGGATGGCGTACGGAAACTCCTCGGGCGAGGGAATGACGGGATCGAGCGCGCGCTCACCGAGCGCCCCATGGCCGATGTCCCGACGGCTCGGCGCCCGCAGCGGCTTCGCCTCGCCGACGCTGAACGGCGGGAAGTTGTAGTGGTGCATGTAGCGGTTGGACTTCTCAATCTCGAGCCCGTCGAGCAACTGCTCGTCGCCCATGGAACCGAGAGTGCATACGGACAGCGCCTGTGTCTGGCCGCGCGTGAAGAGCGCCGACCCGTGCGTCCTCGGCAACAGGCCCACTTCGCAAGAGATGGGGCGAATTTCATCGAGGCGGCGGCCGTCGGGCCGGATGCCTTCGCGCAGAATGGCCTCGCGCACGCGCTCCTTCAGGATGGTGTGCATGACCTCGGCGATGTCCGCCTCCTTCTCGGGGAAGGCCTCTTTGAAATGTTCCACGACCTCCGCGTTCAGGTTCGCGAGCGCCTCCTCGCGCGCCAGCTTGTCCGGATTGCGAACCGCCGCGCTGACCTTGTCCGTGGCGTAGGCGCGCACCGCGGCCTCCAGTTCGGGATCCACCTTGTGGAGCTCGACCTCGCGCTTCTTCACGCCGACCTTTTCGGCGAACGCGTTGATCTCATCGCAGATGGTTTGAATGACCTGATGACCATACAGGATGGCTTCGAGCACCATTTCTTCGGGAACCTGGTTGGCTCCCGCCTCCACCATCACGATCGCGTCTTTGGTGCCGGCAACCACGAGGTGAAGATCGCTCTTTTCGGACTGTTCGACCGTGGGGTTGATGACGAACTGGCCGTCGACGAGCCCCACGATGACGCCGCCGATGGGCCCGTTGAACGGGATGTCCGAGATGGTAAGGGCCGCCGACGTGCCGATCATCGCCGCGATCTCCGGCGCACAGTCCTGATCCACAGAGAGGACGAGATCGACAATCTGGACATCGTTGCGGAATCCTTCCGGAAAGAGCGGCCGAATGGGCCGGTCGATGAGGCGCGAAGCCAAAATGGCGTGCTCGCTCGGCCGCCCCTCGCGCTTGATGAAACCGCCGGGAATTTTCCCGACCGCGTAAAGTCGTTCTTCATAGTTCACGGTGAGCGGAAAAAAGTCGAGTTCCTTCGGCTCTTTGGACGCGGTGACCGTGGCCAAGACCACCGTCTCTCCGTACTGCACGTGGACCGCCGCCGTCGCCTGTCGAGCCAGTTTCCCAGTCTCCAGGACAAAACGCCGGCCCGCCACTTCGAATTCATGGCGAACCACCATGGGTCTCTAACCTCCTACCATGTCAAGCGGCCGAACGCCGCATACCTTGCTATGTACGAACGGGGTTCCACCACACATGCAAAAGAAGCGGGCCGAAGCCCGCCTCGTGTCAGTGGCGCAATCCCAGGGATTCAATCAACTGCCGGTACCGATTGATGTCCTTCTTGCGCAGGTAGTTCAGCAGATTGCGGCGGCGGCCAATCAATTTGTACAGGCCGCGGCGCGAATGATGATCTTTCTTGTGCACGCGGAAATGCTCCGTCAGCGAATTGATGCGCTCGGTCAGAAGCGCAATCTGCACTTCCGGAGAACCCGTGTCGAAATCGTGCAACTGGTACTTTGCGATGATTTCCTTCTTCTTGTCCGCTTCGAGCATGATGATCCTCCTTCAAAGTCCAATCGCTGCATCGAAGAACAGGCCGGAGGTTCCTGATCCGCGGTGCAGTTCATCGTGTTGCGCACACGGTCATCACTATACCACAGTGTCCAGCGGAATGCCAGTCGAGTCGATCCCCCGCGGCGCGGTTCGCCGTCCTCCTCCAGCGTCGCAGCCGGCTATGCCCCCCAGCTTCAGGTGGAACGCGGCCGCTCCGCCTGCGCGGCGCTCGGCAGGCCGACGAGTGCCCTCGCCGCATCGCAGTCGCGCGCGATCTGCGTTTTCAACGCCTCCAGACCGTCGAACTTCACCTCGTCGCGAATGCGGCGAAGAAACGAGACGCGGAGGGTCTTCCCGTACAGGTCGCCGTCGAAGTCGAGCAGGTGGACTTCGAGTTGAAACGCACGCCCGTCGACCGTCGGCCGGTATCCCGCGTTCAGCACGCCGAACGCGTGCGAGATGCAGGTGTCAGGCGCGTCTTCGACTTCCACAAAGACAGCGTACACCCCGGCCTTCGGAAGGACATACGCGTCGATCCCGCCCAAGTTCGCCGTCGGAAATCCGATCGTTCGGCCGCGCTTGTCTCCGTGGACCACCTCGCCGGAGATGACATAAGGCCTGCCAAGCAACGCCTGCGCGGCCTCGACGCGCCCCTCTCGCAAGTGTTCGCGAATGCGGGAACTGGAGACCTTGTGGCCGTGCTCTTCCACCGGCTGGACCACCGTCACGTCGAAGCCCCGCTCCTGGCCGAGATGGCGAAGAACGTCGACCGTCCCTTGCCCGCCGCGCCCGAAGCGGAAATCCGGCCCCACGACGACGTGGCGCACGCGAAGCGGCACGAGGTACCCGTCGACAAAGGCCGCCGGCTCCAACTGCTGAAACGCGCGGTCAAAGCGAGCGACGTAGAACGCGTCGACGCCGAGGTCGGTGAAGATGCGGACGCGTTCACGGCGAGGGGTGAGCCAGCGAGCGTATTCCGGGTTGCCCGTCAACGCGTACGTCGGATGCGGTTCGAAACTCATCACGGCCAGGCGCTCCTTGGGGCCCACGAGCGCTCGCGCAGCGTTCAAAATCGCGCGGTGGCCCAAGTGCACCCCGTCGAACTTTCCGATGGTTAAAACCTGGGGCGCGGGCGACGCGAGCGCATGGCCCTCCATGATGGTGAATTCCACGGACTCATCCCCTCTTCCAAAACACCTTCTTCGGCCGCACCGCGGCCGGGTGGCGATCGACGACCTCGCCGACGGCGGCCACGGCACCCGCGTGAATCACGAGGACGAGATCGCCAGGCGTAAGCGACATCCGGTCGTCCAACTCGACCGCCTGGCCGTTCGCGAGCCGCTCCAACACCTCGCGCGGGGGCTGCCACATGGGCAAGCTGTCCAGGTACAGGAGCGGATCTCTGAGGTGCGAAGCGGGGTCCTCCGAGGCCATCCAATCGCCGAAGGAAATGGCGTCCTCGACGCGCGCGCTGCCGATGGCGAGCCGGCGCAGCGAGCGCATGTGCGCAGGGACGCCGAGCCGTTCGCCGAGATCGCGGCACAGGGCGCGCACGTACGTCCCCTTGGAACAGCGGACGTGAAAGCGGGCCACCGCGACATCGCCCTCGCGGCGGAAGTCGTCGAGGGTGAAGCTTTCCACGCGGACCGTCCGCTCGGGAATCTCCACCTTCTTGCCCTGGCGCGCGAGGTGGTACGCTCGCTGACCGTCGACGTGAACAGCCGAGTACTGAGGGGGGCGCTGGCGAATCTCGCCGGTGAGTTGCCGCGCGGCCTCCCGCACCGCGGCCAGATCCAGATCCGAAGCCGACGCCTGCGCGACGACCGTGCCCTCCGCGTCGTCGGTGTCCGTGCCGATGCCGAACACCACGGTGCCGCTGTACTCCTTGTCGCCTTGGCCGAGGTACTCCAGGAGGCGCGTAACGTGGCCCACGCAGATCATCAAAAGTCCCGTCGCCATCGGGTCGAGCGTGCCCGCATGGCCGACGCGCCGCACACCGAGCTTGCGCCGGACCCCCTGCACCACGTCGTGCGACGTCATCCCCTCCGGTTTATCGATGAGCAGGACGCCGTCTACCGCTTGCACGCTTCATCCACTTCCCTCAAGGCTGCGATCACGGCGGCTTCCACAGCCTGTTTCGCCTGTTCCAACGTGCCTTCGAGCACGCACCCGGCCGCGCGGGCGTGCCCGCCGCCGCCGAATCGCTGTGCGATGGCAGCCACGTCCACGAGTCGCTTGGAGCGGAGGCTCGCCTTGACGAGCCCGTCCGGTCGCTCGCGCAAAAGCACGCCCACCTCGACCGTCTCGACGGATCGCGCGAAACCGACGAGACCCTCGACATCGTCCTCGCTGGCGTGGCACGACGCGAGCATCGCCTGGCTGACGAGAATGAACGCGTACCGTCCGTCGGGCGCGATGGTCATGTCCCGCAGCGCAACCTGGAGCAGCTTCATCTGCTCGAGCGTCCGCGCTTCCAGGGCAGGTTCCGCGATGTCGTACGGCTGAACGCCGCTCGCCAAAAGTTCCGCGGCAATCTGGTGCACCTCGCGCGTGGTGTTGGGGTAGGTGAAGCCGCCCGTGTCCGTCAGGATGCCGGTGTACAGGCACTTCGCGAGATCGACGGAGAGCGGCACGTTGAGCGCCCTCGCCACGTGATACAACACCTCGCACGTCGCGGCCGCCAACGGATCCACGCACGCCACCCGCCCGTAGCGGGGGTTCGTCTGATGGTGGTCAATATTCACGACAAGCCGGTCGGGCGCGATGAGCGGAGCGACGGGCGCAAACCGCTGCTCGTCCGCGCAGTCGACCGCGACGATGTGTTGAAACTGGCGCGGGGCGAGATCGTCGACAAATTGAATGCGATCGTACATCGGCAGGAAGCGGAACCGCGGGGGCAGCGCCTCTCCGGCCGCGATCGCGTACCGCTTGCCAAGCGCATCCAACGTATGGGCCACCGCAAGCGCGCTCCCCAGCGCGTCCCCGTCGGGTCGCTCGTGCGTGACAATCAGCCAATCATCGAAGGATCGAAGCGCCTCCGCGACGCGCGCGATCGCGTCCTTGTCCCGTGGCTCGGGCTGCCAACTCGTCATCCCCTGACTCCCCTCGGCCGCTCAATCGTTCGCTTCGTTCTCTTTCAGCGACTTCAGCACCTGTTCAATCCGCTCGCTGTACTCGCCGGATTCATCCAGCCGAAACACGAGCTCCGGCGCCATGCGCATGTGCAGCCTGCGCGCGATCTCGCCGCGCATGAACCCAGCCGCCTTCGTCAGGACGCCGAGCGTGGCCTCCTTGTCCGCCTCGGGGCCGTAGACGCTCACGTAGACCTTGGCGTGCTGGAGGTCGCCCGAGACCTCCACGCGCGTGATGGTCACAAACCCAATCCGCGGATCCTTCAGCTCGTGCCGAAGGATATCCGCGAGCTCCTTTTTCATCTGTTCGGCCACCTTCTGTGCCCGAATCCGCGTCAACGTTCACGCACCTCCACGGCGTACGCTTTACACTCGCGCGACCTGTTCCATCGTGAACGCCTCGATCACGTCGCCCACCTTGATGTCGTTGAACTTCTCGATGGTCATGCCGCACTCGTAGCCGGCCGCCACCTCGCGCACGTCGTCCTTGAAGCGGCGAAGGGACGACAGTTTGCCCTCGTAAATCACGATGCCATCGCGCACCACGCGCACTTCCGCGTCGCGCGGGATCCGCCCATCCGTGACATAGCATCCCGCGACCGTCCCGACCTTGGAGATGTTGAACGTCTCGCGCACCTCCGCGTGGCCGACGATGACCTCCTTGTACTCCGGCGCGAGCATGCCCTTCATGGCCGACTCGATTTCGGCGATGGCGTCGTAGATCACGCGGTACAAGCGGATGTCGATCTTCTGCTGCTCCGCGACGCGCCGCGCGTTTGCGTCCGGGCGCACGTGGAAGCCAATGATGATGGCGTTCGACGCCGAGGCGAGCTGCACATCGGACTCCGTGATGGCGCCGACGCCCTTGTGAATCACGCGCACCCGCACGCCCTCGACGTTGATCTTCTCGATGGACTGCACCAGCGCCTCGACCGAGCCCTGCACGTCCGCCTTGACAATCACGTTCAACTCGGCGACGTTGCCTTCCTGGATCTGGCGGTACAAATCATCCAGCGTGACGCGCGCAGTCGCCTGCATCTGTTGCCGCTCCCGCTCGAGACGCCGCTCCACGACGGCACGAGCGCTCTTCTCGTCGTCGTACACCACAAACAGATCGCCCGCCTGCGGCACGCCGTTGAGGCCCTGGATCTCCACAGGCGTCGACGGCGGTGCGGCTTTCAGGCGCCGGCCGCTTTCGTTCACCATCGCCCGGATGCGGCCGTATGTCGTGCCGGCGATCACGATGTCGCCGACCTTGAGCGTGCCGTTTTGCACGAGCACCGTCGCCACAGGTCCACGGCCGCGATCGAGCTTCGCCTCAATCACGGTCCCGCGCGGGCGCGCATTCGGGTTCGCCTTCAGATCCTGCATGTCGGCGACGAGCAGCACCATCTCGAGCAGCGTGTCGAGGTTCAGCCGCTTGAGCGCGGAGATCTCGACGAACACGGTATCGCCGCCCCACTCCTCAGGGACAAGGCCGTACTGCACGAGCTCCTGCTTGACGCGTTCCGGATTGGCGTCTGGCTTGTCGATCTTGTTGATGGCGACGATGATGGGCACGTTCGCGGCCTTCGCGTGGTTGATGGCCTCCACCGTCTGCGGCATGACGCCGTCGTCCGCCGCCACCACGAGGATGGTGACGTCCGTCACCTGGGCGCCCCGGGCGCGCATCGTCGTGAACGCCTCGTGCCCCGGTGTGTCGAGGAACGTGATGAGACGCCCGCCGATCTCGACCTGGTACGCGCCGATGTGCTGCGTGATGCCGCCGGCCTCGCCCGCTGCCACGCGGCTCTCGCGCAGGGCATCAAGCAGCGTCGTCTTGCCGTGATCGACGTGGCCCATGATGGTGACCACAGGCGGCCGCGGCACGAGCTGGGACGGATCGTCCGGCTCCATCAGGAGCTCGAGCGCCTCCTCGTCCACCGGCTCCTTGACGTTGACCGTGACGCCGAGGTCCGAACCGATGAGTTCCATCGTATCGGTGTCGATGTCCTGGTTGATGGTCGCCATTACGCCGAGCATCAGCAGGCGCTTGATGATCTCCGCCGGCTCACGCTGCAGAAGCTTCGCAAACTCGCCGACGGTCATCGGCCCCTCGACCGTCACCTCGGTCGGCAGCGGCTTCTCCTGCTTGCCCCCGCGCCGCTTCGGCGCCCGCTGGAGCTTCGTCTCGTTGAATTCCTCGCGGCGCTGATACCCTTCGCGCTCCTTGCGTTCCTTCTCCTTGCGCTGCGATCCGGGCCCCGCCGGCTTCTGCTGTGCCGCCTGGGCGGCGACCACCTGGGGCGGCCGCGGCGCACGCGGGAACCGGGCCCCGCCGCCACCTCCCGATGGAGGACGCTGGCCGTCCCGGCCGCGCGCGTTTGCGCGGTCCCCGTGTCCCTGCTGGCCCTGAGGACGGCCTCCGTAGCCACCCCGATCCCGATTCCTATCGCCCTGCCCCGGACCACCGTTGCGCCCGTATCCGCCGTTGCCATTCCGCTGGCCCGCGGGGCGATCCGACCTCGACCGCGCGTCCCCGGCTCCGTTTGGAGCCCCCTCGCGCCGGTCGCGGCCGCGCCCTTGCCCGCCGTTCCGATCCCGTCCGCCGTCGCGGTGGTGGCCCCTCGGCTGCTGCGCCGGCGCGTTCGCGCTCGCGTGTTCCACCTCTCTCGCCGCCTGTGCTTGGCGATCTCGCCCGCTCGCCTGTGCCGCCGGCGCTCGGCTCTGAGCCTGCTCGGTCTGCGCCTCAGCCTTCGCCTTCTGCTGGCGCTCCCGCAATTCCTTTTCCATCTCCTGAGCACGCCTTTCCGCCGCACGGCGCTTCACATCTTCAAAGAACTGCTCCACCTTCTGGATCATCTCGTCGTCCATCACGCTCATGTGATTGGCGACAGGCACGCCGAGCCGGTTGAGGATGGTCAGAATCTCCTTGCTCGACATGTTCATCTGCTTCGCGTACTCGTACACTCTCAACTTCGTCAAACGCTCCACCTCCGTGGAATTCCCCAAGCCGCGCCACGACCTCGCGCGCAAATCCAGGCTCCACGACGGCAACGGCACCGGACATATCCCGTCCAATGGCTCGGCCGATCTCCGCTTTGGTCCCGAAACACACGACCTGAATGCCGTACGACGCCGCCTTGTCCATCAGTTTCTTTCGCCCATTGTCTCCCGCGTCCACCGCGATCATCACCAATTGGGCGCGCCGCGCCCTCACGGCGTCCAACACGCGCTTCTGGCCGTCGATCACGGCCCCGGCCCGGCGCGCCAAGCCGAGCAGCCTCAAGATGCGCTCTTTGTCAGTGCGCATGCCCGTCTCCCACCAACTGGCGGCGGAGAGACTCATGGATCTCCTGCGGAATGGCCGCCTTCAGCGCGCGCTCCAGCGCCCTGCGCTTGACCGCGACGTTGAGGCACGCTTCAGACGGACACAGATAGGCGCCTCGCCCGTTGCGCTTGCCGGTCGGGTCCAACACGATATCTCCTTCTGGCGTTCGAACAACGCGCGTGAGTTCCGCCTTCGGCTTCATCTCCTGGCAGCCCACGCACTTGCGAAGTGGCACCTTTCTCACGCGATTCATGCGGCGCCCTCCCCGTTTACGGTTCGTTCAGCCAGTCGTCGGACAGCGTGGCAAACTCGGGCTCCTCCTCGCCCGTGTCCTCGAGCTGATCGAGCAGCGAATGGGAGGCCATCTGCGATTCGCTCTTGATGTCAATCTTCCAGCCCGTGAGCCGCGCGGCCAGCCGGGCGTTCTGTCCCTCCTTCCCAATCGCCAGGGACAGCTGATAATCCGGCACGATGGTCCGCGCCACGCGCTCGTCCTCGTAGATGTGCACGTCGATCACTTTCGCGGGAGACAGCGCATTCGCCACGAACGTCGCCGGGTCTTCACTCCACTCCACGATGTCAACTTTTTCTCCATTCAGTTCGTTGACAATCGCCTGCACGCGGGAACCCCGGGCGCCGACGCACGCGCCAATGGGATCCACCTCGGGATTCCGCGAATGAACCGCGATTTTGGACCGGGAGCCCGCCTCGCGGGCCACCGCCTTGATCTCCACGATGCCTTCGTAAATTTCCGGCACCTCGAGCTCAAACAGTCGGCGCAGAAGCCCGGGATGGGTGCGCGACACCACAATCTGCGGGCCTTTGGACGTGCGCTCCACCCGCGCGATGAACACCTTGAGCCGCTTGCCGACCTGCAACTTGTCGGACGCCATCTGCTCCGACTGCGGCAATATCGCCTCCGTGTCGCCGAGGTCAATATAGGCGACGCGCGGTTCGAGCCGGCTGACGGTCCCGCTGACGACCTCTTCTTCGCGATCTGCGAACTTGCTGTAGATGACCGACCGCTCGGCTTCCTTCACGCGCTGCATGACCACTTGTTTCGCGGCCTGCGCGGCGATGCGCCCGAAGTCGCGCGGGGTGACCTCAATTTCCACGACATCTCCGATTTGATAGCTTGGATTGATGTCGCGCGCCGCGTCCAGCGAGATCTCGAGGCGCGTGTCCTTGGGCTCCTCGACGACGGTCTTGCGCGCGTACACGTGGACCTCGCCCGTGTCTCGCTTCACCTCCACGCGCACGTTGGCCGCCGAATGGAAGTTGCGGCGATAGCTCGCGATGAGCGCCGCCTCAATCGCCTCGAGCAGCACTTCCTTGTCAATTCCTTTTTCACGCGCCAATTGGTCCAGCGCTTCGAGAAAATCCACATTCATGACTAGGGAACCTCCCCTTCGCGAAATCTCAGGCGCGTTCGGGTCACCACTCCAGAGCCAGCCGCGCGTGCGCAATCTTCTCCATGGGCACCGCCAGCGTGACGGTCTTCGAGCGGCGCTTGATCTCGAGGATCAAACGTTCCCCGTCGTAAGAGACGAGCGTCCCTTCGTGCGTCTTGGCTCCCATAAGCGGCTCGTACAGCGACACGTGCACGTACCGGCCCACGGCGCGCTCGAAATCCGCCGGCCTCTTCAGAGGCCGCTCCGCGCCGGGCGAAGACACCTCGAGGAAGTACGCGTTGGGAATCGGGTCCACGCGGTCGAGTTCTTCCGACAGTTGCTCGCTCACGCGGCTGCAGTCGTCGATATCGACGCCGCCCGGCTTGTCGATGTACACGCGAAGGTACCAGTTCTTCCCTTCCTTCGTGTACTCGATGTCCACCAGTTCGACCGCTTCCCGCTCCACGATGGGCAGCACTAAGCGTTCAACAATCTCGGTCACGCGATCTCTCGTCACGCGTCATCCTCCCACATGCCGCTTGTGTCTCCATTCCTCGCCTCGCGTACGCCAAAAAGTGCCGAGCATAAATCAAAGAGTGGGGGGGCCCCACTCTTGTCCGTACACGGTATACGAAGCCTGACGCAGCCAGTATATCACTCCCGTCCGGATTTCGCAACGTGAAGCACCCCTCTTCGTTGTCTTGCGCACACCGACGTGTTATCGTGATTACCGCAGCGGAGCAAAGGAGGACGTCATGCGTACTATCAAGCCCGATCGATTGCGAAACGTTGCGATCGTCGCTCACGTCGATCACGGCAAGACCACCCTTGTCGATCAAATGCTTCGCCAATCCGGCCTCTTCCGCGACAACCAGCCCATCGCGGAGCGGGCGCTGGACTACAACGACCTTGAGCGCGAACGCGGGATCACGATTCTCGCGAAGGCCACGGCCATCCCGTACGAATCGTACCGCATCCACATTGTGGACACCCCCGGTCATGCCGACTTCGGCGGCGAGGTCGAGCGCATCCTCCGGATGGTGGACGGCGTGCTGCTCGTGGTGGACGCCTTCGAAGGCGTGATGCCGCAGACGCGCTTTGTCCTCGACAAGGCGCTGTCCGCCCAACTCGTCCCGATTGTCGTCATCAACAAGATGGATCGGCCGAACGCGCGCCCTGCGGCCGTGATCGACGAGGTGCTCGAGCTGTTCATCGATCTCGGCGCCTCCGAAGAGCAACTCGACTTTCCGGTGATCTACGCGTCGGCGCTCGAAGGAAAAGCGTCGACGGATCCGAACGACCTTGGCCGCGATATGCGGCCGTTGTTTGACGCGATCATCGCCCACATCCCGAGCCCGCGCGTCGACGCCGAAGGCCCGTTCCAATGGCAGGCCACCATCATCGATTACGACGAGTATCTCGGCCGCATCGGCATCGGGCGCGTCCACCGAGGCGAAATCCGGCAGGGACAGGCGGTGGTGCGCCTGCGCAATGCGGAGAGCGCCGTCGAAGGGCGCGTGCAGAAGCTCTTCGTGTACCAGGGCCTGCGCCGGATGGAGGTCGAATCCGCATCCGCGGGCGACATCGTCGCCATCGCCGGCTTTGCCGACATCACCGTCGGCGACACGCTCGCGTCGCCGGACCGCCCTGAGGCGCTGCCCGTCATCGAGATTGACCTGCCGACGCTCGAGATGACGTTCCACGTCAACGACAGCCCGTTTGCAGGCCGCGAAGGGCAGCACGTGACGAGCCGCAAACTCCGGGATCGCCTGCATTTGGCAATGGAGTCCGACGTGAGCCTTCAGGTCGAGGACACCGATGACGCCGACGCGTTTCTCGTCAAGAGCCGCGGGGAACTGCACCTCTCGATTCTCATCGAGACCCTGCGGCGGGAGGGCTACGAACTCGCCGTGTCGAAGCCGCGCGTGATTGTCCGCGAAGAGGCGGGCGAACGGCTTGAACCCATCGAAGAGCTCGTCGCCGACGTGCCCGAGGATGCCGCAGGCAGCGTGATTGCGGAAGTCGGCTTGCGAAAGGGCGAGCTCGTCGCCATGCACCCGGTGGGCCAAAGCGGCATGGTCAGGCTCGTCTTTCAGGTGCCGACCCGAGGGCTCATCGGATTTCGCTCCCTCTTCCTTACCATGACCCGCGGTTATGGAATCATGCATCACCGCTTTCAGGCGTACGCGCCGTGGCGAGGGCCCATCCAGGCGCGGCGACAGGGCGTGCTGGTGGCGAGCGAGACGGGGATCGCAACGGCGTATGCGCTTGGCAACCTGGAGGACCGCGGGGTGATGTTCATCACGCCCGGCACCCCAGTGTACGAAGGGATGATTGTCGGCGAGCACAGCCGCGAGAACGATCTCGTCGTCAACGTCACGAAGGAAAAGCATCAGACAAACATTCGCTCCTCCACGAAAGAAGAGACGGTGAAGCTGAAGGCGCCGCGCCTCATGTCCCTCGAAGAGGCCATCACGTACATCGAGGACGACGAGCTGTGCGAGGTGACACCCCAGTCGGTTCGGCTTCGCAAGAAAATCCTTCACAAGAGCGAGCGAGAAAAGCTAAAGCGGCGCCAGGCTTGACCTGACGCCGCTTCGTCATGCGGACGGGCTGTAGACCGGATACACCCCGAGTGTGAGAACTTCGACGCCCTGCAGCATCAACAGCTCGCGAACCACTGCGAGCACTCGCTCCCCGCGATCCGCGTACGGCCAAACGGAGGCGTCCAGGTAGTACACGTAGTTGCCGATGGCGTCGCCGACCGGGCGGGACTCGAGGCGAGTCAAGTTGAGGTTGGCCGCCGCAAACGTGTGGAGGGCCAGCGCCAATCCCCCCGGTCGGTGCGGCACGCCCCGAAGACACAAGGACGCCGTCCAATCCGTGAGACGCCACGAAGGCGGAGCAAACGCGACGTCGGGCGATCCGACGAGCGCGAACCGCGTCACGTTCCCCGGCCTGTCCTCAAAGGGCTCGGGCGCCACCGACAACCCGTACGACTGGGCGGCCCGACGACTGCCGATGGCCACTGCCCGAGCTCGCTCGCCTCGCGCGATCTGCCGCGCGGCCTCCGCGGTGCTGGAGACCGCCACCTCGCGGGCGCCAGGAAAGTGGCGCCGGATGTGTTCCTTGCACTGCGCGAGCGCCTGGGGATGAGAGACCACCTCGTCGACCTGGTCGAGATCGATCCCGTCTCGATACATCGCGTAGTGATGAATGGGCAGCGTGACGGCGGCGAGAATTTGACGCGCGCCCTCCTGGAGATGTTCGCGCGTGAGCGCGTCCCACACTTGCCAAACGGATCCCTGAATGCTGTTCTCAATGGGAACGCAGGCCAACCGATGCGCGGATCTCGGCGCCTCGAAGATATCGTCAAAGCTCTGCATCGCCACTTGGTCCACCGGCTGGCCCGCGAACAGCGATGACGCAATGCAATCCGCTGCCTCATGGCTGTGCGTGCCTTCCGGTCCGAGAAATATCAGTTCCCACGCGCTCACGGCGCCACCTCACCCTCAGCTTTCATCCGCACGGCGGCTGGAACAACTCCAACCGCTCGCCGTCAGGACCCGCGAAGAAGATGTATCGCGCCCCGTTTCGAAGCGTGGTGATGGCTTCGTCCAAAAAGCGCACGCCCGCGCCACGAAGCCGAGCCGCCTCAGCTTCGATGTCGTCCACCGTGATGGCCACGTGATGCACCTGCCCCTCGTCCGGCAGCCGTTCTGCGTAGCCCTCGATGAGCTCGATCTGCGCATTCTGCCCCGGGTACGACAGAAAGGCAAGCCGGATTCCCGGCGTGTTGTGATCCAGCGTGCCCAAAAGCTCCATGCCGAGCACGTCGGTGTAGAAAGCGATGGATCGCTCCAGATTCGACACGATGATACCTACGTGTTCCAGCTTCATCATCGCCATGCGCCCGTTCCTCCTCAGAACAAGGAAAGCTGATTGGTCTCCGGAAGCCCGTCGAGGCAGCCGAGTTCCATGAGCAGGTCGATCACGGCCCGCGACGCGCGCGCCCGCGACTGCAGGTCCTCGAGGGACAGGAATTCGCCCTGCTGCGCGGCCTCATACAGGTTGCGCGCCGCCGTCTCCCCAATCCCAGGAATCGCGGCAAAGGGCGGGCGCAGCCCTTGCGCCTCCTCGTCGATGAGGAACTGCGTGGCGTGCGACTTGTAGAGGTCCACGGGCAGGAAGCGATACCCGCGCGCCACCATCTCAAGCGCCACCTCCAGCACCGTGAGGAAGCTCTTCTCCTTCGCCGAGGCCGCGTTGCCCTTCGCCTCAATCTCGTCGATCTTCTTCAAAATGGCGTCCCTGCCCGCGGTCATCACAGCGACGTCGAAGTCGTCCGCGCGCACCGTGAAGTACGTGGCGTAGAACGCGAGCGGCCGGTGCACTTTGAACCACGCAATGCGGACCGCCATCAGCACATAGGCCGCCGCGTGCGCCTTGGGAAACATGTATTTGATCTTCTTGCCCGACTCGATGTACCAATCCGGCACCCCGTGCTCCCGCATGTACGCTTCGTCCTCCGGCTTGACGCCCTTCCCCTTGCGGATGCCTTCCATGATCTTGAATGCCCGGGCCGGATCGAGCCCCTTTTGAATGAGGTAGAGCATGATGTCGTCCCGGGCGCAGATGACCTCGGACAACGTCGCAACTTGCTCGCGGATGAGCGTCTGCGCATTGTTCAGCCAGACGTCCGTGCCGTGCGACAGCCCCGAGATGCGCACGAGCTCGGAGAACGTCGTCGGCCGGGTGTCCTCGAGCATTTGCCGCACGAAGCGCGTGCCAAACTCCGGAATGGCGTACGTACCCGTGGTCGAACGGATCTCCTCCGGGGTGACGCCGAGCGGGCGCGTGCTTCGGAACAGCTCCAGCACGTCTGGATCGTCGAGCGGGATGGACTTCGGATCGACGCCCGTAAGGTCTTGCAGCATGCGAATGACGGTCGGATCGTCGTGGCCGAGGATATCGAGCTTGAGCAGGCAATTCTCGAGCCCCGAATGGTAGTCGAAGTGCGTCGTGAGCGTCTCCGACGACGTATCGTCTGCGGGATACTGGATCGGCGTGAAGTCGTAGATCTCCACGTAGTGCGGCACCACGACCTGTCCACCCGGGTGTTGCCCGGTGGTCCGCTTCACGCCCGTGCACCCTCGCACCAACCGCTCGATCTCGGCATTGCGCAGAACCAGGCCGCGCTCCTCGGCAAACTTCTTCACATAGCCGTAGGCCGTCTTCTCCGCGACGACGGAGATGGTGCCCGAGCGGAACACGTGATCCTTGCCGAACAACTCCTCCGTGTACCGGTGCGCCCTCGGCTGATATTCCCCGGAGAAGTTGAGGTCGATGTCCGGCACCTTGTCGCCATCAAAGCCCATGAACGTCTCGAACGGGATATCCTGACCATCTTTGTGCAGCTTCGCGCCGCATTCTGGGCACGTCTTGTCCGGCAAGTCGAAGCCGGATCCATACTCCCCGTGCAGGAAAAACTCATGGTAGTGGCACGACAGGCACACGTAGTGCGGCGGCAGCGGATTGACCTCGGTGATATCCGTCATGGTGGCGACGAGCGACGAACCCACCGATCCACGGCTGCCGACGAGATACCCATCGCTCAGCGATTTGGTCACCAATTTGTGCGCAATCAGGTAGATGACCGCATACCCGTGCGAAATGATGGCGTCGAGCTCGCGAGCCAGGCGCTTTTCGACCAGCTCGGGCAGCGGATCGCCGTAGATGCGCTTCGCCTTGTCGTAGGCGAGCTGCCGGATTTCCTCCTCCGCCCCTTCGATGACCGGCGTGTGAAGCTCATCA
The DNA here is from genome assembly GCF_001552675.1 of Alicyclobacillus sendaiensis NBRC 100866. Classification (GTDB taxonomy): domain Bacteria; phylum Bacillota; class Bacilli; order Alicyclobacillales; family Alicyclobacillaceae; genus Alicyclobacillus; species Alicyclobacillus sendaiensis. Next base: position 42,512 of record NZ_BCRQ01000010.1, read on the forward strand.
GGGATCGGCTTCACGTCGTCGCACAGCGCCACCAGGCGGCGCGGGTTGTCGATGACCACCGCACGCGCGTCCGCTTCTCCCAAGAATGCGAACTCTTCCAGCATCTCATCGGTCGTCCGGAAGTGAAGCGGCGGCTGTTTGGTGTCCAGTTTCTGAGATTGAAGGAAGATCTCCCTGAAGATGGCGTCGTGCTCGTCCAAATAGTGGACGTCGCCGGTCGCCACCACCGGCTTGTTCAGGCGCTTGCCCATCTCCACGATATGGCGCAGCAGCTCGCGCACCTGCTCGAACGACGCCACGACGCCCTCTCGCACCAGCGGCTCGTAGTGACTGACCGGCTGGATCTCCAGGTAATCGTAGAACTCGAGCAGCGTGTCGATCTCGTCCTCGGATTTGCCGCGGAAGAAGGCCTCGACCAATTCACCCTGCCGGCACGCGGTGCCAATGAGCAACCCCTCGCGGTGCCGAGCGAGCGCACTCTTGGGAATGCGCGGCACGCGGTGCAGGTACTTGGTATGGGCGATGGAGACGAGCCGATACAGATTCCGAAGCCCCTCGCGATTGCGAACAAGCACGGTGGCGTGGAACGGGCGGACCCGCGAGATGTCAATCTGGCCCCGGAGGTGGTTCAGATCGAGCAGGTTGTGGATCCCGCGCGCCTTGGCGTCCTTGAGCATGTGGACGAACACCTTGGCGGTCGCCTCGCTGTCGGCCAGCGCCCGGTGGTGATTGACGAGTTCGACGGAAAATTTCTGGGTGAGCGTCTTCAGCTTGTAGTTCTTCTCGCCCGGATACAGCACGCGCGCGAGCGCCAGGGTGTCGATGACGGGTTCCTCCCATGGATCGAGTCCCAGCCGCTCAGCACACTGGTTCAGGAAGCCCACGTCGAACTCGGCGTTGTGGGCCACCAGCACCGCGCCGCGGGCGAAACGGCGGAATCCGTCGAGCGCCTCTTCCAGTTTCGGCTGTCCGGCCACCATCTCGTTTGTGATCCCGGTCAGCTCGACGATCTTGGCGTCGAGCGGTCGCTCGGGGTCGATGAGCGTCGCGTACGTGTCCACGATTTGACCGCCTCTGACCTTCACCGCGGCAATTTCGATGAGCGTGTCCTCGCGCGCGTTGAGCCCGGTCGTCTCCGTGTCGAACACGACGAATTCCGTCTCGTCGTCGAGCGGACGGTCGCACTCCCGATACACCAACAGCCCGCCGTCGTCGACCACGTACGCTTCCACGCCGAGCACGAGCTTCACACCGTGTTTCTTCGCGGCCTGATAGGCCTCTGGATAGGCCTGGCACACGCCGTGATCCGTGATGGCGATGGCGTCATGTCCCCATTCCGCCGCGCGCTTGACAAGTGCGGCGGCGCTGACCACGCCGTCCAGGGCCGACATGGTGGTGTGAGCGTGCAGTTCCACGCGCTTGACCTCGGCGCGATCCATGCGGCGAGGCGGATCGTGCGGACGCATGGCCTGGACCATGAACACGATTTCCTTGGCGTACGGATCGAATTGGACCTGTCCCTGAATCTTCACCCACGCGCCATCCGCGAGGTTCGCGGTCGCCTGAAGATCGCGATCGGATTGGACAAACATCTTGGCGGAAATCGAGTCCGTGTGGTCCGTGACGGCGAATTGAATCAGCGTTCGGCCGCTGGGCAGCGTCCGCCGCTCGACGCCGAAGACCTCGCCGATTACGGTGGCGCGGCGCATTTCATCCACGATCTCCCGGAGGGAAATGGGCGCCGGTTCGTCGTACATCTGGCCCACAACGAGCGGCTCCGCGCCCTGGGAAGCGCCGGCCTCATCCCGTCCGTCCGACTCCTTCGCCTGTTCTCGCGCCAACTTCGCCTCCTCCGCGAGCTGGCGCCGCCAGCGCGCCTCGGCCTCCTGCTTCAACTTCTCACCCGCCGCGAGCACGTCTTCACAGGCCGTCTCGTCCACCTCGACGACGACGTCGACATCGAGGGCAAACGCGCGGCGAGCCTCGGAGGCGAGCCACGCCGCTACCCCCTTCTGTTTCAGCTGATCGGCAATGGGTTGGCTCGGCACGCGGACGATAGCGCGAAGCCGCTCCGGCTCGTCTACCGCTTCCACCGTCAGCCTCGCCTGCGACAGCCATTTGCCGGACAGGTGAGAACGCGCCTCGTACGCAGCCGCGAGCGCGCGCATGGCGCACTCCGCCTCCGAAGCAGACACGACCTGGGGAGGTAACACCTCGACACTCCACGAGCACGAGGCAAACGTAGAGGCGCAGAGCTCGTGAATCTCGACGAGATCGCGATAGAAAGAGGAGAATCCGTCAACGTCAAGCGCCGAGCCGGCGAAGGGCGACTCCACACAGACGCGGACCTCTTGGGTCGCCCTGCGCACGCGGACGCTTCGTACCCTGCAGAGCACCCGTTCCCGGACGGCGCGCTCGGTCATCGCCATGGTCTCGCTCGCGCTCCCCTCTAGAACCAGTGCGTCACATCGCGATACGTGATGACGACCGCGAACAGCATGACAATGGCAAAACCGACAAAATGCACAAATCCCTCTTTTTCAGGATCCACTCGCCGCCCGCGGACGAGCTCGATGGCCATGAACAAAAGCCGCCCGCCATCCAGCGCCGGGATGGGAAGCAGATTGAACAGGCCAAGGCCAAGGCTGAGCGCGCCCGTGACGGCAATCACGTTCCAGATGCCGAAGCGAACCTGCTCCGTGATGACGTGCGCAATCCCGACGGGGCCGGAGAGCGACTGGAATTGATGATGGACAAACAGCCCCACGTAGCCTTGAATCGTCACGGCGATGTCGCGAACGAGCGCCGCAAAACCCGCGGGGACGGTGTGAATGGGGTTGTGAGAAACCTCGGCGTCGATGCCAATCATCGGTTCACCGCTGACCATGCGAGGCGTCACGACGATGGATCGCGTGCCTCCACCCGTCTTGACCTCGAGAACAAGCGGCTCCGGATGGCCATCGCGCGCGCCCTCCAGAGAGACTGCGCGCACGAGCCCTGCCCAGGAGTGAATTGGCCGTCCGTCGACGGCCACAATGGTGTCGCCCGGCACGAGGCCCGCGTGCGCCGCGGGTGTGCCCGGCTCGACGTGGCCCACGGTGGTCGTGGGAACGCCGGTGTAGGTGTTCACCGCCGAGAACAGGACGCCTGCCAAGATCAGGTTCATCACGGGTCCAGCCAGAATGATGGCAGCTCGCTGCCAAAGTGGCTTGCCAATCATCTGCTGCTCCTTCGGGACGATGGGAATCGACGAGCGGCGGCTCAGCATGACGCGGGCGCCTTCCTTCACGCGGAAGCGCTGAAGCCCTTCGTCCGTCTGGAGCGTCATCGTCATCTCGTCCGTCAGATCGACCTCGCGCACCACGCCCACACGCGCGTTGGGCAAGTCGCGGGGCTCGCCGAGCGCGGAAATCCGCCCGGCTTCGTCGAGTTCGTACGCGACCGATTGGCCCTCGGGGAACCACGACTCTTGCGGGGCCTCGCCCGCCAACTGCACAAATCCGCCAAGCGGGATGAGCCTGAGCGAGTACTCCGTCCCGCCCCGCACCACGGATACCACCTTGGGGCCAAATCCAATGGCAAACACAGGCACCGCGACGCCGCACCGTTTGGCGACGTAAAAGTGGCCAAACTCGTGCAGCGTCACGCAAACGCCAAACACGAGCACAATGGCGACGGCCGCCTCTGCATAGAACTCGAGGTGCGCTAAGATTGGCAACTGATCATCCGCCCTTTGACACGTAGAGTTCGGCCAGACGCCGCGCTTCGGCGTCCGCGCGCAGAACATCGTCAACCGACTGAGGCACTTCGTTCGGCATGCGTTCGAGCACGGCTTCGACCACCTCAGGGATGCGCAAAAACGAAATGGCTTCGCGCAAAAAGGCGTCGACCGCCACCTCATTGGCCGCGTTCAAGACGCAGGGCGCGATGCCACCCGCCCTCCCTGCCTCGATGGCCAAGCGCAGGCATCGGAACTTGTCGAGATCCGGCTCCTCGAAGTGAAGCGTCCCTACGCTCGCGAGATCGAGCCGCGGCCACGGCGCGGGAAGTCGGTCCGGGTAGGTGATGGCGTATTGAATCGGCAGCCGCATATCGGCGGTCGCGAGCTGTGCCATCACGGAGCCGTCCACGAACTCCACCATGGAGTGCACGATGCTCTGCGGATGTACAAGCACAGCTATCTTATCATATGGCACCCCGAACAAATGATGCGCCTCGATCACCTCGAGCCCCTTGTTCATCATTGTGGCGCTGTCAATGGTGATCTTCTGCCCCATGTGCCAGTTCGGGTGGCGCAGCGCATCTCGGACCGTGACCTCCGCCATGCGCGCTTTCGGCCATAATCGAAACGGACCGCCGGACGCCGTGAGAACGAGCCGCCGAATCTCCTCCGGCCGGCCGGATCGCAGGCACTGGTGGAGCGCACAGTGCTCGCTGTCCACGGGCACGATTTCGCCGCCCGCATCGCGCATGGCGCGCAGGATGAGATCGCCGGCCGCCACGAGGCACTCCTTGTTGGCGAGCGCGAGCCGCGCGCCTCGGCCGACCGCGGCCAGCGCCGGAAGAATGCCCCGCGCCCCCACGACCGCATTCAACACCACATCCGAGGGATACGCGGCACACGCGACGAGCCCCTCGTCTCCGACCACGATGTCCACCGGCTCGCCCGGGACAAGTGCGTGCAGCGCACGCCGCGCCTCGTCGTCCGCCACGGCCACGAGCTTCGGGCGATACCGCCGAATCTGTTGCGCCAGTCGCTCCACGTTGCGCCCAGCCGCAAGCGCGACGACTTCGTATGTATCGAACTGAGACAACACCTCGAGCGCCTGCACGCCAATGGTGCCTGTGCTTCCTAAAATGGCGATGCGCTTCATGTCGACTCCCCCACCAGGCCCCTCTACATCCAGCCGTTCAACACGCCGGAGATGAACCACAGGGCAAAGGGCGCTGCGAACAGCAAGCTGTCAATTCGATCCAAAACTCCTCCGTGGCCCGGCAACATCCGGCCGGAGTCTTTCACACCGGCCGCGCGCTTGTAGGCGCTCTCCACCAGATCCCCAACCTGCCCCGTGAGCGCCACGAGGAGCCCCACGGCCGCCAACACCCAGGCGTTGGGTTCCCGTTTGGCGATCTCGCCAAACACCACCGCCCCGACCACCGCGCCGGCCAAGCCACCGAGGGCGCCGCTCACGGTCTTCTTCGGGCTGATGGCGGGGAGCAGCTTGGGCCCCTGGATGAACCGGCCGACGAAATACGCCGCCGTGTCGGACATCCACGCGGAGATCAGAAACAACCAGATCCAGAACCAACCCTCTGGCAGCGCGCGAAGCCCGATGAGCGACGCGCCCCCCGCGGCGAGGTAGAACGCACCAAACGCCGTCACCGCGTAGGTGCGCAGGTCATTCGGCCTTCGCGTGAACACCGGCAGGGCGAACACCACCGCCACAGCCAGGAACAGGAGGAACGGGTGAAACGCTTGTCTCGGGAACCAGTCTGCGAGCGTGATCGCGATAGCCCCGAACCACGCAGCCGGGTCGAACCACCGCTGCCCAAACATCTGACAAAACTCATAAACGCCAGCCAGCGTCGCGACCCACACGAGACACCGCCAGCCGGTCAGCCCCGCGAATAACAACACGAACAGGACCACGAGCCCTGCGATCACAGCCGTGACGACCCGCTGCTTCAGCATGGAAATGGACACCTACTCGATCGCGCCGAACCTCCGCTTGCGCTTCGCATAATCGCAAATCGCCTGATAGAGATCGTCGCGTGTAAAGTCCGGCCACAACACATCCGTAAACCACAGTTCGGCGTAAGCCGCCTGCCACAGCAGGAAGTTGCTCAATCGGATTTCGCCGCTCGTGCGGATGACGAGATCGAGCGGCGGAAGCCCGGCCGTGTCGAGATACCGATCGCAGGTGGCCTCCGTGAGCTGCCCCACCGTGGCACGCCCCTCCATGACCTCGCGCGCATAACGCTCCATCGCCGCGACAATCTCCATTCGCCCCCCGTAGTTGAGGGCGAAGTTGACAATCATCCCCGTGTTGTGCTGCGTGCACTGAATGGCGCGGCGAACGGTTTCCTGCGTATGCGCCGGGAGGCGCGCGGTGTCGCCGATGAAACGCACCCGGACGTTGCGCCTCACCAACTCGTCGATCTCGCTCCGAAAAAACTGCTCCGGCAGCCGCATGAGGTAATCCACCTCGGCCGCGGGGCGTTTCCAATTCTCGGTCGAAAAAGCATACAGCGTGACGCATTCGATGCCGAAATCGTCACACGCGCGGATGGCTTCCTTCATGGCCAACATGCCCGCGTGGTGACCCGCGATTCGGGGAAGACCGCGTTTTTGCGCCCAGCGGCCATTTCCGTCCATGATGAGACCGATATGCCGGGGCTTGACGTCGAGCGCTGGCTGCTCGACCGCCGCCGCACTGGCACGCTGCGAACGCCCAAAACCCTTGAACAAGGCTGGCATCCCCCTTAATCCAGCTACCTTGGAACTCAGACCTGCGTCACGTCCTTCTCCTTATCTTCCAACAGGCGGTCCACCTGTGCAATGGCCTTGTCTGTCAACTGCTGCACCCGTTCCATGAGCCGACGCACGTCGTCCTCCGAGAGATCTCCGGCCTTCTCCAGCTTTTTGATCTCCTCATTGCCGTCCCGGCGAATGTTCCGAATGGCGACGCGCGCCTCTTCCGCCATCTTCCGCACCTGTTTGACCAGCTCTTGACGGCGCTGTTCCGTGAGCGCAGGTATCGTCAATCGAATGACGTTGCCGTCGTTCGCAGGGTTCAACCCGAGGTCCGACTTTTGAATCGCCTTTTCGATCTCGCCGAGCATGGACTTATCCCAAGGCGAGATGACCAGCAGGCGCGGCTCTGGCGAGGTCACGCTCGCCACCTGGTTGACCGGCATCTGCTCGCCGTAATACTCGACCATGACGTGATCGAGCATCGACGGAGCGGCTCGTCCCGCGCGGACGGTCGCGAACTCGCGCCGCAGGTTTTGAATGGCCTTGTCCATCCGCTCCTGAAGATTTTGGATCAATTCCTCATGCATGCCCATCACCCTTTCCCACCAAGGTGCCGATCTTTTCACCCATCACAGCCCGAAGGATGTTCCCCTTTTCATTGATGTTGAACACCAAAATGGGAATGTCGTTGTCCTTGCACAAGCTCGCCGCCGTGGAATCCATCACGCCAAGCCCTTGCTTCAACACTTCCATGAAATCGAGTTCCGCGTATTTGGTCGCCGTGGGATCCTTCTGGGGATCCGCCGTGTAAACGCCGTCCACGCCATTTTTCGCCATCAGGATGACCTCTGCCTCGATCTCGGCGGCTCGAAGCGCGGCCGTGGTATCTGTCGAGAAGAACGGATTCCCCGTCCCGCCCGCAAAGATGACGACGCGGCCCTTCTCCAAATGCCGAATGGCCCGGCGGCGAATATACGGTTCCGCGACCTCCGACATATGAATGGAACTCTGCACGCGCGTGGCGACCCCGAGCTTCTCCAAGGCATCCTGCAGTGCCAACGCGTTCATCACGGTCGCCAACATACCCATGTAGTCGGCCGTCGCTCGGTCCATGCCCATCTGGCTGCCCGTCGCACCCCGCCAGATATTTCCCGCCCCGACGACAATCGCGACCTGGACGTCGAGCTTCGCCACATCGGCAATCTGCTTCGCGATGCCTCGGATCACGGCCGGATCGATCCCGAAGCCGTTGCGCCCCGCCAGTGCCTCTCCGCTCAACTTCAGAACGATGCGGCGATATTTTGGAATCGTCACACAGGCCCCTCCATCGCGTGAAAATAGGCGGCCATAATGGCATGAAAGGGAACACACGACGGTGTCCCCTCATGCACCAGCCTTACGACAAGCGAACTTGAGACATGACCTCTTCCACGAAGTTCGTCTCTTGGCGTTCGATTCCTTCGCCTACCACAAACCGAGCAAACCGGCGGATCGAAATGTTTTCGCCAATGGTCGCGATCTTCTCCTTGACCAGCGTGTCCACCGTCTTGTCCGGATCCTTGACAAACGGTTGCTCGAGCAGGCAATTCTCCTTGAAAAACTTCTCCAGGCGCCCTTCGACAATTTTGTCGACCACGTGTTCAGGCTTGCCCTCGTTCAGGGTCTGGGCCCGCAAAATCTCCCGCTCCCGCTCAATGACGTCCTGCGGCACCTCTTCGCGGCGCACGTACTGCGGATTCGAGGCCGCGATGTGCATGGCGATGTCCTTCACGAACGCCCGGAACTCCTCGTTCTTCGCCACAAAGTCCGTTTCGCAGTTGACCTCCACGAGCACGCCGATGCGACCACCGCCGTGAATGTAGGCCTCCACCACGCCCTCCGCGGCGATGCGCCCCGCTTTCTTAGCCGCCTGCGCCAGGCCCCTCTCGCGCAGAATGACGATGGCCTGTTCCATGTCACCCCCGGCCTCGGTCAGCGCCTTCTTGCAGTCCATCATGCCAGCGCCCGTGCGCTCGCGCAACTCTTTGACCATTGCTGCTGTGATCTCAGCCACGACGGTTTCCTCCTCAAGCGTCTGTGTGTCATCGATGACGTTTGCGCCACACGGCACAAAAAAGGTGACGAGAGCGCGACGCACCCGCCACCTTTCACCTCACGCGGTGGTTTCTTCGCCACCCTGCGTGCCTTCCAGCACAGCGTCCGCAATCTTGCTCGTCAGAAGGCGCACGGCGCGGATCGCGTCGTCGTTGCCCGGGATGACATAGTCGATTTCGTCGGGATCGCAATTGGTGTCGACAATGGCCACGATGGGAATCCCGAGCTTGCGAGCTTCCGCCACCGCGATGCGCTCCTTGCGAGGATCAATAATGAAGAGCGCGTCCGGAAGCTTCTTCATGCCCTTGATGCCGCCCAAGAACTTCTCCAACCGCTCGCGTTCCTTGCGGAGAAGAATGACCTCTTTTTTCGGCAAGACCTCGAACGTGCCGTCTTCCTCCATCTGCTCGAGCTCTTGCAGGCGGCGAATGCGCTTTTGAATGGTGTTGAAGTTCGTCAGCGTGCCGCCCAGCCAGCGCTGGTTCACGTAAAACATCCCGCAGCGCTCGGCCTCTTCCTTCACGGCCTCCTGCGCCTGCTTCTTGGTGCCGACAAACAGGACGGTGCCGCCCGACGCCGCGAGTTCCCGCACGAAGTTGTACGCCTCTTCCACCTTGCGCACGGTCTTCTGCAGGTCGATGATATAGATGCCGTTGCGCTCGGTGAAAATGTAGCGCGCCATCTTCGGATTCCAGCGGCGCGTCTGGTGCCCGAAGTGCACCCCCGCCTCCAGCAACTGCTTCATCGAGATAATGGCCAAACTGATTTCCTCCTTTTGTTTTCCCTCCGGACCGATCATCCGCAGCGCCGACCCATCGGGCACCGGACGCCGCATCCCGATCCGTGCGTATTCGACTCAAAGGTACGCACCGCTCCATACTATACCACAGCGAAAGGAACGGCAGCAACCGTCTGGAGCCGATAG
>NZ_BCRQ01000011.1 GCF_001552675.1 Alicyclobacillus sendaiensis NBRC 100866
GGAGGAGTCGATATGAGACGAAGGAGATGGATGTTGACGGCGAGCGCCGCGGCGGCGCTGGTCCTGGCGGGCTGCGGGACGGCGGCGGCGCAGGGGAGCGCCTCCAACACGGCGCACGCCAATCAGGCAGCCGGGAGCGCCGACTCGAAGCCGGTGGTGACGCTCACCTTCGGCTTCTGGGGTGACGCCAAGGAAGAAGCGGTCACCTTGGCAGCCGTGAAAGCGTTTGAGAAGCTCTATCCGAACATTCACATCCAGACGGAGTTCGGCGGACCGTTCAACCAGTACTTCACGAAGCTTTCGACCGAGGTCGCGGGCGGCAACGCGCCGGACATCATGCAGATGGACTATGACTATATTGATGCCTACGCAAAGGAAGGCCAGTTACTCAACTTAAAGGGGATAAAGGGGATCGACCTATCTACAATCAGCCCGAGTGTGCTGAAGAGTGGTTACTTGGATGGCGGGCTGTATGGAATTCCGAACGCAATTGACTGTTACAGCGTGATCTATGACCAGAACGCATTTGCGAAGGCAGGATATCATGGACAGCGCGTATCATGGGCGCAATGGGCTACGATACTCGAAAAGGTCCACAAGGTTACAGGAAAGTGGGCTGAAGATGACGACGAGAATTGGCAAACATTCGGTTACTGGGCTCGTCAACATGGTCAGCATCTGTACAATGCTTCGGGAACAAAGCTTGGGTTTACTGAAGGCACGCTTGTCTCATATCTCAACTACTGGGCTAACCTTCGCAAAGTGGGCGCTGTACCGCCGGGGACGGTGACATCGCTCATTAAACAGGCGGCGGATCCAACGGATCCAATGGTCCCAGGAAAATCTCTTGCTGAAATGACGTGGGATGCATATATTGTTAGCTTCCAAAGTGAGATGACAAAGCCATTGGGCATGGCTTTGCCGCCGGATCAACCAGGGGGGCCGGAGGGGCTCTACCTAAAGCCAAGTCAGTTCTGGAGCATCTACTCCAAGACGAAGTACCCGAAGCAGGCGGAACTCTTTGTAAACTTTCTGCTGAACAATATCGCAGCAGGAAAGGCCCTTGGTCTAGATCGAGGAATCCCGGTGTCCTCAACGGTTCGTGCTGCACTTGAAAAAGCGGGGCTAACACGCGGTGAACAGCAGGAATTTTCCTTGACGGACCAAGCTCTGAAGGTAGCTACTCCAATCGATCCGCCTCCACCGCAACCGAATAAGGAAATATCGCAGGATTTCGGGAACATGGTCCAAGCTGTGCAATACGGCAAGGAGACGCCGCAGCAAGGCGCCGAGCAGTTCATGCAGGAGGCCAACGACCTGCTTCAGAACGGCGGCGAATGACGTCTCCGAGGACAGGGCCCGGCGCACCGCCGGGCCATTCCGGAAAGCGGGGTGATTCCGTGGCTGTGGCAACCACGACCAGCGCAAGCGCGAAGGCGAGGGCCAAGGCGGGGAAGGCCGTGCGCCCGCGCAACGAAAAGGTGGCGTATTTGTTCTTGAGCCCGTGGATGTTCGGCCTGCTGGTGTTCTCGCTCGGGCCCATCCTGGTCTCGCTGTATCTCTCGTTCACGAACTACAACCTGTTGCAGCCGCCGAAGTGGATTGGCCTGCAGAATTACGTGCACATGTTCACGCAGAGCCAGCTGTTTGCCACGTCGCTCGTGGACACGCTGGAGTACATCTTAATTTCCGTGCCCATCAAGATGATCGTCGCCCTCGCCATCGCGCTGCTCTTGAGCCTTGAGGTCAAGGGCATTGGCGTCTACAGGACCGTGTACTACGTCCCCTCGCTCATCGGCACGAGCGTCGCCGTTGCGTATCTGTGGCAACAGATGTTCGGGTCCGACGGTCTCATCAACAAGGGCCTGGCGCTCGTCGGCATCCATGGGCCCAATTGGCTCGCCGAACCGCGCACGGCCCTGTTTACGCTGGCCATGCTGCAGGCCTGGCAGTTCGGTTCGGCGATGATGATCTTCGTAGCGGGTCTGAAGCAGATTCCCGAATCGCTGTATGAGGCCGCCATCGTGGACGGCGCCGGGCGTCTGTACCGCTTCTTCCGCATCACCCTTCCCATGCTGTCGCCCGTCATCTTTTTCAATCTCATCATGTCCATCATCAACGGCTTCACGCAGTTCACGCAGGGCTACATCGTCACCGACGGCGGGCCACTCAACGCGACGCTGTTCTTCGCGCTCTACCTGTACGAGGAGGCGTTCAACTTTCAAAACATGGGTTACGCCTCGGCGCTCGCTTGGTTCCTGCTCGTGTTGGTTGGGGTCCTCACGTTCCTCGTCTTCAAGTTTGGCAGCCGTTACGTGTATTACGAGTCCTGAAGAAAGGAGGCGGCGGCATGACGGGAACGCTGCGCACTCGGCGCGGGATCTTCCTCGCGCACGCCGTGCTCATCATCATCGGATTTCTCCTCATCTATCCCGTGCTGTGGATGGTGTTTGGCTCGTTCAAGCCGACGAATGAGATCTTTTCGAGCGCGTCGTTTTGGCCCAGGCACTGGACACTCGCGAACTATCCGCACGGGTGGAATGCCATCCCCGGGCTCCCGTTTGGGACCTTCATCCTCCATTCGCTGCTGGTGTCGTGCCTGGTGTCCGTGGGCACGGTTCTCTCGTCCGCCATCGTCGCGTTCGGATTCGCGCGCTTCACGTTTCGCGGCAAATCCATTCTGTTTGGCATCATGATGATCACCATGATGCTGCCCACACAGGTCACGCTGATCCCGCAGTACGCCATGTTCCACTATCTAGGTTGGATCAACACGTACTACCCGCTCATTGTGCCTGCATTCTTTGGTAGTCCGTTCTTCATCTTTCTCATCGTACAGTTCATTCGCGGGCTGCCGAAGGAGCTCGACGAGGCCGCGAAGATCGACGGCTGCAACGCCTTCACGCTGTTCGTGCGCGTCATCCTGCCACTCATCGTACCGGCGCTCATCACCACGGCCATCTTCAGCTTCATCTGGTGCTGGGATGACTTCTTCTCGCAGCTGATTTACCTGAACTCCGCGCAGAAGTTCACGGTGCCGCTCGGGCTTGAGTCCTTGGCGAACGCCGTCGCGCAGGAGGAGTGGGGGCCGCTGTTTGCCATGTCCACCGTGTCGCTCATTCCGCTCTTCCTCATCTTCTTCTTCCTGCAAAAGTACGTCGTCCGCGGCATCGCCACCACGGGCCTGCGCGGATGACCGCGAAAGGAGGTGAAATGCGTGCACAGGTGGAAACGAGGCGTCTCCGTCGGCGCGAGCCTGGCGCTCGCGGCTGCGGCTGTCACGGGGTGGACCGTCCACGCGCATGCCGCGCGGGCGGATGATGTGGCCCATCTCGTCGCACAGGCGGGCGATCTCGACGCGTCGCTCGGGCAGCTCTTGCACCAAGCGCCCTTCGCGATGCCGATGCCCCGCTTGCCGAACATCCTCCCGCGCGTCTACAGTATCACCGAGTTCGGCGCCAAACCGGGGCTGGGCCAGGTCAACACCCAGGCCATCCAGGCGGCCATCGACGCGGCGAGCCGTGACGGCGGCGGCATCGTCGACATCCCGCCCGGCTACTGGGTGACCGGTCCCATCGTGCTCAAGAGCCACGTCGATCTCAACGTCGAGTCCGGCGCGCAACTCCAGTTTTCGGGCGATCACGACCTGTATCCCCTCGTCCCGAGCGGGAGCTCGTATGTGGTGCAATCGCCCATCAGCGCGACGGGCGCGGTGGACGTCGCCATCACGGGTCACGGCGTGATCGACGGCGCCGGCAACACGTGGCGGCCGGTGGAAAAGTCGAAGCTGTCCGCGGGCCAGTGGAACGCGCTCGTCGCGTCGGGCGGCGTGGTGACGCCGGACGGGAGCACCTGGTGGCCGACGGCGCAGGGCGCCAACGCGCAGGCGTACATCAAGGCGCACCCCAACATGACCTACCAGGACTACCTGCAGGTGAAGGATTATCTGCGCCCGTACATGGTGTACTTCCAGGGTTGTCAGGGCGTGTGGCTAGAAGGAGTGACGTTTGAGAACTCGCCGTTTGCCACGGTCAAGGTGAACACCTCGAAGGACGTCGTCATCGACGAGGTGAACATCCGCAACCCGTGGTACGGCCAGAACACGGACGGCATCGACGTGTCGGCGGATCAGGACGTCGTGTTGTACCGCGACGTGATCGACACGGGGGACGACGGGATTGCGCTGGAGTCGAGCGGGAACGACGCCGCGGGTGTGTTCCATGAACAGGACGTCGTCGTGGCGGACTGCATCGTGCACAACGGCCACAGCGGCTTCGCGGTCGGCAGCTACACGGACGGCGGCATCCGAGACGTCTGGGTGACGGGCGACGTGTACGACGGCACGGAGTCGGGGCTTCGCTTCAAGAGCGGCGTCGGCAAGGGCGGGCTGGTGGAAGACATCGAGATGGATCACATCGTGATGCGGGACATCAGCGGCGCCGCCATCACGTTTGACGACGGCTACGTGGACAACGGCGCGGACACGTCGTCGCTTCAGGCGCCCGGCCCGAACTCGTACGTGCCGCAGTTTGAGAACATGACCATCGCCGACGTGACCTGCGAATACGCGGGCCAGTCCCTCTACATGAACGGGCTGCCGAATGCGCCCATCTCGAACATCACGCTGCAAAACGTGAGCATCACCGCCAACCAACCGCCGCAGATTCAGAACACCTCGAACCTTGTGGAGAATCAGGTGCAGATCCAGTCGGGCGTGACCATGCTCGGCGAGATCCCGCACTAAGAGACAGAAGACCAGGCAAAAGGCCGAGTCGCACCGGCGCGCTCGGCCTTTTTGGCGGCGCGCCCACCCCCAATTCGCATCCGAAGGGCGCGCAGCGCTCACAGCCCCAGGGAAAGCTCACTTCACGTGAATGAAGGTCACGAGCCCTCCCATCATGTCCACCTCGTCGTCCGGATTCATCATGTGATCGAGAATATGGCAGTGAAACATCCAATCGCCGCGCACGTCGGCCACAAATTCGACATCGGCCGTCTCCCCCGGCGCGATGGCGAGCACGTTCATGGGGCGGGGCTTGGGCAGCGGCCGGCCGTCCTCGGCCAGCAGCCAAAACGTCGTCTCGTGCACGTGCATGGCGTGGTAGCACATGCCGCTCTCGTACAGATGGGTGCCCACCATGTCCGGCGTGACGGTGAAGCGGTACACACCTTCGCCGCCAGGCGGGATGGGGCGCTGGGTCACGCCGCCAATGCCAAGCTGAGAGGCCGGCAGAGGCAGTCCTGGGAAGTTGAGCGTGGTCGGCTCGTTCAGCTCGTTTTTCAGCACGATTTGATCCCGCCGGGCAGGATGCGCGGCTTAAGCGCCACCTCGTTCATGAGGTTGACAGCGTCACGGTCTTCTTGTAGGATTTGGGCATTCGTCAGAACGGGCGGGGGCGTGGACAGCGGTTCATCGTCGCCCGTAACATTTTGCGTGGCCGCGCTGTTCTCTACAGCCATGGAGGCTGTGCCGCTCGCCATCTGCGCGTCGGCGTGGTGTAGCGCCGCCTCGGCGATGCCCGCCAGAGAAGCGGTCACAAAGCTCCAGACGGCCGCCCAAACGGCGCGGCGCAGGCGTTGGTTTCGCACGTGACAGACCCCCTCGCAATTCTCTGAGGGTATGATGAAGTCTGCATATGAAGAAAGGGTCGCGTTTTTGTGA
Organism: Alicyclobacillus sendaiensis NBRC 100866; assembly: GCF_001552675.1. GTDB lineage: Bacteria > Bacillota > Bacilli > Alicyclobacillales > Alicyclobacillaceae > Alicyclobacillus > Alicyclobacillus sendaiensis. The sequence goes on from NZ_BCRQ01000011.1 coordinate 5,663, forward strand.
ACGCCACGTAAAAATTGAGGAGGACAAAACATGTGGTGGCTCCGGGGATTTGGGGCGTCGCATGCGTTTTCGCGAGGATTCTTCTCTCACGGCTATGGGTACGGCTACGGCGGCTATGGGCTCGGGCACATGTTTGTGAACGGGCTCGTGCACGGGCTCGGCTTCGGCATTGGCTACGGCATCGCGCGCCACATTCCGTTCACACTCCTTCTCCTCATCGCCGTCGTTGCGCTCGTTTGGTGGCTTGCGCGCAGGCGGTGAGATGGCCCCAGCCGAGGAGCTGGGGCCCATCGAGGTGAGCCGTGCGGTGCTTGCGTCGCGAGGAGCAGCCTTCGTGGGACATCACGATGGAAGGCGAGCTTCGAGCTGCGCGAGCGCGTCCTGAATGCGCGGCACCTCGTCCGCCAGCGTGGATTCGTCGAACGGCGAGCGGAGCCCCGCTTCGCCGACCAATTCCAGGAACGAGCGGCTGCCGCCCAGGCTGCAGAGCCGGAGGTACGACGCCCACGCCTTGGTCGGATCGTCCTGCATCCACAGGAAGTACTGCAGCGCGCACACCTGCGCCAGCGCGTAGTCGATGTAGTAGAACGGGTAGTTGTAGATGTGGAGCTGCCGTTGCCACAGGCCGCCTTCCTGAAGGTACGGCAGTCCTTCGTAAAACTCGTCGCTCCGGTTCAGGTAGATGCGCTCGAGTTCCCGCCACTTGGCCTTGCGCTCGGCAGGCGTCATCCCTGGATGCTCGTACACGGCGTGCTGGAATTCGTCGACCGCCGCCATATAGGCAATCGATACCACCGAATCCGCGAGGTGCGTGTAGAAGAACTTATCCGCGTTTTCCTGGAAGAAAAGCGGCATCCATTTCCACGTGAAGAACTCCATGCTCATCGAGTCGATCTCGGCCGCTTCCGCCGTCGGGAAGAAGTACTCGGGCAGCTTCATGTCGCGCGACTGGTAGGCCTGAAAGGCGTGCCCAGCCTCGTGCGTGAGGACCGTGACGTCGCCCAAGGTTCCGTTGAAGTTGGCGAAGATGAAAGGCGCTTTGTGGTTCGGGATGAACGTGCAATAACCGCCCACGCGCTTGCCCTCGCGGCTCAGCAGATCCATCAGTTCGTGGTCGAGCATGTATTGGAAGAACGCGTCCGTCTCCGGGGACAGCTCTTGGTACATGCGCCTGCCGTTGGCCAGGATGAAGGCCGGATCGCCCTTTGGCTTGGCGTTGCCGTCTCGGTACCATAGGTTGACGTCGTAGATGCGCAGGGAGGGGAGGCCGAGGCGCTCCCGCTGTTTCTCGCGGATCTCGGCGGCCAGCGGCACGATGTGCTTGCGAATCGCCTCGCGGAATGCCTGCGTTTCCTTCGGGCCGTAGTCCGTCCGGCTCATGCGGTCGTAGCCCATCTGGACAAAGTTCTCGTAGCCGAGTTTCTGCGCCATCGCCGTGCGCATCCGGACGAGATCGTCGTAGATCTCGTCGAAAGCGTCGCTGTGCTCGGCGAAAAAGCCGTACATGGCGCGCACGGCGTTCTCGCGCGTCTCGCGATCGGTCGACTCCGTGAACTTGGCCATCTGGCTCAGGTTGTACGTGTCGCCGCCGAACGGAATGCGTGCGCTCGCCACGAGATGGTTGTAGTCCGTCACGCGGGCATTGACCTTCTGCATGTCCTCCACAATCTCGTCGCCAAACGATCTCGTCTGCACCTCCGCCAGCCGGAACCACTGGCGCCCAAGGCGCTCCTCGAGCGACCTGCGGTGGGGTGAGGCGATGAGCGCCTTGCGCAGACGCGTCTCCAGCGCCTCGATTTCAGGCGAGGCCTCATCGAAAAACGCTTTCTCTGTCTTGTAAAACTCGTCCCGCGTGTCGATGGAGTTGCGGATGTACGCGAGCTCGAACATGGTTTGAAAGTCCATGCGCAGTCGGTTCAGGCTCTGCACGGCGTCAAGCGCCGCCTCGGGCGTCGTGGCGGCCTCGAATTCATCGATGAGCCGCAGCATGTCTCGCTTCACGGTTTCCAAGTCGGGGCGTTGGTACTTCATCTCGGAGAACTTCATGGCGTCCTCTCCCACTCGTCAGAAATGTTCGTCCGCTCAAGCATATCATAAATGGGCGTATCCGAATGGCGCGAGCCGTGCTACACTGGTGCCACAAGTGCCCGATTCGAGATGTGATGGGAGATGAATATGAAAGCGCCGTCTTCTGATCGCCGGTGGAATACGCCCGCTATCTATCTGCTGAACGTCACGCTGTACACGCGATTCCAGGAGGCGCTGGCGCTCTTTCCCGCCGAGGTGCCCGTGTTTGTGAATGCGAAGGTGCAGACGCGTTACGGAGAAGCGCTCCGGGCGCGGCGCGTGGGCGTGATCGACGCAGAGCGGCCCGTCACGCTCAAACCGCTCATGGAGGCGCTGGGCCAAGGTCCCGCGCTGGTGGCGCTCGACACGGATCAGCGCGGGTTTCAAGCCGTCGCGCGCTACGCCACGGAGCGGCGGATCCCGGTGGTCCCGGTGTACGGTCACTCGCTCGTCATCGACGACGAACATCCTCTGCCCTTCGACAATCCGCGTTCGGCGCTTGACACCCTGCAGCATTTCCTGCTGGAGAGCTACATCGGGCCGCGCACGCTCGCGTCCGTCAACCTGTTCGACGAACTCGTGCAGTCCGCGCGCTACTACGGGGAAGACCGCGTCATCGTGAAGGACCTGATGGGCCAGGCGCGGTACCGGGACGTGTTGCTCCAGAGCTACGTGCTCGGCACGGCGCTTCGCCGGCGGCTGAATCGCCATCGCGTCGGAGTGATGCTGCCTAACTCCGTCGGTCACGTCGTGGTCTTGTTCGCGATGTTTTACGCCGGATTGACGCCCGTCATGCTCAACTACTCGAGCGGGGTCCAAACCGTCGTCGACGCCTGTGAGACGGCGAGCGTCGACGTCATTCTGACGTCGCGCGAGTTCATCGAAAAGGGGCAACTTCAGGAGCTGGAGCAGGGTCTCACGGCGCGATACACGCTGCATTACATGGAGGATGTGCGCAAGGAGATTGGGCTTGGCGCCAAGCTCGCTGGGTTATGGGCGTTCCGGCGCAGGCGCCCGGCGCATCCCGGGTCCAACGAGATCATCCTTTTCACGTCGGGCAGCGAGTACCGCCCGCGTGGGGTCGTGCTCTCGCACGGGAACATCTACGCCAACGTCCAGCAGACGCGATCCGTCATCGACTTCGGCACCGAGGATCGGATGTTGAACGCCATGCCCATGTTCCACTCGTTTGGGCTCACGGCGGGGGCGCTGCTCCCGCTCATCGCGGGCATCCAGGTCTATCTGTATCCATCGCCGCTTCACTATAAGCGGATTCCGGAGATCTGCGGCCAGGAACAGTCTACCATTCTGTTTGGCACCTCGTCGTTCCTCGAAAAGTACGGGCAGAACGCGACGCCCGAGCAGTTTGCGCATCTGCGCTACGCCGTCGCCGGCGCGGAGCGGCTGAAACCTGATGTGGAGCAGGCGTGGCTCAAGAAGTTCGGGCTGCAGATCATGCAGGGATACGGAGCCACCGAGACGTCGCCCATCATGTCGCTCGACACGCCCATCAACCACAAGCAGGGATCGGTCGGGCGGTTCTTGCCCGGCATTCGCTATCGGCTGGAGCCCGTCGACGGCATTGAGCAAGGGGGGCTGCTGCACGTGCAGGGGCCCAACGTGATGAAGGGCTATCTGGTCCACGGCGAGGGCTTTGTCGAGCAGTCAGGCTGGTACAACACGGGCGACGTCGTCGACGTGGACGAGGATGGCTTCGTCACCATTGTCGGCCGGCTCAAGCGGTTCGCCAAGATTGCGGGCGAGATGATCTCGCTGAACCTCGTGGAGCAACTGGCGGCCCGCGCGTATGGCGATCCGGCCTTTGCAGCGGTCTCCATCCCAGACCCAGCACGCGGCGAGCGGATTGTGCTCGTCACCACGCATCAGGGCCTGACGCTCGCGCCCATGCGCGATCTCGTCGATCGAATGGGATATTCGCGCATGCATGTGCCCGCAGAGATCCGCGTGATCGACGAATTTCCTCTTCTGGGGAGCGGGAAGACCGACTACGTGACCCTGAAGGCCATGGTGGAAAATGGGCGCGCCTGACGCGGTTGCCGCTCACGCGGCTCGGCGGACGGGTTCGCCCCTCCCGTGGCGGAGCTTGGCCTTTCGACCCACCACATACGACACCACAGGGATCTTCATCAGGATGTACGCGGCGAGCATCGAGGAGAAGTAGCTGAACAAGACCGCGGCGGGCAAGAGCGCGTAGTGCAGCCACACGGGAATCCCGCGGCCGTCGAGATTGTCGATCACGACCTCCATGGCGTACAGCGGAAAGGGTTGGATGAGATAGATGCCGAATGAGGTCTGGGAAGCCACGCGGACAAAGCGCGAAAACGCCCGCCATCCAGGCCTCTCCTTGCGCTTGGACCACGCCAGGCCCGCGTACCAAAATGCGCACGTGACGACGAGACTGTAGGGCACCATGATGGGCTGGAGGACGAGCTCCGCGTCGTCCTCGCTGACGTGCATGACGAGTCGCTCGAGCATATAGTGCCCGAAGACGACGGCCAGCGAGGCCACGAGCACCGCGAAGAGCGCCTTCCGATGCCGCTCCATCCATGCGGACACCTGATCGTAGTGGCAGGCCAGGATGCCGCCCGCGATGAACCAGAATTGGTACATGACCAGGTTTCGGTCCCTGTAGGTGTAGAGATCGTACAGCCATTTCGGCCAACCGACGGGCGTGAGGCTGTCCAGGATGTTCTGGTTGAGCCACATGAGGCAGATCTCCAGCGCAAAGCTCGCCACGAGGATGTGAACGTGGTACTTTTCGGCCTTGCGGATGCCATAGAGCAGGAGAGGAAAGATCAGATACAGCTGCATGGAGACCACGAGAAAATAGAGAAAGAACATGTTGCCGGTCAGCAGATTGTGGATGACGGCGGGGGCCAGAGTGGACCACGACCACGAGAACCCCGGCGTCAACAGGGCCACAAACGCGATATACGCCAGTGTCCAGACCACGTACGGAATCACGATGAGCTGGAACCGTTTCCGCCAAAACGGGAGCGGCTGAAACGGATCCTGATGAAGGTAGGTGGTGAAGAGCACGAGTCCGGTGACGAACATGAACGTCTCGCGCGTGAAGTGCGTCGCCGTGATGAGCGCGCCGAGCGCGTAAAACCCGGGCGTCCCGTCGCGGTTGAGCACGTTGAAGAAGGACAGCGTGTGCACGGTGAGCACGCCGAGAATGACAAACGCTCGCATCAAGTCAATCTCGTCTAGGTACCGCTTCCCCACGAGCACCTTGCCCCCTGTCTCTCTCGAAATTCACCTTAGGATACCAGAACAATCTCGAACTCGTTTCGAAAGGCAGAGGCGCACTGCGGCGCATTCCGGCGCGCCGTGCACAGAGGCGCGTGTCCGGGGCGCTGTTTCGCCTTGGGAGCGAAGCGCTTTCTTCGCCATCCACACGTGGTCATCACCTGGCGTCTCGTGGGGTGCAGGCTCCAACAAGAGGGCTCCTGCACACATCCTGCGCCTTCAACATACGGGTCGCATGCTCAAAATTTCATCAAATTTGAGCGTGCTGCGCGACGGCAATGCGCGAAGTGGCCGCATTCAGGGGCATGGATTCAGGGCGTGCGCCGTACACTTGCAATGGAACAAGCCCGGATCCCATCGAAGCTGCTTGCGGTACAATGCTCGCCAAAGACATCTTCGTCTCCCCATGTGACGCTCATCTCATGTCGTTTGCGTCTTTCCCAAACCGCAACGAATCCCAATCGGTCGCTCTTCGCCTCATCAGGCCAGGAGGTGTGGTCAACTTGACGCGTTTGTGGACCTCCATGGTGGCTCGGCTCCCGTTCTGGCGGCTGATGTTGTACGGCGCGGCGGCATCGCTCCTCTTTTTCGCGGGGAGCCTCGCGCTCGGCTTGAGCCAAGGCCGCGTGTGGCCGACATTGTCGCTGATCGGCACGTCCATTGTGCTGGAGGCTCAGCCTGCCGCCGCCGCGAGCATTCCGCTCGGGTTCGATCCGTCGACCGGAGCCGGCATCGCCATCCTCGCCAACATGATTGCGGTGCCCATCCTCATGGTGGGATTTCGGGAGGCCATGCATCGATTTCGCTTCGTGCGAAAGCGGATGGAGAAAGCGGAGGCGCTGTCGCGCAGGTACGCGAAGTACGGCGTCTGGATCCTCGCGCCGCTGTGCCCGCTCCTTGGGGCGTATGCCTGTCTTGCCATCGGCAGCGTGCTGCGCTGGAACCCGCTGCGGGTGCTGGGGGCCGTCGTGGTGGGCATGGTGGCTTCCGCGTTTGTCATCGCGTACGGCGGATCGGCGCTCCTGAGGTGGGTTCACCTCTAATTGGTGGGACGGCGAGTGAATGGACGCTCATCGCGGGAGCGCCATCCCTCGCGCGGGCGCGCAGGGATGACGCCTGCTCGTCAAAAGGCAGCCGTCGGGCGCATACGCTCGTCCTCGTTGGCATATACAACAGCGAGGGCTGCTGCACCGGGTGTGCGCCCCGCCTCGCACAGGCAGAGCGGAGGAGACCGACCGTTCCAAATTATTTGTTTTGTACAACGAAAAGTTACGCAGCGCAATTGCAGTTCGTCACCTGACTTTGGTACGCTTTCAGTTAAGACCAGGCTTTATCGATTCATGATGCGGAACACCTGTCGAGCGAGGGGGTGTGAGCGCGCGGATTTGCCTGTGCGGAACGTCGTGAGGCGGAGCGTCAGTTTCACACTCTGGTGTAATCGAGGTGTTGACTACGTTACTCGATTCCATTCATGACCCAAAAGACCTGAAAAAACTCAGCGAGTCGCAGTTGGTGACGTTGGCTCAGGAAATTCGCGATTTTCTCGTCACGTCCATTTCCAGGACCGGCGGGCATTTCGGCGCCAACATGGGCGTCGTGGAACTGACCATCGCGCTGCACCGCGTGTTTGACAGCCCTCGAGACAAGATCATCTGGGACGTCGGCCACCAGGGGTACGTGCACAAGATCCTCACGGGCCGCAAGGACATGTTCCCGACGCTCCGCAAACTGGGCGGACTGGCCGGATTTCTGAAGCGGTCCGAGAGCGAGCACGACCCGTTCGGCGCGGGCCATTCGTCCACGAGCATCTCCGCCGCGCTCGGCATGGCGGTCGCGCGCGATTTGCGCAACGAGGATTATCACGTCATCGCCGTGATCGGTGACGGGGCCCTCACGGGGGGCATGGCCATGGAGGCCATGAACCACGCGGGCGATCTCGGCACCGATCTCATCGTCATTTTGAACGACAACGAGATGTCGATCTCGAACAACGTCGGCGCGGTGTCGAAGTACCTCACGAGGCTTCGGTCCGATCCAAACTACGCGCGCGCCAAGCAGGACATCGACCACCTCCTGCGCCACCTGAGCAACGTGGGCCAGAAGGTGACCAAGGTGCTGGACCGCGCGATGGAAGCGGCGCGCCACATGATCCTGCCCATCACGCCGTTTGAGGGCTTCGGTTTCAAGTACATCGGGCCCATCGACGGCCACGATCTTCGCCAGCTCATCCCGGTCTTGGAGCGCGTGAAGGAACTCAAGGGTCCCATCCTGCTCCACGTCCTGACGCAGAAGGGCAAGGGATATCCGCAGGCGGAGAATTCGGAGGACAAGTGGCACGCGTGGCCGAGCGCGGCCAAGCCTAACCAAGCGCCTTCGTACACGAGCGTGTTTGCGCAGACCGTCGCGGAGATGGCGAGAAAGGACGAGCGAATCGTCGTGGTCACGCCCGCCATGCTGTCGGGCAGCGGGCTGGTGAAGTTTCAGAAGGAGTTTCCGACGCGCACGTTCGACGTGGGCATCGCGGAGCAGCACGCGGCGACGTTCTGCGCCGGGCTCGCCGCCGCTGGGAAGCGGCCGATCTTCGCGGTCTACTCGACGTTCTTGCAGCGCGCATACGATCAGACGATCCACGACATCTGCATCCAGAACCTCCCGGTGGTGCTGGCGGTGGATCGCGCCGGGATCGTCGGGCCGGACGGGGAGACACACCAGGGCGTCTTCGACATCGCCTACCTGCGGACGGTGCCGAACATGTCCATCATGATGCCGAAGGACGAGAACGAGCTCCGGCACATGCTGTTCACGGCGATGCAGCACGATGGGCCGGTGGCCGTGCGGTACCCGCGGGCGGACGGCGTCGGCGTGCCGATGGACGAACCGCTGCACGCGCTGCCCTGGGGGAAAGCCGAGGTGCTGCGTGAGGGCCGGCACATCACCATTGTGGCGCTCGGGCCCATGGTGCCCGAGGCGATGAAGGCCGCGGAGCGACTCGCCGCCAAGCATCAGATTGAGGCGACGGTCGTGAACCTGCGCTTCGTGAAACCGCTCGACGAAGAGCTGCTCTTGAGCCTGGCGAAGACGGGCCGCCCGATGCTCACCGTGGAGGAGGCGTCGCTCGCGGGCGGCATGGGATCGGCCATCGCCGAGTTACTCGCCGATCGCGGCGTCATGGTGCCGTTGCGCCGGAAGGGCGTGCCGGATCACTTTGTGGAACACGGAGGCCGCGACGAGGTCCTCCAGCGGCTGGGACTTTGCGCCGACGGCATTGTGGAAGACGCGCTGGAACTCATGCGCCAAGCCCAGGCCGGTCAAGTGCCACACGCGCTGAATCGGGTTGGCACGTGATGGCACGCGCTCGGGCGGAGAGAAAGAGGGAGGCCGTATGACGTTGACGCGAGACGTCCGGCAGCGGCGCAAGGTCGAGCACGTTCACGCCGTTCAAGCGCTCGGCGATCCGACGGGCGTCTCGAATGGGTTCGAGTGCGTCTCGCTCGTGCCTTGCTCGGCGCCGGAGGTGGCCTGGGACGACGTGTCCCTGGCCACCGAGCTCTGCGGCATCCGCCTGGAATCGCCGATCCTCATCAACGCGATGACGGGCGGCGCCGACGAAGTGTACGACATCAACCGCAAGCTGGCGCAGGCCGCGCGCCGGTTTGGCTTGGCCATGGCCCTCGGCTCCGCGTCGGCGGGGCTCGCCTCGCCGGAGGTGGCGTACACGTATCGCGTGGTGCGGGAGATCCACCCGGACGGCGTGGTCATCGCCAACGTAGGCATGGGCACGGGGCTGGAGCGCGCGCGGAAGGCCGTCGAGTTGGTGCGCGCGGATCTGCTTCAGGTCCACTTCAACGCTGCCCAGGAGCTGTTTATGGCGGAGGGCGATCGCGACTTTCGCGGCGCGCTCGAGGCGCTGGCGGAAGTCGCGCGCGGCGCGGGCGTGCCGGTGATTGCCAAAGAGGTGGGGCAGGGGATTTCGGCGGAAGACGCCGCCCGGTTCGCGGACGCCGGCGTGCGCGCCATCGACGTGGGCGGCCTCGGCGGGACGAACTTCATCGCGGTGGAAGCCTGGCGGCGGGGCGCCGAGATCGACGAATTTTGGAGCCGGTGGGGCCTGCCGACGGCCGCATCGCTCTGCGAAGTCGCGGCGGCGGTCGGCGGGCGCGTCGATGTCATTGCGTCGGGCGGCATCCGCACGGCGCTCGACGTCGCCAAAGCTATGGCGCTCGGCGCGAAGGCGGTGGGCATCGCGGGGCCGCTCGTCCGACTGGTGACGCAGCCGAACGGGGAAGAACAACTACATCGTTTTATTGAGGATCTTCATGTCGGGCTGCGGGCCCTGCTCGTGCTCACCGGCTGTCGCAATTTCTCCGACTTGCGCGGTAAGCCCGTCGTCATCCTGGGATGGCTCCGGGAATGGCTCGAGGCGCGGGGCCTGAAGGCGTGGATGGACGCACGGGCACGGGCTTCGCTCGGCGCGTGAGGTAAGAATGGGTCATTTGCGATCGCCCCAAACCAGGGATATCCTTTCCTTTAGATGGCCTTTTTTCTACGTATTCATGTGTCGAATCGGATTGAGGAGGAGGGATTGGCATGGCGCGACAGTCGTTCTCCGCGACGGTCGACATGGTGAAGTACCTGGCGAAAAACCGAATCAAGGGCATCAAGCGGTATCCCATGGTCCTCATGCTCGAGCCGACGGAGCTGTGCAACCTGACGTGCACAGGCTGCGGGAAGATCCGTCAGAGCCCGGACGTTCTCAAGATGCGGATGACCGCAGAGGACTGCTTCAAGGCCATCGACGAGTGCGGTGCGCCCGCCGTGTCCATCGCGGGCGGAGAGCCGCTCGTCCACCCGGAGATTGTCGAGATCGTCAACGGCATGCTGGAGCGGCGCAAGCTCGTGATGCTTTGCACCAACGGCATCCTGTTGCACCGCGTCCTCGACAAGCTGAAGCCTCACCCGAACTTCACCTTTGTGTTCCACCTGGACGGCAAGCGCGAGCACCACGACAAGATGGTGGAGCGCAAGGGCGTGTTCGACATCGTGATGAAGGGTATCAAGGCGGCGAAGGAGCGCGGATTCCGCGTCGCCACCAACACCACGCTGTACAAGGGCGCGAGCGCGGAGGATACGGCCGAGCTGTTGATGGAGCTCATGGAGATGGGCGTGGACAACTGCATCGTGTCGCCCGCGTTCACGTATGAGGAGGTGGATCCGTCCCACAGCGACATCTTCCTGCACCGCAAGGAAGTGCACCAGTTGGTGCGGGACATCATGGCGCGCTGCGGGGATCGCATCCGCTTCTACGATACGCCCATCTACTTCGACTTCCTGCAGGGCAAGCGCGAATTGCGCTGCACGCCGTGGGCCATGCCGAACCGCAACCCGAAGGGATGGAAAGGCCCCTGCTATCTCCTGACGGACGAACATTATGAGACGTTCCAGGAGATGATGGAGAAGACGAACTGGGACGAGTTCGGCTACGGCGAGAACCCGCGCTGCGCGAGCTGCATGATGCACTCCGGCTACGAGATGGCGGCCCTCAAGGCCCTGACGCCGCGCGACACCTGGCGCTTGGTTCGGTGGTTCTTCGCCTCGTGACGACGCTCGTCGTCACCGCGCTCGGGTTTGAGCGCGCGGCGTTCCGCCATCTCGCGCGCCTTCCGGGCTGGCGCGTCGCCTCGACGGGCGTGGGACCCGCGCGCGCTTCGGAAGGGCTCGCGCAACTCCTTCGCGGCGAGCGGCCCGCGCTCGTCGTCGGCGCCGGCGTGTGCGGCGCGCTGGACCCCGGCCTGCGCCTGGGCGATCTCGTCCTGCCGCGAGAGGCGGTGACCGCGGACGGCGGGTGCGAGCCCATCGCCCTCGACGGCGCGCTCTGCCACCTCGCTCGCCGCTTCGCCGAGGTGCGCGGATCCACGGCGCACATCGGCGGTCGCATCGTGTCCGTGGAGCGCATCGCTTCGACGCCGGCGGACAAGCGCGAGCTGGCGCGCCGGATCGGGGCGGCTGCGGTCGATCAGGAGACGTTCGCGTGGGCGCGCGTGGCCCGCGAGGCGGGCGTTCCGTTTGTCGCCGTCCGCGTGGTGCTGGACGAGGCCGGCGAGCCTCTCGCCTCCTGGCGGCCGTCCGCGTGGCGGAGCGCCCTGCGCCTGCCGTCGCGCGCGCTGCGGGCGCGCGACACGCTTCGCGCTTTCGGGAGGGAATGGCCATGCTGGCGTTCGTGACCGGGGGATCCGGCTTTGTGGGCTATCACGTCGCCCGGGTGCTGGTCGAGCACGGCCACCGCGTGCGCGCGTTGGTGCGCCATCCCGGCCGTGCTCCGCATCTCCAGGCGCTCGGCGTCGACCTGATTCAGGGCGATCTCGCCACTGGCGAAGGCCTGCGTGCCGGGATCGACGGCTGCGACGCCGTGTTTCACGTGGCGGCGCACTACTCGCTCGATCCGCGCGACGACGCGCTGATGTACGCCGCGAATGTGGAGGGGACGCGCCGCGTGCTGGAAGCCGTGCGCGAGGCCGGGGGACCGCGGCTCGTCTACACGAGTTCGACCGCAGCGGTCAAGCTCCGGCACGACGGGAAGCCTTCGACCGAGGCCGACGGCTTCAACGATCCGGACCGGGTCGTGAGCACGTACAAGCGGACCAAGGTGCTCGCGGAGCGCCTGGCGATGCAGGCGGCCGCCGAGGGCATGGACGTGGTCATCGTCAATCCGTCTACGCCCGTCGGCCCGTACGACGTGAAGCCGACGCCGACGGGGCGCATTGTGCTGGACACGATGCACGGCAGGATGCCCGGCTACGTCGAGACGGGGCTCAACCTCGTGGCGGTAGAGGACGTCGCCCTCGGTCACCTGCTCGCGTACGAGCGCGGGCGAGCGGGCGAGCGGTACATCCTCGGCAACCGGAACATGCACTTTGGCGAGCTCGTCCGGCTCATCGCGGAGCTCGCCGGACAGAGGCCGCCGCGGCTGCGGATCCCCTTCTTTGCGGCCATGGCCTATGCCGTGATCGACGAGCGGGTGCTGGCGCCGCTTCTGAAGCGGCCGGTGCGGGCGCCGGTGGCCGGCGTCAAGCTCGCCAGGGAGCCGATGTATTTCGACGCGTCCAAGGCGGTGCGGGAGCTCGGCCTTCCGCAGTCGCCGGTGGAGGACGCACTGGTTCGCGCCATCGAATGGTTTCGGAGCGCCAAGATGGCGTAACGCGATATGCTGTCGTGAAAGGGGGAGGTCGGATGGCGGAGCAGTTGGTGGAAGCGCCGGCCTACGCGCGGACGCTGGACCGCGCGGTGGCGTATTTGCTCTCCTGCCAAAAGGACGAAGGCTACTGGTGGGGGCCGCTTCTCAGCAACGTCACGATGGAAGCGGAATACGTCCTGTTGTGCCATATTCTCGATCGCGTCGATCGCGATCGCATGGAGAAGATCCGCCGTTATCTGTTGCACGAGCAGCGCGAAGATGGCACGTGGGCGCTGTATCCCGGCGGGCCGCCGGACCTCGACACGACCATCGAGGCGTACGTCGCGCTCAAGTACATCGGCATGACGCGCGACGAAGAGCCGATGCAGAAGGCGCTGCGGTTCATCCAGAGCCAGGGCGGGGTGGAGTCGTCGCGCGTGTTCACGCGGATGTGGCTCGCGCTCGTGGGCGAGTATCCGTGGGAAAAGGTGCCGATGGTGCCGCCGGAGATCATGCTCCTCGGCAAGCGCATGCCGCTCAACATCTACGAGTTTGGCTCGTGGGCCCGCGCGACGGTCGTGGCGCTCAGCATCGTCATGAGCCGCCAGCCGGTGTTTCCGCTGCCCGAGCACGCGCGCGTGCCGGAGCTGTACGAGACCGACGTTCCACCGCGCCGGCGCGGCGCCAAGGGAGGCGGCGGGCGGATGTTCGAGGCCTTGGACCGCTTCCTCCACGCCTACCAGAAACTTTCCGTTCACCCGTTCCGCCGCGCGGCCGAGATCCGCGCCTTGGACTGGCTGCTCGAGCGCCAGGCCGGAGACGGCAGCTGGGGCGGGATTCAGCCGCCGTGGTTCTACGCGCTCATCGCCCTCAAGATCCTCAACATGACGGATCACCCCGCGTTCATCAAGGGGTGGGAGGGCCTCGAGCTCTATGGCGTGGACCTGGATTACGGCGGCTGGATGTTTCAGGCTTCCATCTCGCCGGTCTGGGACACGGGGCTCGCCGTCCTCGCGCTTCGCGCCGCAGGACTTCCGGCCGATCACGACCGGCTGGTCAAGGCGGGCGAGTGGCTGTTGGACCGGCAGATCACCGTGCCGGGCGACTGGGCAGTGAAGCGCCCGCATCTGAAGCCAGGCGGCTTCGCGTTCCAGTTCGACAACGTCTACTACCCGGACGTGGACGACACCGCCGTCGTCGTGTGGGCGCTCAACACCCTGCGCTTGCCGGACGAGCGCCGCAGGCGGGACGCCATGACCAAGGGATTCCGCTGGATTGTCGGCATGCAGAGCTCAAACGGCGGCTGGGGCGCCTACGACGTCGACAACACGAGCGATCTCCCCAATCACATCCCGTTCTGCGACTTCGGCGAAGTGACGGATCCGCCCTCCGAGGACGTCACCGCCCACGTGCTCGAGTGCTTCGGCAGCTTTGGATACGATGACGCCTGGAAGGTCATTCGCCGCGCGGTGGAGTACCTCAAGCGGGAGCAGAAGCCGGACGGCAGCTGGTTCGGGCGATGGGGTGTCAATTACCTCTACGGCACGGGCGCCGTGGTGTCGGCGCTGAAAGCGGTCGGGATCGACATGCGCGAGCCGTACATCCAAAAGGCGCTCGACTGGGTTGAGCAGCACCAGAACGCTGACGGCGGTTGGGGCGAGGATTGCCGCTCGTACGAAGATCCGGCGTACGCGGGCAAGGGCGCGAGCACGCCGTCGCAGACGGCTTGGGCGCTCATGGCGCTCATCGCGGGCGGCAGGGCGGAATCGGAGGCCGCGCGCCGCGGCGTGCAATACCTCGTGGAGACGCAGCGCCCGGACGGCGGCTGGGATGAGCCGTACTACACCGGCACGGGCTTCCCGGGGGATTTCTACCTCGGCTACACGATGTACCGTCACGTGTTTCCGACGCTCGCGCTCGGCCGCTACAAGCAAGCCATCGAGCGCAGGTGAGGGTTGCGATGGGATCTGTGCCAGTCGAACTCCGGGGCGATTTCGAGGTCTGCCGCCGGCTCACGCGAAGCCACTACGAAAATTTCTCGGTGGTGTCGCTGTTCGTGCCGCGCCATCTTCGTCCGCACTTTTATTCGATTTATGCCTTTTGTCGCGGCGTGGACGATCTCGGCGACGAATACGCGGGAGATCGCATGGCGGCCCTCGACGCCTACGAGGAGGAGCTGCGGCGCGCGTTCGCGGGCGAGGCCACCACGCCCGCGTTCCGCGCCCTTCAGTTCACCATCGCCACCTGCCGCCTGCCCATGGAGCCGTTCCTGCGGCTCATCGAGGCCAACCGGCGGGATCAGCGCCAGCACACGTACGACACCTGGGAAGATCTCCGCGATTACTGCCGCTACTCGGCCGATCCCGTCGGCCGGCTCGTCCTCGGCGTCTTCGGCTGCCTGGACGACGAGCGCGCGCGCCTTTCCGACGCCACGTGCACCGCGCTGCAGGTGGCCAACCACATGCAGGACATCGAGCGCGATCTCGCCCTCGGCCGCATCTATGTTCCGCGCGCGGATCTCGAGCAGTTCGGCGCGTCCCTCGACGACATTCGCGCTCGGCGAGCGACGGACGGCGTGCGCCAGGCCGTTCGGCTCGAGGTGGACCGCGCGCAGGCGCTCTTCGACGAGGGCAAACGGCTCGAGTCGCTCGTTCCGCGAAGCCTCGCGCGGCAGCTGAAGCTCTACCGGCTCGGAGGCGAGGCGATTCTCACCGCCATTCGCCGCCAGGGCTACAACCCGTTTGCCGGCAGACCCGTGGTCTCGGGCCAGCAAAAGCTCCGCATCGCGCTCTCGGTGCTCGCCGGCGGCGCGAGTGGCGAAGGAGGGTCGGCATGAATTTGGCCACGGCCTACGAGTACTGCGCGCAAAAGACGCGGGAGGCCGGCAGCTCGTTCTACTACGGCATGCGCATGCTGCCGCCCGCCAAGCGCCGCGCGATGTACGCCATTTACGCGTGGAGCCGCCTCTGCGACGACGCGGTGGACGATCACACGGGCGCCGAGGCCGCCTCTCACCTCCTGACCGCCGAGCGCATCTACCAGGCCGCCTACGCCGACGACTACCATGCGTCGTCCGATCCCGTCGTTCTGGCGCTCGGCGACGCGGTGAGGCGCTACGGCATTCCCGAGGAGCCGTTTCAACATCTCATCCGCGGCATGCGGGTCGACATGGCGCCCGTGCGCCTCAAGTCCCAGGCGGATCTCGACGCCTACTGCGACGACGTCGCCGGCACCGTCGGCCTCATGTGCGTGCATATCTTCGGCTACCGCGACCCGCGCGCCCTGGATCTCGCGCGGGACATGGGCCGCGCGCTGCAAATCACCAACATCCTGCGTGATCTCGCCGAAGACCTCGCGCGGGACCGGGTGTATTTACCGGAGGAGGAGATGGAGCGGTTCGGCTACTCCCTGGCCGATCTGGCCGCGCGGCGCATGACGCCTGCCTTTTTCGCCCTCATGCGCGCGCAGGCCGAGCGCGCGAAGGCGTACTACGCGCGCGCCGCGGAGCTCTGTTCGCTCGTCGAGCCCGACAGCCTGCGCTGCCTCAGCATGCTGTACGTTATGTACCGGCGCCTCTTGGACAAGATTGAGGCCCGCGGCTTTCGGGTGTTCGACGAGCGCATCTCGCTCAGCGGATCGCAGAAACTGAGGCTTCTGTGGGGGGTCCTATGGAACAAGCGCGCAATCGGATCATCGTCGTCGGCGCGGGCTTCGCGGGGCTGAGCGCCGTCCATCACCTGCTTCGCGCCGGTGTGCCGGGGGAACGCGTCGTGCTCTTGGAGCGCGCGCCGCACGTGGGCGGCCGCGCCTTTTCCTTTGTCGACCGGGAGTCGGGCCACGTCTTGGACAACGGCCAGCACGTGCTCCTCGGCTGCTGCACGTCTTTCACGCGCCTCCTGGACGAATGGGCCCGCCACCCCGGCGTCCGCTTTCAACCGCTTTTGTCCATCCCCGTGTACGCCGATGGGGGCTTTCGCACCATCGAGAGCCGCAGGTTGCCCGGGCCGCTTCATCTCGTCCCCTCGCTTTTGCGCTACGCGCACGTCTCGCTCGACGGGCGCCTGCGCATTGCCCAGGCTGCGTTCGCCATGCTCGGCGCTCCATCTCGCGATCTCGACGCGCAGTCGTTCCGCACCTTTCTCGAGCGCCACGGGCAGACGGACGAGGTCATCCGCCGCGTCTGGGATCTCGTCGGCACCGCGATCCTCAACGGCCACGCGGACAATATCTCCGCCGGGCTTGCCGTCGAATCGTTTCAGATAGGCTTTTTGCGCGGACCGGAGCCCAGCCGACTCGGCCTGTTCACGCGACCGCTCGGTGACCTCGCCGAGGAGGCCGCGGTGTCTCTCAGGGCGCAGGGCGTCGAGGTGCGGCGCGGCCGCGCGGTCGGGATCGCCGCGGACGATGTCGGTGTGACGAGCGTGCGGCTCGCGGACGGCTCGTCGCTTGAAGCGCGCTGCGTCATCCTCGCCGTTCCGCACGATCAGGCGCGGGCCCTTCTTCCCGACGGCGCCATCGACCGCGCGGCGTGGCTTCACCGCGCGCGCTACAGCCCCATTTTGAATGTGTACCTCGAATATCCGCAGCGCGTCATGGACCTGGACGTCGCGGCCTCGTTCGCGATGGGCGGCATGTTTGTGTTCAACCGCGGCCGTCTGCTGGAGGATGCCGAGCTCGACGGGCGACTGTTGTCCATCTCCATCTCGGCGGCCGACGCATATCGGTCGTGGGACGCGGACGAGATCATCCGAAGCGTGGAAGCCGCGGTGGCGGAGATGTTTCTGGCGGCGAGGGAAGTAGGCACATCGTGGCGCAAGGTGGTGTGGCAGCCGAAGGCGACGTTTCTCGCGGAACCGGGGTTGGGCCTGAAGCGTCCGGGCGTTCGAACCCGCCTGCGCGGCCTGTACCTCGCCGGCGATTGGGTGGACACGGGCTGGCCGGCCTGCCTGGAGGGGGCCGTTCGGAGCGGCGAGATGGCGGCCGCGGCCGCGAGCGAGGACGGGTTGTCGTGAGGGCAGGGCGCGCCGCGAGGGGGGGCGCCTTCACGCGGTCACTGACCTTTCGATGCGGTTTCAAGGTTGGAGAAGCATACTAAGCGCAGAAAAGGTCAAGACCTGGATAAAGGGTGATCGTGCATGCGGTTCTATCGTCCGCGCTCAGACAGCGGCTTCTTTTACGAACCGGGTGGAACGCTGCGCTGGGTGGTGACCGTCGTGGTGTCGGCGCTCGTCGGGGCAGGCGCGACGCTCGGCGTGATTGCCGCGACGCGCAACGGGAGCCTGTCGCTCAACACCACCAGCAACGCCACGTCGCCGGCTTCGGCCACCAAACCCATGTCGGTGAACGTGAACATCAACGATGACATCACGCAGGTGGTGAAGAAGGTCGAACCTGACGTGGTGGCCGTGGTCAACTACACGACCACCAGCAACTTCTTCACGCAGCAGTCGCAGACCCAGGAGTCGGACATCGGCTCGGGCGTGTACTTCTACAAGAATGGTGACAACGCGTACATTGTCACGAACAACCACGTGGTCCAGGGCGGATCGAAGGTGCAAATCGTCCTCATGACCAACAAGCGCGTGAACGCGACGGTGGTGGGGACGGATCCGTACACGGATCTCGCGGTCCTGCGCGTGCCCGCCTCCACGTTCCCGGGCATTCAGCCGGTCCAATTCGCGAACTCGGACGACATTCAGGTGGGAGAGCCGGCCATCGCCATCGGCACGCCGATGGGCCTGGACTTCGCCGATACGGTGACGGCCGGGATCATCAGCGGCGATCAGCGGATGATGCCGGTGGAGGATCCGACGTCGGACGCCGTGCTCGACTATCAGCCCGTCATCCAGACGGACGCCGCCATCAACCCCGGCAACAGCGGCGGACCTCTGTTGAACGCGGCCGGCCAGGTGGTGGGCATCAACTGTAGCAAGATCGTGGCGCCGAACTTCGAGGGCATGGGCTTTGCGATTCCGTCGAACGAGGTGCTGAACATCGCCTTCCAGATCATCAAGACGGGGCACGCGGTGCACCCGGCGCTCGGCATCGAGGGCATTGACCTGTCGAGCATCCCGAGCGGGTATTTGCCAAACAACATCCCCGTGGACTACGGCGTGTACGTGGAGTCGGTGGCTTCGGCCAACGCCAAGCGCGCCGGGCTGCAGCAGGGCGACGTCATCATCGCGCTCGCCGGCAAGACGGTGCAGTCCATCGCGGATCTGCGCACGGAGCTGTTCACGCTGAAGCCGGGGCAGACGGTGCCCATCGTGGTGTACCGGGGCGCCAGGAAGTTGACGCTCCAGATCAAGATTGGCGAGGAACAGTCGCCCAACACGACCGAGAGCGGGAATTCGGCCAACCAGTCGTCGCAGAACCCGTTCTCGTCGGGAGGCGGGAGCATCTTCCCGAGCCCGTTCAATTCGACCAATCCGTTTGGCTACTGAGTCGCGTCAGGCCGGGGCATGCCCCCGGCTTTTGTTTGTCGGAAGCAAGCTTTCGCAGGAAGGCCGAGGGTGTTGCCCGCCCAGGAGGCGGCGACATCGCTCGGCCTTTCGGATCGCATGATATGGATTGATATTCCATATCATACCCTAGGAGGTGATGGAGGTGAAAAGTGGTGTGCGGATTCGCCCTCGGCGCCGGGCGCAGGTCCATACGCCGAATCCGGGCGGGATGGCCGAGCGTGAAGGTGGGACGGGCGGGGATGCGGCGAGCGGCGAATTGGCCCCGTCGGAGCCGGGAGGGCGCTCCCCGACAAAGCGGCTTCACCGCGCTCTGGAGGACAATCTCGCCGTCTTGCACCAGCTCTTCGCGGATTGCTCGGACGTGCAGTTTCGGCATCTCGAGCTCGAAGCCGGACGCGCCGCGGCGCTTGTCTACTTCACCGGCATGGTGGAGCTCGAGGAGCTCGGCGTGGAGGCGCTTCAGCCGCTCCTGACCGCGTTCCATCCGCACACCGTGGGGGATTACGACCCGCGGCAATTGGCCGGGCGATCGCTGCCGGTCGCGCAGGCGGACGTCGTGCAGACCGTGGACGACGTCGTCGACGCGATTGTGCTGGGGCGCGCGGTCCTGTTTGTGGACGGCTTCGACGCCGCCGTGTCGCTCACCACCACTTCGCCGCCGCGACGCGCCATCTCGGAACCGGAAACGGAGTCCGTGGTCCGCGGGCCGCGCGAGGGGTTCACCGAGGACATCATCGTCAATATGTCGCTCTTGCGCCAGAAACTGCGCACGCCCAAGCTGAAGTCCATCCCCTACTACGTCGGCACATACACGAAGACGGAGGTTCGGCTGGTCTACGTCGAGGGACTGGCGGACGAGAAGGTGATTGCGGAGGCGAAGCGCCGGATCGAGGGCATCGAAATCGACGGCGTGCTCGAGAGCGGATACCTGGAGGAACTCATCGAAGACCAGCCGCTGTCGCCCTTTCCGCAGTTTCAGTACTCGGAGCGCCCCGACACGGTTGCGGCGCAGCTTTTGGAGGGCCGGTTCGCCATCCTCACCAACGGGACGCCGTTCGCCCTCGTGGCGCCGGTGACGTGGTGGCAGTTTCTTCAAGCGAGCGAGGATTATTACGAGCGCTTCTTTTTGGTCTATCTCGTCAGGGTGTTGCGGTACGTCTCGCTGTTCATCGCGCTCTTTCTCCCGGCGATGTACATCGCGGTGACCACCTACCACCAGGACATGCTGCCCACGAACCTCGTCATCAGCATCGCGGCAGCTCGCGAAAGCATTCCGTTTCCGGCCATCCTCGAGGCGCTCATTATGGAGCTCACCTTCGAGGCGCTCCGAGAGGCGGGTATCCGCCTGCCGCGGGCCGTGGGGAACGCCGTCAGCATCCTGGGCGCGCTGGTGATTGGCGAGGCGGCCGTCGAAGCGGGGATTGTCTCGGCGCCCATGGTCATCATTGTGGCGCTGACCGGGATCGCGTCTTTCACAGTGCCGCGGTACAACGCGGCCATCGCCATCCGCCTCCTGCGTTTCCCCATGATGCTTTTGGGGGCAGTGCTCGGCATGTTCGGCCTCGTGATGGGCGTCATGTGGGTCACGGTCCACCTGTGCAAGCTGCGGTCGTTCGGCGTTCCCTATTTGTCCGGTTTCGCGCCCTACAAGCGCCAGGAAGTCAAAGACCTGTTTGTGCGGCCGCCCTGGTGGCAAATGGTCTATCGGCCGTCCTCGTACGCGAAGCAAAACCGCAAGCGCATGAACAAGCAGATGATGCCGCGCCCGGAAAGCAACCCGCAGTGATGGGGGGAGGCGCGTGAGACGCTGGGCTGCAAAGTGCGCCGTCGGGATCGCCGCCTTAGCGATGGTCCCCGCGCTATCGGGTTGCTGGGACCGACGCGAGATCAACGACATGGCGTTTGTCACGGCGGTTGCGGCGGATCGGACCGAAGATGGAAAGTACCGCGTGACGGTTGAGGTGCCGCTGCCAGGCAAAATCTCCTCGGTGGGCAATCTCGGCGGCGGTGGAGGGGCGAGCGGAAAGAAGGCGTATTTCATCGACTCCACCGTCGGCGACACGTTTCGCCAGGCCAACGCGGACGAACAGCGGGCCATGTCGAGGCAGCTGTACTTCGCGCACATGCGCGTGTTTGTCTTCGGGGAAGAGCTGGCGCGCGACGACATCGCGCAGGTCATCGACGTGATGGCGCGGGTCCCGCAGAACCGGATGACCACCTATCTGCTGGTGAGCGACGGCTCCGGAGCGGACGTGCTGAACGCCGAGTCGACAATGGAGAAGACGCCGGCGGAGTTCCTGCGCGAGCTGGCGAGTCAGTCCGAACGCCATCCGCGCACGGTCAAGCGCGTGACCGAAGCGCTCCTCGCGGAGGGAGAGGATCCCTACATGCCGGTGGTGTCCGTCATCGAGACCGCGCCCGGCAACGACACGAGCAAACAGTCGTACGTCAAGCTCACGGGCATCGCGGTGTTTCGTGGGCCCAAAATGGTCGGCATGTTGAAGGGCCGAGAAGCAGACGGCGTCCTGTGGGCGCTCGGCGAGATCAAGCAGCCGACGGTGACGGTGGCTGCGCCAGGCGGTTCCGGCTACGTCTCCGTCATCGTGACCCGCTACCGCACTCGCGTCGCGGTGCAGCGCGAGGGCGATCGCGTCTCCTGCCGCATCACGGTCAAGGCGATGGGCACCCTCGCCGAAAACACGTCTCCGTACAAATACGAGGAGACAGAGAACCTGCCGAAGCTCGAGCGCGAGGCGTCGCGGGAAATTGCGGACGAGATCGCGTCGGGCATGACGGCGCTGCGCGAGCTGCGCGCAGACCCCGTCGGCCTCTGCAACCGCGTCTACCGATTGTATCCATCGCTCTGGCACGCGCGCAAATCGGACTGGCGCGAGTCGCTCTACGCCCACATCCCGGTGCAGGTGCACGTGGAGCTGGATCTGCGCAACACCGGCAATGCGACGTCTCCAGTCGCGGTGCCCGAGGAGGATTTGAGGTCGTGATCGTCAACTTCATTGAGGCGGCGGCGTTCATCGCGGCCCTGTGCGCGCTGCAGTGGAAAGAGTGGAAACAGGCCAATCGGCCCACGAAGATCGCCATGGTGGCCATGATGACCATGACGGCTGGGGTGTGGATCGTGTCGAACATCTTTCCGAACGCGCACACGTCCTTCTCCTGGCTGCCCAAGCCCTTTCACGTGAGGTGAATCGCGGATGAATCAGGTCTCCTCCCGGCAAGTGGTGCTGATGGGCTTTTGCTACGTCTTCTCCGCGACGCTCGTGACCTGGCCTGGACAGATCCTGCGATCCGCCAAACAGGACGCGTGGGTGGGCGTGCCCCTGTGCACCCTTGCCGTCCTGCTGGTGCTCTGGCTCACGGATCGTGCGCTGGCGCGAAACCCGGGGAAAGAGCTTCTGACGCTCTTTGTGGAGAAGTTCGGGTGGCTCGGCAAGGCGGTGCTCCTGGTGTACGTCCTGTTTTCGCTCGTGATCATGGCGAAGGACGTGCGGCTTGGGGTCGACTTCGTCAGCGTGGTCTTTCTGCCGATGACGCCGGCGCTCGTGGTGGGTGCGGTCATCATGGGCACGTGCGTCTTCATGGTGCGGGGCGGAATCGAGGTCATCGCGCGCATGACGGAGCTGTACCTGCCGGTATTCCTGCTTTTTCCGTGTTTTGCGGCGCGCTGCTCATTCCGGACCTGAGCTGGAAGTATCTTCAGCCCTTCTTCGAATACGGCCTGGAGCGACCGGCGGTTGGGGTGTGGTATGCGCTCAACGCCATCGGCAGCGTCACGATTCTGCCGCTGCTCTTTTCGCACGAGCGATTTTCGTTCCGCCAGGCCTGCGTCTCGCTCTTCTTTTCGTCGCTATTCCTCGAAGTTGTGCTCCTCATCTGCCAGCTTAACCTCGGCAGCCCACTCGCGGGGCACCTCATGTATCCGGCGTATGAGGCCGTGCGCGAGGTGCGCGTGACGGACTTTCTGGACCGATTCGACATTCTCATCGTGGGCATCTGGCTGCCGACCATCGTGATCAAGATGGCCCTGAACCTGTATTTCACCATTGCCTGCATACGCCAGATCGTCCCGCAGCTGCAGGCCGCACAGGTGGCGCCTTCGCTTGGCTCGCTCGCGCTCGTCGTGAGCCTGGGGCTGTTTCACTCGTCGACGGAGGTGGTGCCCGTCGACGACGTGTGGCCGGCCGTGGTCATGGCGCTCTGGCTCGTGGTGCCCGCGCTTGGGGCTTTCGTGGCGTCGCTCATGAGCCCAAAGCCAGGCGCGCGCCAGCCGAAGCCCCAGCGCGGGCCTTAGTCAGTACATCATCCGATCGTCGAAGTAGTACTTGAATTCCAGCAGGTTGTTGGACGGATCGATCAAGAAAAAGGTCTCGTGCTCCTCGATCAGGCCCTCGAAGCGGCGGGACAGATCGTGGTAAAACGGGATGCCGCGCTGTTTGGCGAGCTTGTACAGGTTGTCAAACTGCCGCTTGTCCCGAAACGTGACGCCGAAGTGCCGGGGGTACATGCTCACCTCGCGGTCCCAGCGATCCGACAGATGGCAGACGAGCTGGTCGCCGAAGAAATCGAGCGTGATCCGATCCGGGTACCGGCGCGCCAGCTTGCAGCCGAGCTTCGTGACGTAGAAGTCGTAGGCCTCGTCGAGATCGCGTGCAGGAATGGCCAGGTGAAAGACGTCGTTCGGATTTCGCATGCCAACTTAGCCTCCTCACGAATGCCAGAGCGCGGGCTCGGTGTCCGAGAGCGGGAGATCGCCGGTCTCGAACTGGAGCAACGTGTCGGACCGGAGCCCTCTGCGCAGGGTCTCCAAGGGGATGGCGTCGCCGATGGCCACGTTGCCGAGGTTCACATTAGGCCCGAGCTTGTCGATGAAGTACTTTTGCAGCGTCTTGTTGGGCGCCTCGAAGACGAGGCGATTCGTGTCGAGGGACGCCTCCAGGATCTCTTCGATGAGCCCGAAGCGCAGCTCCCCGTTTTCGCGGCAGATGCCGCTAGTGCCCGATTCGCGCGCCTCCGTGATCACATACGAGGCGCCCGCAGCCAGGTCCTCCCGGATGAACTGAATCCACCGGTGCGGCGGGAGGAGGAGCGACTGCTTCACGTCCTTGTAACCCACCTCACTCCACACCCGGAACCGGCGGGCAAATCGTTCGATGCACCGGGCCTTCTCCGAATTGGAGAGCGGCACCGTTCCGTTGGAGATCTCGACGTCTCGGCAGCCGTAGTGCAGACACATGGCCTCGTAGTCGTCGATCCGGCCCTGGATAAGAAACTTCTCAAACAGCGTGCCGCCGAAGAAGTAGGGGATGCCGAGCCGGTTCAGGACCTCGACTTTCTCCTCCAGCCTCGGCGTGACGAGGGCGGTGCCCCAGCCGAACTTCACGCCATCGATCCACGCCCCATTGGACTCCATGGCGTCTCGAAACCATGACACAGGGACCCCGTTGTCAATCACGACAGTGATGCCCTCTTCTCTCGGCTTCTCGGGCCGTTGCGGCAGGCTCAGCACATCGTTCCACCGCGTATCCATTGCCCATCCCCTCCACCGTGCGCGTCTCGCAGGTTTGGCTCGAGCATACGGGCCCAAGCTTGAATTCCGGTTGAAATGCGGCGGCTGGGGCCAGTTTATCAAAAAAAGTTCAAAAGGCGTTAGTCCCTATCGGGCCGGGTTGGGTTCGCCCGCAACGTCTCCTCGCCATTCACACGCGAGGTGCTTCGCAGAAAAACGGGATCGACCAAGCAGGAATTCTTCGTTTGCTGTCGAATATCTGTGCTTCGTAGCAAGAAAGCGCATCGCGGCGTTGGTTTTGTCGCGAATGCGCGAAACTTGGGGTTGTGGGGAGCGATTATGCGGATTTCATCCAAGTGGTTGACTGGAGCATCGGTGGTCGTTGCCCTGTCGTTCGCTGTGAGTCCCAAACCCGCCCATGCGGAAACGCTTTCGCAGGCGCAGCAGCAGCTCGCCCAGTTGCAGAGCCAGAAACGCGCCATCGAAAGCCGCCTGTCCGCGGACGCCGTGAAGGAGGAGACGCTGAAGAACGCCATTCGCGCGTACCAGGTCTCCATCGAGAACGTCCAGGCGCAGATCCAGGCCAACCAGGCGCGCATGGCGGCGCTCCGCCAGCAGGAGCACGAGCTCGGCATCCAGCTGCAGCAGAACGAGGCGCAGCTCAACCGGGCCGAGGAGGAGCTCGCGCAAATTGTGCGCGGTGAGTACGAGGATGGCAACGTATCGTACCTCGAGGTGCTCTTCAACGCCACCAGCTTTACGGATTTCCTCTCGCGGTTGTACGATCTCGCCATTGTCTCGAAGACGCAGAATCAGGTCGTGCAGTCGATCAAAGCGCTGCAGGCGTCCATCGTGCAGAAACAGCATCAGGTTCAGGCGGCCGAAGAGCAGGCGGCGCAAGTGGGGCAACAGCTGAGCCAGCTCGAAGCCATGGACGAATCCCTCAAGCGGGCGAAGCAAGTCAAGTTGAACGCGGTCCTGCAAGACATCGAGCAGGGCAAGCAGCAGCAGGGCATGCTCGAGAGCCAGATTCAACTCACGCAGTCGGACATCCAGGCCATCGAAGCGGCGACGGCGGCAGCCGAACAGAAGGAATCGAACGCGCAGTACGTGGCACAACAGCAGGCCGCGCTCGTTCCGGCTGATCCCAACAGCCTCATCGGCTACGCGGAACAGTTCTTGGGAACGCCCTATGTGTGGGGCGGCGAATCGCCGAGCGGCTTCGATTGCTCGGGCTTCACGCAGTACGTGTTTTCTCACTTTGGCATCCAAATCCCGCGGACGTCCGAAGAGCAGTTTGCCGTCGGCGTTCCGGTCAGCCAAAACGACCTCCAGCCGGGCGATCTCGTCTTTTTCAGCACTTACGCCCCTGGCGCGACGCACGTCGGCATCTACATCGGCAACGGCCTGATGATCGACGCGCAGGACATGGGCGTCTCCATCGACAGCGTCTTCAACTCGTACTGGGGTCCCAAGTACCTGGGCGCGCGCCGGTTCATCACGACGAGCGGTTGAGCGTGAAGCGCCGGCACAGCTCGCCGGTGCCTTCCGCGCGAAGGGCGTCCGCCGTCCCGCGCTGGGAAAGCGGACGCCCTTCTTTTGCCGCGTCGCGCGTGCGGGCGCCGTCGCGTTGCGCCCGGATGCTCGAGCCGCGCCGCTTGGCTTCCGGCAACATCACAGGCCTCGCCGCAGCTCGCGCAGCGTGTAAAACGTGTCCCGCCAGACGAGCCCGCCGCGGCGAACGGCCAGCACTGCCGATCGAATGAAGGCATAACTGTACAGCAGCATGCCGAGCGGCAAGATGAGAAATTGGTGCTTGGGCAGCCTCAAAAAGACCGCATGAAGCTCATATAAGATTCCCATGAGTACGAGACAGTACAGATACACCAGCCGATACCAACCCGGTCCGAAGACGGCCCCGGCGAAGGGCGTCGTGTAGAGTGCCATCATCAACACCATCGCGGCGGTCAACAGCGCCGCGGAGTAGTGAAAGGCCGGCAGCGGCGCCTTCTCCATGCCGACGAGCATCGCACGGAAGCTGGGATACCACTCGATTTCAATCATGTCCTGCGCCACCACGAATCGCTGCCGAAACCCGTGCAGCTTGATGAGTTTGCCGAGGTGGAGATCGTCGTCAGGGCGCAGGCTGATGGCCCGGTGCGTGCCGATGCGCTCGTACGCCTCTCGGCTGACGAGGTTGAACGCGCCAATCCCGGCGTGTGCGCGGGTGCGCCTGCGGTATGCGCTCTGCGGCCGTTTGAACAGCACGTAGTTGAAGATGTACATGGCCGTCAGCAGCTTCAGCGCGTAGCCGGACGCGATGAGCCTCGGCGCCACCGTCAGGTGATGCAGCCGGTGCGCGTGGACGTAGGCCATCGCCCGTTCCACCGCGTCGGGGTAAAACCGCACGTCCGCGTCCGCAAACAGCAGCCAGTCGCCGGTCGCGCGCATCGCGCCCGAATACAGGGCGTGGTTCTTGCCCAGCCATCCTCGCGGCAGCTCCCGGATGTGGACCGCCACCACCCGCGGATCCCGGGCTGCCATCCGGTCCATTACCTCGCCTGTGCCATCCGTCGACCGGTCATCGACCGCGACAATCTCGAGGTCTGGATATGTCTGGCGCAGAAGCGATTCAAGGGTGGTCTCGATGTGCGCCCGCTCGTCGCGCGCGGCCACCACGACGCTTACGCGGCCGTACGACGGGGGGCTCGCTCGCGCCGCATCGCGTGGCACAAGGCGCGGTGTCCGCACCAGGTCCGGGATAGTGCGGAGAAAGATGGCTGTCCACACCACGGCGCACAGGACAGGCAGCCACGCCGCCCGCGGAAGCGCGTGCGCCAGCCAAGACCACGCGAAGTTCGAGAACATCGGAACACTCCCCCTTTCGCCCCGCGGGGGTCCACAACTTTATGGTAATCTAGACGAGGGGCACAGTCCAACAAATCCTGCCTGCCCTCTTCATTGTACGCTCATCCCATCGCGCCCGCACGGCGCGGGTGGCTCTGCATCGCAAAGGACGAGGTTATCGTATGCGATTTTGGAAACGCGAAGAACTGACGGAAGAGGAGCGCCGCTGGCGCCGGCGCCAGTTTCGCACGCACGTGATCTACACCATGATCTTTTTGTCGTTCACAAGCCTCCTGCTGCGCGCCGCGTACGTGCAGATCTCGAACGGCAAGGCGTATCGCCAGGCCGAAGTGAGTATTCCCAAGGCGCGCATTCCGGTCCTGCCGCAGCGAGGCTGGATCTACGATGCCAACGGCCAAATCCTAGCCTGGGACAAGCCGTCGTTGTCCATCGTGATGAACCGGTATTCCACCACGTCGGATGCGACGTATCGGCGCCTCGCGAGCGCGCTGGCCCCCGTTCTCCACCAGACGCCGGACGCGCTCTATCGCCTCATGAAGGCGGACTCCGGAACCATCCAGGTGACGCTCGCCAAAAACGTATCGCTCGCTCAGGTCGCCTACGTGGTGGAGCACCAGTCCGAGCTCCCGGGCGTGCAGGTCATCCAGGACTACATCCGCGAGTACCCGTATGGCGATCTCGCCGGGCAGGTGTTGGGCTACGTCGGCCCCATCACGGCGGAGAACGTGAGCCGGTACCAGGGGTATCTGTACAGCCAGAAGGTCGGCGAGACCGGGATCGAGGAGCAGTACGAGCCGCTCTTGCAGGGCAAGCCTGGGTATGAGCTCGTGACCATCAACAGCGCCGGCAACGCCATCGCGGAGGCGGGGGAGATCTCCCCGCAGAACGGCGACAACCTGCAGCTCACGCTCGACGGCCACGAGCAGGCGTGCGCGCAGATGATCATGCAGAACATGGTCCAGAAGGCGAGCGATAAAAACGCCATCGAGAACGCCGCGGCCGTCATGCTCGACGTGAAGACGGGCGGCGTGATCGCCATGGTGAGCTACCCGTACTTGGACCCGAACTGGTTCACGCTGGGGACGCTCGCCCAGCACGCGCACTACGCGTCGACCTCGGGCGCCCAGGTGAACAACGCCATCGCGATGGTCAACTATCCGGGATCGACGGTGAAGCCGGCCAATCTGATCACCGCCATGAAGGCGGGGCTCGTGAACCCGCAGACGACCATCCAAGACGACGGGTACATCTACATCGGCAAGTCGCGCAAGAACGAGGACGAGGGATTTGCGTTCGGCGCGGTCGATCCGGTGGAGGCGCTCACGGTGTCGAGCGACGTGTTTTTCTATCAAGTGGGGCTGTGGCTCGGCAAATGGTTTGGATCGAGCGCGACACAGGGCGGATCGTGGCCGGCGGAAGACGGATCGTACCAGCATTACCTGAACACAGATCTGGCCAAGGGGATGAACGCGCTGTTTCAGGGCGAGGTGGACTTTGGGCTGGGTTACAAGACGGGGATTGACCTGCCGTACGAGAGCGACGGCGCGTTCTACATCCTCGACTCGCGCCAGGGCAATCGGCAGGTGACGTACGATCTAAAGGCGAGCGAGCGGTCCATCGCGAAGACGGGGGAGTACGTGAACTACGGATCGCCGGCGAGCCTGGCGGACGCGGCTATCGGCCAGTCGCAGATGTTCACGCCGCTTCAGCTCGCGGAATACGCGCTCACGCTCGCAAATCGAGGGGTCCGGTTGAAGCCGCATCTGCTGCAAGCCGTGTATGGCCCCAACGGGACGCCGACCAACGGCGCCAAACCGGTGTCCACCGTGAAGCCCAAGGTGGAGGGACGCGTGAGCGCGGCGGATTGGCAGTGGGATCTCGTCGAGCGCGGGATGCTCGGCGTGACGACGAGTCAAAACGGCACGGCGTACGGCGCGTTTGCGGGCGCCCCGTATCAGGTCGCGGGCAAGACGGGGACGGCGCAGATCATGCTCGGCGGCAAGCCGACCGACAACTCGGTGTTCATCTGCTATGCGCCGGCTGATCATCCGCAGGTGGCGGTGGCCGTGATGGCGCCCGGAGGCGGGTATGGCGCGCAGTTTTCGGCTGTGATCGCCCGGCAGATGCTGGATGCCTACTTCAACGAGCATCACGCGCCGTTCATGCCCAAACGCGGGTGGACGGATACCTCCATCCCGGCGAACTGGAAGACGTCTCCCGCGTATCAGATCCCCGAACAGAGCCCGTAGGTTTGGATAGAGTTGGCATGGAGCGGTGAGCATGAGGCAGCGCGTCCGTGGGACACTTCACCTGACGAAGTTTTGGCGGAGGTGTCCCGATGAACGCAAGGCGGCTTCTCCTCATCCAGGTGATCATCCTCGTGGTCATCCTCGCGGCCGGATTTGTGGCGTACTATGTGTACCACCAGTCGACCCTCTATTTGAAGACGGACGACGCCCAGGTGTCAGGGCGGCAGATTGTCATCACGGCGCCGGCCTCCGGCGAACTCACGTCCTGGAACGGAACGGAAGGCGCGCGGTTTTCGGCCGGGGACGTGATTGGCACCATCAGCGTGCCTGGCGCGAAGGGCGCGGCGGTGAGCGTGACGGCTCCAGAGACGTCCACCATTGTGCAGAATCATGCGGTGAATCACGAGTTCGTCGTGGCGGGGACGCCGCTTGCGTACGCGTACAACCTGAACGATCTGTGGGTCACGGCGAACATCAAGGAGACGGACATCAGTGACGTGCACGTCGGGCAGAACGTGGATGTGTACGTGGATGCGTTCCCCGGCACGTCGTTTCAGGGCGTCGTGCAGCAAATAGGCCTTGCGACCGCAGCCACGTTCTCGCTGCTCCCGCAGACGAACAACAATGCGAACTTCACCAAGGTGACCCAAGTCATTCCGGTGCGCATCAGGCTTCAGACCTACACGGGGCAACTGGTGCCCGGGATGAGCGCGACGGTGCGCATTCACAAATGAGGGGGTGGGTGCATGAACGGCGGAGAGATGACGGCCGGCCGCCCGCCTGAGCCCGGGCCCGGCGGGCCGACGGGTGAGCCGGTGCTGCACAAGGGGCCCATCCTGTTTTCGCTCATTCTGGGCGCATTTGCGGCCATCCTCAATCAGACGCTCTTGAACGTGGCCGTGCCGAAGCTCATGGCCGACTTCAATGTATCGGCGAGCACGGTGCAGTGGCTGTCGACCGCCTACCTCTTGACCAACGGCATTGTCATCCCGCTCACGGCCTACCTCATCGGCACGTTCACCACGCGCCAGCTGTTCCTCGGGGCCATGTTCCTGTTCGGCATCGGGACGCTTTTGTGTGCGCTGGCGCCGGATTTCCCTGTCATGCTCATCGGGCGGATCGTCCAGGCGGCCGGCGCGGGGATCATGATGCCGCTCATGATGACGGTGATTCTGAACCTGTATCCGCCCGAGACGCGCGGGCGCGCCATGGGCACCATCGGCATCGCGATGTTCTTTGCACCCGCGGTCGGGCCGACGCTTTCCGGCTGGATTGTGCAGAACGCCTCGTGGCGCGTGCTGTTTTACATCGTGCTACCTGTGGCCGTGATCGATCTCGTCGTGGCCTCTGTGTTCCTCAAAAACGTCACCGAGCGGACGTTTCCGAAGTTCGAGGTGTGGAGCTTTATCGCGTCCACCATCGGGCTCGGCTCGCTGTTGTATGGCTTCAGCGAGGCGGGCAACAAGGGCTGGGGCGCTGCGGAAGTGCTCGTGAGTATCGCGGTGGGGGTCGTCTTCCTCATTTTGTTTGTGGTGCGGGAGCTGACCTCGGCGCATCCGCTCTTGAACCTGCGAGTCTTTCGGTACGGCGGGTTCACCATCGCGGCCGCCGTGAGCTGCGTGGCGAACATGGCGATGTTCGGCGGATCGCTCCTCACGCCCATCTACGTGCAGGACGTGCGCGGCTATTCGGCGCTCGACTCGGGGCTCATCCTGTTGCCCGGCGCCATTCTCATGGGCATCATGTCGCCCATTTCTGGCGCATTGCTCGATAAGATCGGGATTCGGCCGCTCGCCATCGTGGGACTGGTCATCACGGTCATCACCACGTGGCAGTTGGGCCACGTCAACCTGCAGACGCCGCTTGCGGATATCATGTGGATTTACACCCTTCGCATGTTTGGGCTGAGTTTCATCATGATGACCATTATGACGGCGGGGCTCAACCACCTGCCGCGGCAGTACAACAGCCACGGCACGGCGGCGGCCAACACGGTGCGGACCATCGCGGCGTCGCTCGGGACATCGCTGCTTATCACCATCATGACGGATCGGTCCAACATGCACTATCAGCAGCTCGTCAACTCGGCGAACATGGGGAATCCGTTTCTCAACCTCACGCTGTCCCAGTTCGCGGAGGCGCTTCGCGCGATGGCGCCGATGACGGCCGAGCAGGCGAAGGCGATAGTCGCGTACCTGTTGTACGGCCAGGCGCAACTGGTCGCGACGGTGGAAGGCATCGACGACAGCTTTCTGGTCGCGGCGGGCATCGCGCTCGTGGCCCTCATCCTGTCCCTTTTCCTGCGCAACGTCAAACGGCAGGATGCCGTTGCCCCGAGGGCTGCAGCGCCCTCGCCGCCCGCGGTGCCGGACGCGCCGCGCCGGAGGGCGGTCGTCGTCCGAAGGACGCTTCGCCCGCGGCCGGAATCCTGAGGCCGCGCGTGAACCGCGGATCCTCAGGCGCGCGTGAAGTCCGCGGGCGCTTCAAGCCGGCGGATGCGCGCGAGCGCCTGCGCAGCCCGCGCCCATCCGGCGGCATTGCCGATGTCAAACCGCTCTCCGGCCACATGCCGCGCGTAGACGCCGTCGGGAAGGAGGAGGCGGAGGGCGTCGGTGAGTTGAATCTCGCCCTTCGCACCGGGCTTCACGTCCGCCAAGGCGTCAAAGATGCGCGAGGTCAAGGCATACCGGCCCATCATGGCGACGTTGGACGGCGCCTCAGAAGCGGCCGGCTTTTCCACCATCTCGGTCACGCGCCCCCCTTGACCGATGCCCACCATCCCGTACTGATGCACCTCGGCGAGCGGCACCTTCTGCGTCCCGACGATGGCCGCCCACGTCGCGGGCGCGCCGCGCGTGAGCTGAAGGAGCGGAGGCGTTTCGGCCAAGAAGAGCTCGTCCGGCAAAAGCACGTAAAACGCCTCTCCGAGGACGGCTTCCTTCGCGCGGCGCACCGCGTCACCCAGGCCGAGGGGCTCCTCTTGCACCACCCACTGCACCCGGACGCGCCGCTCGCCTGGACCGCGCTCCCTCGCCCACGCCTCGAGAAAATCCCTGAGCAGCGCCTTGCGCGGGTGAATGACCACCACCAGGCGCTCGACGCCCGCGGCCAGCGCCTCTTCCAGGGCATAGGCGATGGCCGGCGTATTGAGCACGGGGAACATCTCTTTGGGGATCCACAGGGTGGCCGGCCGGAGCCTCGTGCCGAGCCCCGCTGCCGGAATCACGGCGCAACCGATGTCCATCGGACTCATCCTCTCCTCGCATTTCTCTCACTCGCAATGTCCTCATCATGATGCTTCGCGAGCCTGAAGAGCACCTGAACCCACGCTGAAACTCCGCCCAACCCGCGCGACCCACCCCATCCTCAGGAACCTTTCAGCTTGTGCTCAAACGCACTTCAGCTTGTTCCCGCATGATGGGCCCGCAACCACACGTGGGACAGATGGGGAGTGGAGTGACATTGGAGACCAGGCGCCGATGGACTTGGGACAAGGGCGTGCTCGCGGCGATCGCGGCCGCAGCGTTGTTCCTCAATCTGTACGCGCTCAACAAGGAGGGTTACGCCAACGAGTACTACGCGGCCGCCGTGCGCAGCATGCTTGAGAGCTGGCACAACTTCTTCTTTGCCTCGTTCGATCCCGGCGGCTTCATCACGATTGACAAACCGCCGTTCGATTTCTGGATCCAGGCCGCGTTCGCGTACGTCCTTGGCTTTCACGGTTATGCGCTGATCTTGCCTCAGGCGCTCGCGGACGTCGGTTCGGTCCTCTTGATGTTTGCGCTCGTCAAGCGCCACTTCGGCAAGGTCGCGGGGCTCATCGCGGCGGCGGTGATGGCCCTGACGCCCATCGCCGTGGCCGTGAGCCGCACCAACCAGGTGGACGGGCTGCTTGTCTTTCTGATGCTCGTCGCCACCTGGTTCTTGTTCCGCGCCATCGAGACCCACAAGCTTCGCCACTTGATGGGCGTCGCCATCTTCGAGGGGCTCGCGTTCAACACGAAGATGATGGAGGCCTATCTCATCCTGCCCGCCATCTACGTGGGCTACTTTGTCGCGTCCAAACTTCCGTGGCGCAAGAAGCTCGCCTATCTCGGTGCCATGACCGTCGTGTTAGGCGCCATCTCGTTCAGCTGGGCCACCGCGGTGCAGCTCATGCCGGCGAGCGAGCGGCCGTACGTGGGCAGCACCTCGGACAACAACGAGTTCACGCTCATCTTCGGCTACAACGGCGTCAACCGGTTGACGGGCAACATGAGCGTGGGCGGGCGGAACTTTCGGATGGAGTTCGGCCGCTTCCCCGGCGCAGGCGAATTCGCCCGCCACTTCGGCGGCGGATCCGCCGGATTTCCCGGCGCCGCAGGATCCGGCGGCTCGGGCGGCTTCGGTCCCGGTGCGGGGACGGGCGGCTCGGGCGGCTTCGGTCCCGGCGCAAGTTCAGGAGGCGCGGGCTCCGGTTCCACCCGCGGCTTCCCCGGCGCAGGTCCAGGCGGCTCACCGTCGTTCCCGTTTGGCAGCGGCGAGTTCCGGCGCGCCTTTGGCACGGGTGGCTTTGGCGGTCGCTTCGGCGGCGGATTCAACCGCGGCGGCTTTGGCGGCGGTGGCATGTTTGACACCGGCACGCGCGGGGTCCTGCGCCTCTTCCAGGCGCAGCTTGGGCCGCAGATCGGCTGGCTGTTGCCCATCGCCTGCCTGTCGCTCGTGCCGCTTTTCCGCAACGTGCGCTGGAAGCGGCGGCGGGAGCTCACCGAGCGCGAGCGAGCGGCCGTCTTCTGGACCGCGTGGCTCATCCCCGTCGGCGCGTTCTTCAGCATCGCGGGCTTTTTCCACCAGTACTACCTCATCACCCTGGCGCCCGCCATCGCGGCGCTCGTGGGCGCTGGCCTCACCACCATGTGGCGCGATTTTCGCGAGGGCGGCCGCTTCAAGTGGTATCTCGTCGGCGTGGTCCTGCTCGATCTCGTCTACGAGTGCCTGATGGTCCGGAGCTACCCGACCGTGCGCGACGCCCTCATCGCGGTGACGGCTGGGCTCGCCGTGATCGCCGCGGCGCTCGTCCTTCTGCCGCGCGTGTCCGGGCGCTTGCGTCGCGCAGGCGCGGTGGTAGGCCTGTTGGCGCTCCTCGCCGTGCCAGGATACTGGTCGCTCACGCCCGCGCTCTACGGCGTCAACGGCACGATGCCTGCGGCGGGCCCTGCCGGATCGTCCATGGGCGGCATGGGTGCACGAGGCCGCACGAACGAAAACGACAACGTCGCGCAGTATGAGAAGCTCATCCGGTACCTCGTGGCGCATTACGAGCCGTCGAAGGGCTCGTTCCTGGTGGCCACGCTGAATGCACAGCCGGCCGAGCCCATCATCATCGCGACGGGGCTGCCAGTCATGGCCATGGGCGGTTTCTCGGGATCGGACGCGGCCATGACGGTGTCGAAGCTCGCCAAGCTGTGCGAGGAGGGTAAGGTCAAGTACTTCCTCATCGACGGCGGGGGATTCGGCGGCCGCGGCAACAGCCAGCTCGTGGCGTGGATCGAAAAGCACTGCAAGCTCGTTCCGGCGAGCGTGTGGGGCGGCGTGTCGCAAAGCACGTCGAACCAGCGGGAGGGGTTCGGTGGCTTTGGCGGATTTGGCGGTACGGGAGGGCTTGAACTGTATGTCTACACAGGCCAGACCCAGTCGTGAGTGGCTCGTCCGGGCTGAGCGGAGCGCCCTCGCGCACCCGCGCGAGTGGGACCGCAAGGGGCCGAGGCCGCGAGGCGGCCTCCTCTCCGTGGTGGTCCCGGTGTTCAACGAGGAGGACGTGATCCTCGCGACGCACGAGCGGCTGACCGGCGTCCTCGACGCGATTCCGCTCTCGTGGGAGATCCTGTACGTCGACGACGGCAGCCAGGATGGGTCGCCTCAACTTCTGGATCGGCTGGCGGACGCCGATCCGCGCGTGCGCGTGCTGCACTTCTCGCGCAATTTCGGCCATCAGCTGGCCATCACGGCGGGGATCGACGCCGCGCATGGCGACGCCGTCGTCGTGATCGACGCGGATCTGCAGGATCCGCCGGAGGTCATCCCAGAGCTCGTCGCGAAGTGGCGCGAGGGGTACGACGTCGTCTTCGCGCGGCGCGCGATGCGCGTTGGGGAGACGTGGTTCAAGCGCGCCACCGCGGCCGCCTTTTATCGCGTGCTCAATCGCTTGACCGAGGTCGAAATCCCTGTGGACGTGGGCGACTTTCGCCTCATGGACCGGAGGGTGTGCGACGTGCTCAGGGCACTGCCCGAACACCACCGGTTTGTGCGGGGGCTCGTGGCCTGGATGGGCTTCCGGCAGGCCGAGGTGCAGTACATCCGCCAGCCGCGCCTTGCCGGAGAGTCGAAGTACCCCCTCCGCCGCATGATGCGCCTCGCCATGGATGCCGTGACGTCTTTCTCCACGCTCCCACTCCGTTGGCCGCTCTACGCCGGCGCGGTGGGCGTGGTGCTCGGCTTCGCGGCAATGGCGGCGTTTGCGGCGCTCACGGCCGTCCACGGCGACGTCCTCGATCTCCTGGGGCTCGCGCTCTCGGCCCTTTTGGCCTGTACCGGCGCCGTCCTCGCGGCGGTTGGGCTCTTGGGGCTCTACCTTGGCACCGTCCTCGACGAGGTGCGGGGCCGGCCGCTTTACCTGGTCGATCGCGCCGTCGGCCCCCGTGGGGAGGCGTCGCCTCGTGAGTGAGTCGCCTTTGCGCAGGCTCGGCAGATGGCCAGGGTGGGCGTGGTTTCTCGCGTGCGCCTTGGCGTCGCTCGCCATTCAGTTGCTGCTTGCCGCCACCACGCGCGGCTACGTGGCGGATCAGGCCATCTTTCTCCGCTGGGCCGAGGAGGTGCGCGCGTGGGGCTTGTCGCGCGCGTACGAGGAGGGCGGGATCGACTACCCGCCCTTGTACTTGTACGTGCTCGACGTCTACGCGCGGCTTGCGTCGGCCGGGCACCTGAACGTGCGCCCGGGGACGTTGTGGGCCAAGCTGCCTGGGGTCATCCTGTACGCGGCGTTCATGCCCCTCATCTGGCGCCTGTCGAGGGGGCTTAGCGAGGACAAGCGGCGGTGGGCCATCGCCACGTACTGCCTGAACCCGGTCCTCATCTTCGACACCGCAGTCTGGGGGCAGGTGGACGTCCTCGACGCGACGCTCGCGCTGGTCGCCGTGTGGCTGGTCGCGAGGCGGCCGCTTCTCGCGGGCGTCGCCTTCGGCCTCGGGCTCGCGGCGAAGTTCGAGACCATCGTCGTGCTGCCGGTCCTCGTGGGCGCCGCGCTTTTCGTGCCAAACCGCGTGCGGCGTGTGGCCGCGATGGCGCTCGGCGCTCTGATGCCGCTCGCGCTCTCTGTCCTTCCGCTTGCGGGCGGCGGGCTGTGGCCCATGATTCGCTCCGCGTACATCGGCACCACCAGCGAGTATCCGTACCTCAGCATGAACGCCATGAACATCTGGTTTGACTTGTTGGACGCGTCGCCGTACATCTCGGACCGCTCCACGGCGCTCTTGGGCCTCAGCTACAAGGACGTGGGGCTTTTGCTCCTCACCGCGGCCTGCCTCGCGGCCCTCGCCTATCTGGCGCGATCCCGCCGGGCGCTTCCCGTGAGGCTGTTGATTGCCGCCGGCTTCGTCAGCTTCTCGTTTTTCATGCTGGCGACCGAGATGCACGAGCGGTACGTGGTGCTCGCGGTGGCGCTCATGGCCTGGCTCGGCGCCCTCGACAAGCGGTGGCGCGCCGTGGCCGCGGCCGTCGCGTTCAGCGCGTTCTGGAACCTGTGGGTGGTGTGCTTTGGCGCGGTGAACGCACAGCAGGACGCGTGGATGGTCTACCTGAACCTCGCCGCGTACGGGGCCATGGAGGTCATCATGGTGCGGGAGGTTCGACGTCGGCGGACGGTGCGGCCTGCTCCCGAAGCAATCGAATGAACGAATTCCCGCCTGTCGCGAGGTCGTGTTCCAGCGCTTCGCGCAGGCGCTTGGCGAGGCCCGGATGGGCCCCGCCGGTTGCGATGGACAGCGAAATCGCGCCGAGCTGGACGACGCTGGCAAAGTCGAGATCGCTATCCGCGGCGTCATCCGCCCGATTGCACCAGATGCCGCGAGCTTGCGCCTCCTCGCGCACCTTCGCGTTGACCGCCGCATCGTTGGTCGCCGCGATGACGAGAGTGAAACCGGCGAGATCGCCCGGTTGGTAGGTGCGGGGGATCCAGGTTGCGAGGCCCATCTGCACGAGGCGCTCGGCCTCGGGGCAAAGCGCGGGGCTGATGATGGTGACCCGTGCGCTGGCTGCGGCCAGGCGACCAGCGCGCCTCGCGCCCACGCCCCCTCCGCCCACGACGGCGCACGGCATGCCGCGAGGCTTTAGCCAGATGGGGATGCGGTCTGCGGCAGAAGGTCGCGGTTGTCCAGGACGGGGGACGAGGTCCAACCGATGCTCACCATCCTTCAGCCACGCCGCCGTAGCGGCTGATGGCCATCTCGTGGATGATCCGACGCTCATCTGGCTGGAGATAGGCCATCGTCAATTCTTCGACAATCTCCTCATGGCATCGTCATACTGCAGAAACGCGCGGGTCGCGATTTCGCGAATGAGATCGTGGTGGTTCCCCTTGGCCGTGACGGTCCTTTTCATCGGTTCACCCGCCTCGCGGGTTGGGCGTGTGCTTCGCCATCTGCCTCATCCCTCATTCGCGTTCTCATCGATGCGCGCCACGAGTCGTGTATCCATCAGGTGCGAAGATCCGTTCACTGCCATCGTACCAAACGGGCATCCGGGCGTCTATGCAGGTTCTCCACGCTCGATGTCGCCGGATCGACAGACCCGTTCAACCCGCCGCCCAATCACCCCAAAATCCGATTGACATTCTGGTTCAACGCGATTAACGTGGAGGTACGGTGGAATGTCGTAAAAACCAATTGGATTTTGGGGTGAATATCCATGGCTGTGACCCTGGAACAGGCGGCGTGGATCGACGAACTGGCCGCGGCCTATGAAGAGGCGCGACCGGAGGACATCTTGCGCGAGGCGCTGAGCAGGGTGCCCAACATCACGTTTGCGTGCTCGTTCGGCGCCGAGGACATGGTCATCCTCGACATGCTCATGTCCATCGATCGCGAGGCCGACGTGTTCTATCTGGATACGAACGTGCTCTTTCCCGAGACCTACGAACTGATTCAGCGGGCCGTCGAGAAGTACGGGATTCCGAATCTGCACCAAGTGCTCCCGAAGCTGACGCTCGAGGAACAGGCCGCGCAGTACGGCGACGCACTCTGGAGCCGCGATCCGAACCTGTGCTGCAAGATTCGCAAGGTCGAACCCCTCGCCGATTTTCTCGCGGGTTACGACGGCTGGATCACCGGCATCCGGCGCGAGCAGGCGCCGACGCGGCGCAACGCCAAGGTCTTCGAATGGGACGCCAAGTTCCACATCGTCAAGGTCAACCCGCTCGTGCGCTGGACGCAGAAAGACGTGTGGAACTACATCGTCGAGCGGGGCGTCCCCTACAATCCCTTGCACGATCGCAACTATCCGTCGATTGGTTGCCTGCACTGCACGCGTCCCGTGAAACCGGGCGAAGACCCGCGGAGCGGCCGCTGGGCCGGCTTCGACAAGACCGAGTGCGGTCTGCACGCCGATTCGTGAGGGGGTGCGAGCGTGTCGGAGGAGAAGCTGTCCAAGGTCGAGATCATCAAGAAGAACAGCCGCTTCCTGCGCGGGCCGCTTCAGGAGGAGCTGCAGAACGACGCCTCCCACTTCACCGAAGAGGCCGTACAGGTGCTCAAGTTCCACGGCACCTATCAGCAGGACGATCGCGACCTGCGCCGGGAACTCGTCAAGCAGGGCAAGGAACGTCATTACATCATGATGATCCGCGCGCGCATCCCGGGCGGCGTCCTGAACGCGGATCAATACCTCGTGTTCGACCGCTTGGCCGACGAGTACGGCAACGGCACCATGCGCATCACCACGCGGCAGACGTTCCAGCTGCACGGCGTGCTGAAGCGGGATCTCAAGTCCACCATTCGCCGGATCAACGAGGCGCTCATCACGACGCTCGGCGGCTGTGGGGACCAGGTGCGGAACACCGTCGGCTGCGCGCATCCGCACCAGGGCCCGTTTGAGGAGGCGGTTCGCCGGGATCTGCTCCGGCTCGTGGACGAGACGAGCGCCAAGACGAACGCGTACCACGAGATCTGGCTCGACGGCGAGCGGGTGGACCCGGAGCTGGACCGCGAGCGCGAGACCCTGTACGGCGAGATGTATCTGCCGCGCAAGTTCAAGATTGGCTTCGCGTACGAGGGCGACAACTGCTCGGACGTGTATTCGAACGACATCGGCATCGTGGCGCACCGAGACGGCGACGCCGTGGCCGGGTACACGCTTGTCATCGGCGGCGGCATGGGCCGCACCGCGAGCGACAAGGAGACCCATCCCGCCCTCGCCAAACCGTTCGCCTTCGTCGCGCCGGGCGATCTCGTCGACGTGGTGAAGGCCATCATCACCATCCAGCGCGATCACGGCAACCGCGAGAACCGCAAGTTTGCGCGGATGAAGTACCTCGTCGAATCGCGCGGCGTCGACTGGTTCCGCGAGGAGGCGGAGCGGCGCCTGGGGAGAAAGCTCGCCCCGCCGCGCGAACTCGTCTGGCGCTCGTCGGACGATCACCTCGGCCGCATCGAGGACGGCGACAAGGTGCACCTCGGGCTGTACATCGAGAACGGGCGCATCGCCGACAGGCCCGGGTTTCCGCTCAAATCGGCGCTTCGGGATGTCATCGCCAAGTACCGCCCGACCGTGCGCCTGACGACACAGCAAAACCTGATCCTGGCCGATCTCGCCCCGCAGGACGCCGACGCCCTCGAGGCGGAACTCGCCGCCCGAGGCATTCGCCTGCCGGACGCGTACTCGCCCGTGAAGCTTCGGTCGATGGCCTGCCCGGCCATGCCGACCTGCGGGCTCGCCATCGCGGAATCCGAGCGCGTGTTCCCGAAGGTCGTCGAGCGCCTCGAAGCCCTTCTCGCGGAGCTCGGCCTCGCGGATGAGCCCATCACCGTGCGCATGACCGGCTGCGCCAACGGCTGCGCGCGGCCGTACATCGCGGAGATTGGCTTCGTCGGCCGCGTCATCGGCAAGTACGACATCTTCCTCGGCGCCAACGTCGAAGGCACGCGCCTGAACACGCGCTTCCGCGAAATGGTGCCGTTTGACGATCTCGTCCCGACCCTCCGCCCGCTGCTCGAGCTGTACCGCGACGAGCGGCTGCCCGGCGAGCGGTTCGGCGACTTCTGCCAGCGCGTCGGGATCGAGCGGCTGAACCAGGCCGTCCCGGTCTCGTCCTAACACCGCCGCGCACCGAAGAGAAACAGGGAGGCGATGCACATGGCCTACGGCCGCGTGGCGCTTGTCGGCGCCGGCCCCGGCCATCCGGGGCTTTTAACCGAGCGCGCCCGAGCGCTCGTGGAACAGGCGGATGTGGTGGTCTACGACAGGCTCGTCTCGCCGCGCCTCGTCATGCACGCCAAACCGGACGCCGCCCTTTTGTACGCCGGCAAGGCGCCGGGCTGCCACGCGCTCAGGCAGCGAGACATCGAGGCGATGCTCGTGGATTTGGCGCGCGATCACGCCCTCGTCGTCCGCCTGAAGGGCGGCGATCCGCTCGTGTTTGGCCGCGGCGCCGAGGAGGCGGCCGCCTTGCGCGCGGCGGGCGTGCCGTTCGAACTGGTGCCGGGCGTCACGTCGGCCGTGGCCGTGCCTGCCTTCGCGGGCATTCCCGTGACGCTAAGGGGCGTGAGCCGCTCGTTCGCCGTCGCCACGGGGCACGCGGGCGACGGGCTTCAAACCCATCTCGACGCCCTCGCGGGGGCGGAGACGCTCGTCCTGCTCATGGGCGTCGCCGAATGGCCGCGGATCGCAGAAGAGCTCGCGGCGCGGGGCGTCTCGCCCGACACGCCGGCCGCGATGGTCGAGTGGGGCTCTCGCGCCAAGCAGCGCTCGGTCCGCGCGACGCTCGCCACGCTGGCCGCCGAGGCCAAGCGGCGGGAGATTGGCTCGCCCGCCGTGATCATCATCGGCCACGTGGCGGCCGACGCCTCGCTCGGCGCGTGGTTCGAATCCCTGCCGCGCTTCGGGGAGCGCCACCTGATCTTTGCCTCCTCCATGCGCGAAGCGCTCGCCCACGCGACGCAGCTCGAGGCCGAAGGGGCCGAGGTGATGGCCTGCACGTGGGATCGGGCGCGGGCGGTGCGCGTGGCCGAGATGGAGGCCGCGGTGTCCATGGCGGCGCAGGGCAGGTCCGTGGGCTTTGCGCTCCGCACGGCGCTCGGCGTCGAGGCGTGGTACTGCGCCGTGCAGCGCGCGGGGTTGGATCTGCGCCGGCTCGGACACGTCAAGCTCGCCGTTGTCGACGGCTACGTCGCGCAGGCTGTGCGAGAGCGCGGATTGGTGCCGGATGCCCGCTCGCTCGGCGAGATGGCGCGGCTGCCCGTGGAGGTGTGGTTCGTGGAAGCGCAGAGCGGAGGCCGCGATGCAGACGCGGAGGCGGCCTGCGCGGCGAGCGGCGCCGACGTGCGCTCGCTCCACCTCCTGGAGCCGCGGCTCGCACCGGCCGTGCCGGAGCGCTGGCGCCCGTGTTTGCGGGCGTGGCGCGATGTCGTCGCCGAGTGGCTCGCCGACGGCCCGGCCGAGCGATGGGCGCTTGGCGATCCCGCCCTGGTGCGCCCGCTCGCCGTCGAGGTGGGGCTCGGCGGTGATGCGCTGCGCCGGGCCGATGCGTTCGGCCTCGCGGCCGCCGAGGCGGCGTACGGCGCATGAAGCGGGGAGGCGCAACGATGCTCTTCGTCGGCCACGGGACGCGGCTTGAACGCGGCATGCATCTGTGGCACCAGTTCGTGGACGATGTCGTGAAGCGTGCGGGGCTTTCGGAGCATGGCGTCGCGCGCGCGTTCGTCGAGATCGACCGGCCGGATGTGACAGAGGCGCTCGTGGCCCTTTCTCGCGCGGGCGTGCGGCGGGTGCACGGGGTGCCGCTCTTTCTCTTTTCGGCGGGGCACATGCAGGTGGATCTGCCAGAGGCGGTGGCGCGCGCGGAGGAGCGGGTGGGGCGGCTTGACATCACCTGGAGCCCGCCGTTCGGGGACGAACCTGCGCTCATCGACGTCGCGGTCGATCGCGCCAAGGAGATTGCCGCGCGCATGCCGGAAGGGGCGGGAGTGGTGCTCGTGGGGCGCGGCAATCGGGACGAGGGCGCGCAGCGCGCGTTTGCGGAAGTGGCGGCGAAGATCGGGAGCCGCATGGGCGCACCGCTGGTCCACGGCTACCTGGCCGGCACGGGCCGCAAGCTGGAAGACGCGCTCGAGGAACTGTGGCGCAGGGGCTGCCGGCACATCGTCGTGGTGCCGTACCTGTGGTTTCCAGGGCTTCTCACGGAGGGGCTTCCGGAGCGCGTGAACCGGTGGCGTGGTGCGAGGGACATCTCGTTTCAGGTGGCCGAGCCGCTTGGGCGAGATCCGCGGCTCGTAGCGCTCGTGGCCGAGCGGGTGCGGCGCGCGGCGGATGGCCACGACGTCGGCGTCGGCACCTTGGCGTGAAGTGGCCTTGCCCATCCGCACGCGAAAGGGGCTGACCCATACCCTCTCAGACGGCGGGGATGGGGACAGCCCCATGGGTTCACCACCAGTATCCGGGATAGCCGTAACCGTAGCCATACCCGTAGCCGTAATACGGATACGGTCGGGCTATGGTCGCGCCGAGCGCTGTCCCCAGCGTGAGGCCGGTCAGCGCGCCGAACGCGAAGTAGGCGACGGGGGCGTACACCGTCTCGATGTCCCCGCTTTGCGCCTCGTTGAGCGTCGAAAACCGCTCTTCCGCTTGACCCGCCGAATGGGCAATCGGTCGCACGTTCAGAAGATAGATGCCGTGATCGCGGACGCTGTGCAGGATACCGTGATACCGGCGGCCGTTCACGTGGTAGACGATGACAGGCCGTCCGACGTATTGCTTTGCAATGGGATACAACGGATGTGGCATGGCCCTACTGCCTCCTTTCGCCTCAGCGTATGCCGAGACGGCGTACGCCGAAGCGACAGCCGCCCATGCCGCCCCGAGGCCACGTGGGCACGCGGTCACGCGAACACGATGGTCTTGTTGCCGTGCACGATGACTTTGTCCTCCAGGTGCCACTTCACGGCGCGGCTCAGTACGGCTCGCTCCACCTGGCGACCTGCGATGCGCAGGTCGAGCGCCGTGAACCGGTGATCCACCCGCATTACGTCCTGTTCAATAATCGGGCCCTCGTCGAGTTCCTCGGTCACGTA
The DNA here is from genome assembly GCF_001552675.1 of Alicyclobacillus sendaiensis NBRC 100866. Lineage (GTDB taxonomy): Bacteria > Bacillota > Bacilli > Alicyclobacillales > Alicyclobacillaceae > Alicyclobacillus > Alicyclobacillus sendaiensis. The sequence goes on from NZ_BCRQ01000011.1 coordinate 49,594, forward strand.
GTGGGCCGTCGCGCCGATGAGCTTCACCCCGCGCTGATACGCCCGCTGGTACGGATTCCGCCCGATGAAGGCCGGCAAGAACGAGTGATGGATGTTGATGATGCGCTGCGGGTAGTGCTCGAGAAACGACGGGCTCAAAATTTGCATGTACCGCGCGAGGACAATCACGTCGATCTGACCGGCCATGAGGGCGAGCGCTTTCGCCTCGGCCTCCGGCTTGTTCTCCGGCGACACGGGAATGTGATGGTACGGAATACCGAGGCTTTCCACGAGGGGCCTCGCGTCCTCGTGATTCGAGATGACCATCTTGAGCTCCGCGTCGAGCAGGCCGTCCTGCCATTCCCACAAGAGCTCCTGCAGGCAGTGCAGTTCCCGAGAGACGAAGATGGCCATGCGCTTTTTCTTGCGCGCGGGATGATACCGCCAGCGCATCTGGTATTCCTCGGCCAACTTCGCAAAGTCGCGGCAGAGCGCCTCCTCGCGGTTGGGCAGATCTTCGAGTTCGAACTCCACGCGCATGAAGAAGTCGCCGCCCCAGGGCGCCGTGGAGTGTTGTGCAGATTCGGCGATGTTGGCCCCGCACGAGGCGAGAAACTGCCCGATGGCGCCGACAATGCCGATTCGGTCCGGGCACGAAATGAGCAGGCGACCGCGATTTTCCCGAGATGTCATCCTCTTGCCTCCAGCCCCTCCAAGCCAAGCTGTTTTTGCTTCTCCGCGCTGAGCACCATCATCTTGGCCGTCGACGACGCCTTCAGCTCGCCGTCCTCGTTTTCCACCGCGGCTTCCACGACCAAGAGCCGCGACGAGACCTTGGTCGGTTTCGCCCAGACGCGAAGGCGTTCGCCGACGTGGACGGGCTTCTTGAACGAGATGTTGAGCTCGGCCGTGACCGTCACGAGCCCCATGAAAAACGGCACGTAGGCGGACGCTTCGTCGAGCAGCGTGCACGTGATGCCGCCGTGCTGGACATTCGGCCAGCCGATGTGATGCTCCTGTGTCTGGAAGTGGCAAACCACGCCGTCTCCATCTCGCTCAAAGTGCATGTGGAGGCCGTGCGGGTTGTCCTTTCCGCAGGCGAAACAGTAGTCGAACCCCATGGTGCACCTCCCGCATCTGTCTCTGTCAGACCACTTGTTCTATTATGACAGCCGTTCCCGCCGGTGGGCAACCGCAGGCAGGAGAAGG
>NZ_BCRQ01000012.1 GCF_001552675.1 Alicyclobacillus sendaiensis NBRC 100866
CAATTTCCACACACGACCAGAGGCACGCCGGCCTGCCCATCCGAATCGCCTCCGATACAGAAGCGGGGGCTGGCCCCTTTGCGGTCCAGCCGACAGGCTGGCGGTTCGGGGCCGCCCCTCGCGCGGCGCGTGTGCAGCTTTTCGCTCAAAAAGCGCGCTGGTATTGAACCGGAACCTGCGGTTTCTCTCCGAGGGCCACGGCGGCGTGAATGGGCCAGTACGGATCGCGCAGGAACCCGCGTGCGATCGCGACCAAATCCGCGTCTCCATTCGCGACGATCGATTCGGCAAGTGCAGGATGATCGAGCATGCCCACGGCGATGACGGGAACCTGCAGCGCGTCTTTGATGCGTCGCGCGTAGGGCACCTGGAAGCCCGGAAAATTCCCGGGTCGGCGCGCGCCGGGATGGCCCTCGCCGCCGCTCGACACGTGGATGACATCCGCTCCCGCGTCCCGGTATCGCCTGCAGATCTCGATCGCGTGATCGAGGTCGTAGCCCCCGTCCGCGTATTCGACGGCCGAGACGCGCACAAAAAGCGGCATCCCGGAAGGCAGTTCAGCCTTCACCGCTTGAATGACCTCCACGCCGAACAGCGCCAGGTCCTCGCCGTAGGCGTCCTTGCGCCGATTGGTGAGCGGCGAGTGGAACTGGTGGATGAGGTAGCCGTGCGCACCGTGCAGCTCAATGACGTCAAATCCAGCCTTGACTGCCCTGCGCGCGGCCGCGGCAAACTTCTCTACCATCTGCTTCACTTCGTCGGTCGACAGTTCTCGCGGCGTCTTGTACTGCGGCCCGTCGAAGCGGATAGGAGACGGTGCCACGGGCACAGGCGCGTCCTCCGCCTTCCTGCCGGCATGCGCAATCTGGATGCCGATCTTCGCTCCGTGCGCGTGGCATGCGTCGACGATGCGCTGAAATGGCGGAATGTGATCGTCCGACCACAGGCCGAGATCGTAATCCGTGATTCGCCCGTCCGGCTCGACGTCGGTCATCTCCACGATGATGAGCCCGGCGCCACCCACGGCTCGGCTCGTGTAGTGCGTGAAATGCCAGTCGTTTGGCTTGCCGTCCTTGGCCGTCACGGAGTACTGGCACATGGGCGCCATCACAATGCGGTTCTTGAGTTCGAGGTTCCGGATGGAATACGGCGTGAACAAATGAGCCATGTAGCCTGCTCCCTTCGGCAGTTCGCGGAGGCTCCGGAGAGCCCACCCGCTTTTCCTTGGTTAAGAACTATTCTTTTTATAGCACATGGCGAGCAGGCGGGCAAAACGGCCCTTCTTGAGGTCTCTGGGGCCGCGTTTGGGCAGGCGCACTTCGACCTCCGTCCCTGTGCCGTGCGAGCCAGGGCTGAAGATGCGGATCTGCCCGCCGTGGGCCTCGGCAATCCACTTGGCGATGGACAGCCCGAGACCCGCGCCGCGCGTGGTGCGGGACGGATCGACCTGATAGAACCGATCAAACACGCGAGGCAAGTGTTCGGGAGGAATACCCCGGCCCGTGTCCCGAACGGCGAGGACCGCGTCTCCCCCAGACGTGTGGCTGTCGATCTCCACCGAGCCACCGGCCGGCGTGAAGGCGATGGCGTTGTCCACCAAGATGCTGAAAAGCTCCAAGATCCGGTCCGGATCGGCGACGGCCTGCGCTTCGTTCGCGAGGACGCGAAGCTCGACCCCCTTTTCCTCGGCGAAGGGCGCGAACCTGCGCGCGGACTCCCGTGCGAGCGCGGCGAGATCGACCGGCTTCAGCCGCAGCACCGCCTCGCCTTCGTCGGCCTTGGCGAGCGCGAGCAGGTCATTCACCAATCTCTGCAGGCGGGCCGTCTCCCGATCCAGCGAGGCGACCACCTCGCTCATATCCAAGATGGTCTCCCCCGGATGGCGAAACATGCGGTCGATCTGCAGCCGCATGACGGCGAGCGGCGTCCGAAGTTCGTGGGACGCATTGGCGACGAACCGCCGCTCATCTTCGAAGCTTCGCCGAATCGGGCGAAGCGCGCGCGAAGCCAGCACAAAGCCAGCGCCAGCGGACGCCACGGCGAACAATCCGGCGGAAACGCTGAGGATGGTCAAGAGCTCGCGCAAGAAGGCGACATCCTGGGCCCGATTGTAGAGCAGGAGGACCTCGTCGACGTTCGCGTCCCCCACTCGAACTGGCCGAGGCAGCGCCACGCTCATCCCCAGATACGGCACACCCGCAACGTTGACCTCGCGGGGGTAAGCGCCGAGTCCCTCCTTGGCCAGCGCGGAAGCTTCAGCCGCCGTGAAGCTACCGATTGGCGTCTGGGATACGACCCGCGTCCCCGCGAGCAACAGGTAGACGAGGTGTTGTTCGCGGGTCTCGTCCACCTCCGCGAGCAATCGATCGCCGTCGGGACCTGGATCAGGCGCATGGCCTCGGTGAAGGAGGGGAGCCTCGCCCCCGCCGTGATCGCCCGGCAGGATCTGTTCGTCGCGGCACGCGCGCAGGTTGGCCGCGGCGTTGTTCATCGTGGCGATCTCGTCCGCGCGCACGCGATGATCGGTAAATGCATAGACCACGACACTAAACAGAAGGAGGATGCTGGCGAAGACGGCGGTGTACAGAAGCACGAGGCGCAAGGCAGTCTTTCGAAACACTCAAGGGTCACTCCACATGTACCCGACGTTGCGGATGGTGCGAATCGCCGCATCGTAGCCGAACGGCTGAAGTTTCTTGCGCAGGTAGTGGACGTACAGATCCACGGTCGTATCCATGACGTCCGAATCGATACCCCACACGCGGTTGAAAATGCGCTCGCGCGTGAGAATCTGCCCGCGATGGCTGAGCAGGTATTCGAGCAGATCGAACTCCTTGTCGCTGAGCTTGACGGGCTCGTCCCCATACGTAACGCGGCGCGCGAGCGGGTCCAGGACCAGGGGGCCCGAGCGAAGCGTCATGTCCGTCCCCAGTTCGCGGTTGCGGCGCAACAGGGCGCGGAGCCTCGCCAGAAACTCCTCCGTGGCAAACGGCTTCGGCAGGTAGTCGTCGCCACCGGCGTTGAGTCCCTGTACGCGGTGATCGACATCGCCGAGCGCCGTGAGAAACAACACGGGGACGTGCAGGCGCTTGTCCCGCAGGGATCGGACGAGATCGTAGCCGGACAATCCCGGCAACATGACGTCGACGACGAGGGCGTCGTACACGCCGGTCTCAGCGAGGTACAACCCCTCCTCGCCGTCGTACGCCACATCGACTTGAAACGACTCCTCGCGCAGAAGTTCTGCGAGTGCCTGGCTCAAACCGCGGTCGTCTTCGACGAGAAGAATGCGCATACGTTCCTCCAACCCATACCGCAGACCCAAACGTCCCTCATGACGATACGCGGCGTAGCTTGAAATCCGCTTGGAATCGCGCCGTTCCAATCCCATTTTGAAGTGGGTCCGGCATGATGATGAGCTGGACATGAAACGGAGGGGCGTAGGTTGACTGGGCTTGAACATCTGCTTCCGAGCACCATCCATCCCATGGTGGTGCACTTCACCATCGCTATCGCGTATCTCGCCGGAGCCGCGGGGCTCGTGGGCGTCTTCCGCCAGACGCCGTTTTGGTCTCGCGCGTTTTTGTATCTCCTGCTGCTCGGCATTGTCGCCACCGCGTCGGCGGCGATCGCCGGCGTCGTGAGCGAATCGTACCTGGCGAGGATTCCCGAACCGGTCGCTCCCTTGCTGCACACGCACAAGGAGGACGGGTTGTGGACAGGGATCTTCCAGGTGGTGGCCGTGGCGCTTCAGTTCGCGTTCGGAACGAGGCGCGCCCGCGTGTCATGGCTCGCCGCGGGCGCCGCCCTGGTTGCGTGCGTCTTCGTCACGTTGGCGGGCCACCTCGGTGGCACCATGGTGTACCACTACGGGCTCGGGGTCAAGGCCTGAACCTTTGCCCCGGCCCGTCTTGGTTCTCGGCACGGCCTAAACTGAGACGCATCAGGTCTCGAATCCACTCGCCGCTTGGACTTGCGCAGGTGCGTTTCCTTGGCCCATGCGGCGCGCCTCCCACGAGCGAGTGACGGCGGACACCACGAGCGTCACGACGAAGTTCGCGATGAGAGCCAGGAATCCGCTGTTGAGTCCGGCCACGATGGTGTGGTCGGTGAGCGCAAAATAGGCCACCAGCAGCACGCCTGCCAAAATCCCGCAGACGGCGCCCGGCAAGGTGACCCACGAGCGCCGCCATACGCACAAGACGACGGTCGGAAAGAACTGGGTCACAAAGTTATAGCCCATCAGAAGAAGCGCCACGATAGCTGCGTTTGAGTGGATGGAGAACAAGAACGTGACCGCAGCGACGACCCAAACCACGACTCGGGCCACCACCTGAATTTCCGAATGCGTCGCGCTGGGCCGGAAGGGTCGGTAAAGGTTCTCGGCGACGAGGGTCCCCGCGGTCATCAGCATGAGGGATCCCGGGACCATAGCCGTCAGAACTCCGGCACCACCGATCACGCCCACCGCCCACGTTGGAAACACGTGCTGCACAGCGGCCAGAAGGGCCAAGTTGCTATTCTTCAGACCGGGCACAATCAGAATCGCGGCGAACCCGGCAAAGAACACGAACAGGAGGATCAACTGATAAAGCGGAAGAAACGTGGCATTGCGCCGAAACACCCGCTCATGCTTGGCCGTGTACACCGCCCCAAAGGCGTGAGGCCACATGTAGAAGCCAAGCCCAGTGAGTGCCACCGTCGAGATGAACCACGGCACGCCCATCCCTTTGGCGCCCAATTGCAAAAATCCCGGGCGCAGGTGTGCGATGCTCGTGAACATCGCGTGTAAACCGCCCACTCGGGCAGGCAAGATGACGCCCACGGCCACGACGACTGCGAGAATGGCCAGATCCTTCAACACGGCTGTCCACGCCGTCCCGTGGACGCCGCTCAACGTCACGTACGTGGCGAGCACCAGCATCGCGATGGCAATGGCCCAGGTTTCTGGCAGGCGGCCGTAGGATGCCATCTGCACAATGAGTCCAAGCCCGGTCATCTGCGACTGCAGATAAGGCACAAGGGCAATCACGCCGACTAGAGCGACCAACGCGCCGAGAACGCGGCTGCCGAACTGCGCCGTGAAGAAGTCGGGCTGGGAGAGGAGTTGTCGTTCCTTCGCATAGCGCCAGATGGGCGGCAGCAGAAAATACGAGAGGACATAGGCCACGGCCCCATACGCCAAAATGTACGTAGCTGGCCCACCCGTGCCATAGGCCCACCCACTTCCGCCGAGGAAGGTGAACGTCGTGTAAATCTCTCCCGCCAACAGCAGGAAGACAAACAAAGCCCCAAATCCTCGCCCGGCAACGGCCCACTGCTCGAGATCCATGCGTTTCTTGGCCCGGGACAACAGCGCGAGGACAAACGCGATTGCGATGGTGACGGCGATGATGACGAGAGGTGCGCTCGTCATGGCTTACTCCCCCTTCCGGTTCGCCGGATCGAGCGCGTACACGATGGCCATCACAAGCGAGGAGAGAATGATACATGCCACTATGTAGAAAAACAAAAACGGCATGCCGAGAACGATGGGATACGTGCGATTTGCGAAGACCACGCCGACGAAGATACAGAGAATCGGAATCCAGGCGAGCGCGCGAATGGACATGGTGTGTTTCCTCCCATTGCACATTTTCGGAATCGCGCGACAAAGACGACTATGGGAAGATGGTATTCGGTACATCGCGGCAAATTCCTCCCAACGGAAAACGGCCCGCGCTCATCCGAACGCAGGCCGCAGCAGCGCATAGAGGTGCTCTCGATGGCCAGGAGGCCTCGGCGCACCGCGCAGCATGATGACCGAGGACATCTGCTCCTCAAATCCGAGCTTCCGCAACCGATGCAGGAAGGAGGCTCGTTCGGATGGCACATCGATCACGACCGGCCCCTCCGCATCTTCCGCCAACAGGTGCAGCAGATTGAGCGCCATGATGTCGTTTTGCGCCACGATGGGCCCCAACCTCATGGCGCGCTCCGACGCGAGCGCTACGCCCATGCCTTGAGCTTCGCCAGCGTCATCTCGCACCGCGATGGCCTTGTCCGCCAAGCGCACTACGCGCTGGAGAAGTTCCGAGCGATCCGCCCCGAAAGCGCGCTGGTCCAGGCGGCTGAAGTCGCTCTGCCACGCGGCGTCTCGACTTTCCACGCCGAGCGGCTCTTGGGGCAAGTGAGGCACGAGCACCCGCTCTGCCCCAAGTCGCACCACCTCGCCCACCGAGCGGAAGCCGAACCGAGCGTAGAGCGGCGCAAGTTCCCTGCGGGCCACGAGCCCCACCGGGATGGGCCCCGCCTGGCGCTCAAGCTGGCGAAGGACGTGATCGATCAGTTTGCTGCCAATGCCCTTGCGCTGCAACTCCGGCAAGACGGCCATGTTCCCAAGCCACGCGAGGCTCTGACCGTACCGATAGACGCTGGCGACGCCCGCGAGTTGGCCATCCACGTACGCGCCCCACGCCTCGCCGGCCGCGAACAAGAGGTCGACCTCCACCGCCACAAACCGCCATCCCACTGATTCCACCACGTGCTGCCACGCGGCGCGCTCCGCCTCACCGAGGCGAGAAACCACCCATTCCGTTTCCATGCATGCCTCCTGTGCGCCTGTCGGGCGCCCTATCCAAGCGTCATACGAAAACATCACCCAACCTGGGTGATGTCGGCTCCTCGACGATATGTACGCGAAGAAGCAAGCCTGTAAGCCGAGTTCTGTCCTCCTGTGCTGCAAGCGGCATGACGCCTCGCACGTCTGGAGTGGCAATCATCTATCTAGGCCGACTGTTGCCAGCCGGCTCCAGCGACCAACCCGGGCGCGCGGCGGGCCACCGCATCTGCGCCCCTACTTGGTCTTGCTCCGGGTGGGGTTTACCTAGCCAGCCCGTCTCCGGACTGCTGGTGCGCTCTTACCGCACCGTTGCACCCTTGCCTGTGCTCGAACGAGCCATCGGCGGTCTGCATTTCTGTGGCACTTTCCCTGAGATCGCTCTCGCCGGACGTTATCCGGCACCCTGCCCTGTGGAGCTCGGACTTTCCTCCCGTGCAGCCTCGCGGCTCGCACCGGCGATTGCCCGGCTTACTTCTTCGCATCAGCATGGAGAGTATACTCGGAATTGGCCCGCGGTGCAATGGAGGATTTCGGTGCGTCCGTGTCAAGTTGTCGTAGGGAACCTCATTGCGCCATGTGGTCGCGCAAGGTCGTGCGAACCCGAAGGACACACTTGCCACCGTGTCGACTTATGGATTCATGGAGACCCCACCGATGTGCGTGCATCTATGAGACCCTAACCCATCCCACCAATGCTCCTTATTCTGAAGGTGAAGTTCTCCACTTCGAACACAGCGTCCCTATCGCTGAGCCGACCATGGCGCCGACGATGATCCCCAAACTCTTGAGCTCCAGATATTGAAAAAGAATGGCCAAAGCAGCGCCGCATGCGGCAGCAAGCAGGGATGTCCATTTTCTGTAATTCAGAAACAAGAGCGCGATGACAGCGCAGGAAGCGAAAACTGCAGGATACCAGAAACCGAATTAGGAATTGCACGGCCAGTCAAGCAACCAACTGTGGTTCCCGAAATCCACGCGATATAGCAGGATAAGATCAGGGCAAATTGATAGGATGGGTTCGGACGACATCGAGCGCACGACAACTCACAGCAAATACGCTGTCGATCTGGACCGCACGCATGCGCCCATTGACCGCCCTGCTTCTGTGCACGGCGGCCCCTTCTTTGCTATGGTAAAGAGGAGTCCAGCTCTGCGCTCCGGATGAGACACCGTTTCAAGATCAAGGCGCTTGAAAGGAGTGGATCATCTTGTTGCCGCAAAGTTCTGGCGTCACCGTCCTTCACTTGGACGAAAGCTTGTCCGTCCAATCGCTTCCCCTGCCCCCGGCGCACGAAATCGTTCACCTGGACGACATTCCAGGCACCCACGGCATGTGCGATCCGTTCGCGGCACGCGCCATCGAGCGGCGCCTCGCGCAAAGAGCCTATCGCGGCGTCACGCTCATCGGCAGCGGCACGTACCACTATGTGACGTACTTCCTTCTCCGCGAATGCCAGGAGCCGTTCTCGCTCGTCCTGTTCGACCACCACACCGACTGCGCCGTCGAACCGCCCCTGTTATCCTGCGGGAACTGGGTCAGGCGCGCGCTCTCCCGAATTCAACGTCTGCGCCGCGTCGTGATCGTCGGCGCCCGCGACGCGAGCGAGTTGAGCGATCTCGGCCGACGGCAGAGTGACGTCATTGTCATCGGCGAAGAGGATCTCAAGCGATGGTCATCCCCGCGCAGACTCGCGCATCGCATCTTGGAAGCCGCAGGCCGGTATCCCGTGTACATCAGCGTCGACAAAGACGTCCTGGACCCGGCCGACGCGGCGACCGACTGGGACGGGGGCAGCATGCGCCTTCGCACGCTTCTGTACGCGCTCGTCGCCCTTCGGCGCCATCGGCGCATCGTGGGCGTCGACCTGTGCGGCGAATGGCCGATCTCGCCCGTCGGCGCGGTGACCGCCCGATCCCTTAGCGAGATCCGGAAGAACGAAGCGGCCAACCGCGCCATTCTCCGCGCCCTGCGATCCGGCTGATGTCTCACACGAAGCGCCACGGATCGACGCCTTCGACGTCGACGCGGACCTCCACCGACGGGCCCAGCGCATCGCTCAGGCGCCGGGCGACCCCTTCGCAGACCGGCGCCTCGAGGGCCGCGTGGGGCACGTCGACAATGGCGAGCCCGTCGTGCACGGCGTCCGCCGCCTGATGGTGACTCACGTCTGCCGTCACGAACACGTCGGCGCCTTGGGCCAACGCGTGGGGAATCCACCCGCTTCCCGAGCCCCCAAGCAGCGCCACCTTCTGCACGCGCGACCGCGGGTGGCCGGCGTAGCGGAGATGCGGCAGGTGGAACGCTAGGCGGACCAGATCCACAAACGCCTCGAGTTCCATGGGCTCTGGCAGCACACCGACTCGTCCGATGCCGAACGCGCGGCCCGGCACCGCGAGCGGGTAGACGTCGTACGCCACCTCCTCGTACGGATGCGCCGCAAGCATGCTCGCGACGATGCGATCGAGATCGCGCTCGTAGGCGATGGTCTCGAGCCGCACCTCATCCACGAGCTCCAGCTTCCCTTCCTGGCCAATGTACGGATGGGTGCCTGGCCCTGGCTTGAAGGAGCCCGTTCCCGGTGCCGCAAAGGTGCAGTGGGAATACGCGCCGATGTGGCCCGCGCCTGCGTCGCCAAGCGCCTGGCGGACCACATCCACGTGCGACGTCGGGACAAAGACCACAAGCTTGACCAGCCGATCGCGCCCCGTGACGTCGAGCAGTTCTGGACGGACGAGGCCGAGGCGTTCCGCAATCACGTCGTTCACCCCGCCTGGGGCGCAATCGAGATTTGTGTGCGCCGCGAAGAACGCGACGCGTTGTGCGACGAGCTTCGCGATCATGGCCTGGCGCGGCTTGTCCCAGCGAAGTTCGGCCAGCGGGCGAAAGAGGAGCGCGTGATGCGCAACAATCATGTCTGCACCCCATGCGACGGCGCGATCCGCCACCGATGGCGTGACCTCGAGCGTCACGACGAGCTTTTCGACGGGACGGCCGGGATCGCCCAGCTGAAGCCCAATGCGGTCTCCCTCCATTGCCATGTGCGGCGGCGCGATAGCGTCCATCGCCCGCACGACGTCGGCAACCGTCACCTTCATGTGCCCTCCTCCTCCCACATGCCCAAAAGCGCAGTCCAGATCTTCTGCCGCCTGGCGAGCACCTCCAGCTTCGCCGCGTGCGAAGTGGGGTCCCCGGCGCGCTCGACGCGGGCCATGGCTCGCTCGGTGCGCCTGGTCTCGCCCTCAATCCGGCGGCGAAGGCAAGGGTCATTCGTTTGACACAAAAGCGGCCCCACCATCCAAAGTGCCTCCCAGGCTTCGTCTGGCCTGAGGCCGCGATCGCACAAGGCCGGAAGCGCCGCCCGGTACGCGGGATCCGGGCCGCCCCGGTATTCCGCGGCGACGATCTCGTACGGCTTGTCCGCCTCGCAGACCGCCACCTCCGCGGCGAGATGAAACCCGAGGCGATACAGCGTCTGACGCAAGACGTGGCCGCCGCCCATGGGTTGGAACACGAGCCGGCGCGCCGAACGAGCGACCTCCTCGCGGCGAGCCACCATGTCCGCCTGTGCGCGCCCCCCGAGCCCCGCGGACACAATCACGTCCGCCTCACCGACCTGAAGGGGCTCGAGACCGTCCCCGAGGCGGAGAGACACGCGCGGGAGAAGGCCACGGGCCGCCAGGTGCGCGCGGGCGCGGGACAGCGGCCCCTCGCGCACGTCGGTCGCGATGGCGCGGCGGACCATGCCTTCCTCCAGCGCAAAAAGCGGCAAATAGGCGTGGTCCGTGCCGATGTCGGCTAGGGTTTCACACGGGAGCGCAAGTTGCGCCACGGCCCTGAGGCGCGGGCCCAAATCCATGGCCATCGTCCCTCTCCATCCTGAAAAAACTTACGTTTGACTGAACTCACGCTTGCCAAAACGGGGCCTGCCGTCCCCGCAACAAGTACTCGATGTGCGCAAACACCTCGCGCACGGCAGCGCGAAACTCCCCTCGGGTGGACGCTGCGCCGCAGCCGGTCGCCTCCATGCCGAGCATGCGAGCGACGGCGAGGGCCCGCGGCAGGTGGTAATCCGAGGTGATGATGACCGCCGTGTGATACCCCCGGTCGCGCATGATGGCGCTCGTGTGGTACAGATTTTCCCATGTGTTGGTCGACATCCGCTCTTCGTGCACGACCTCCGCGGGAATGCCGTTCATCACGAGGAAGCGCTTCATGCTCCGCGCCTCGGGGACGGTCTCGTTTTTCCCCTGACCGCCGCTCACGATAATGGCGCGGATGTAGCCCTGTCGGTAGAGCGCGATGGCCACCCGAAGCCTGGCCGCAAGCGGAGGACTCGGCTCAAAGCCGTCCGTATACGCGCCGAGCACCACGCCGACGTCGCTTCGCGCGGGACGCTGAGACCTCCCTTCGTGCTTGAGCCGCTCGGCGAACCGAACGAGAAACACGAGCGACCCCAGGGCTGCCACCCCACAGGCCAACAGGCACATCCAGAACCAGGCCACGTCGTCCCCACCCGCCCATCGCCGTCTCCTGTTCCACGATACGCGCGTGCGGAGAGCGATAGACCGGCGGCGAGGAGCGTCCACGTGGAGGGTACCACTCGCATTCCCCGGAAACGAAATCAGGCCGCCACGCCCCTGACGAGACGAGCAGCCTGTACCGTGCGCGAGGTAACACCATCCTCACTCGAGGAAGTCCTTGAGCCGCTTGCTTCGGCTCGGATGGCGCAGCTTGCGCAGCGCCTTGGCCTCAATCTGGCGGATCCGCTCGCGCGTCACCCCGAACACTTTCCCGACTTCTTCGAGGGTGCGCGTGCGGCCGTCATCCAGCCCGAAGCGCAGCCGCAGCACGTTTTCCTCGCGCTCCGTGAGGGTATCCAGCACGTCCTCCAACTGCTCCTTCAGGAGCTCGTAAGCCGCGGCATCAGCCGGAGCAGGCGCCTCGTCGTCCGGGATGAAGTCGCCGAGGTGCGAGTCGTCCTCCTCGCCAATGGGCGTCTCCAGCGATACCGGTTCCTGCGCGATCTTCTGGATCTCGCGCACCTTTTCCGGTGTCAAATCCATCTCGGCGGCAATTTCCTCCGGCGTGGGTTCACGCCCCAACTCCTGAAGGAGCTGGCGGGAGACGCGGATCAGCTTGTTGATGGTCTCGACCATGTGCACCGGAATGCGGATGGTGCGCGCCTGATCCGCGATGGCCCGCGTGATGGCCTGCCGGATCCACCACGTGGCGTACGTGCTGAACTTGTATCCCTTTCGGTAGTCAAACTTCTCGACCGCCTTGAGCAACCCCAGGTTGCCCTCCTGGATCAGGTCGAGAAACAGCATGCCGCGCCCGACGTACCGCTTCGCGATGCTGACGACAAGGCGCAGGTTGGCCTCCGCCAAGCGCTGCTTCGCCTCTTCGTCTCCCTGCTCGATGCGCTTCGCGAGCTCAATCTCCTCCTGCGCCGACAAGAGCGGCACGCGCCCAATTTCCTTCAGGTACATCCGGACCGGATCAGAAATTTTCACGCCGGGCGGGACGGATAGATCGTCGAGATCGTAATCGTCGTCCTCGCGTCCACCGTCCTCGTCCCGCTCATTCACGACATCAATGCCGAGTTCCGCCAGCTGCTCAAAGAAATCGTCCATGGCGTCGGCGTCCATGTCGAACGAGCTGAGACGATCCGAGATCTCCTCATATGTCAACGAGCCTTGCTTTTTGCCCAGCTCAATCAACTGCTGCTTCGCTTCCTGAAGGGTGATACCCTGATCCTCGTCGCGGATTTCGTTATTCGTCTTCGCCATGTTCCCCGCCTCCTTTACCCCATTCGGCGCAACCCGTCATTCGGCGTGGAGCGCGCGGGGCTGCTTCATGGTTGCCATCTGGCTCTGAATCCACTCCACTTGCAGCTTCATCTCTCTACTCTTCTCTACGTCGCCCGCCGCCTCGGCCTCGTTCCACGCGCGCACCTTCTCCTTCAACTCCTGTTCCAACCTGAAGAGCTCCAGCGCCCTCAGGTAATCCTCCACAAGCTCCACCGAGATCTCGGGAGGTTCGTCAAACAGGAGCGAAGAGGCCAGGCGAACCAACTCCTCGTCCTCGAGGCGGTCGAGGAACGCGGAGGGCGGTTGTCCCGGCTGTTCGAGCCGCCACGAGTACACGTGCGATAAAAGCGCCGTGTGCAGCGGATGAGCGAGTTCGGTCACGCCCTTCTCCATCAGATACTCCGCCGCCTCCTGGCTGAACAGCGCAGCCTGGAGGATGCGCAGGCTCACCTGATCCTTTCCTTTGGCGGCGCGCGGCGAGTTGGCCCAAGGTGCGACCTCTTCTCTCGAAGGAGAACGACGCCTTAATGGTTTCGCGAAAGCGCGCATCTCCTCCTTCAACGTTTCGACAGAGAGGTTAAATTCCTGTGACAAATTTCGCAACTGATATTCCTGCTCCACTGGGCTCGCTCGCTCCGCAAGCAGCCGGAGCACCTGCCGCAGGAACTCCGTCCGCCCGGCGGGACTCACCCACTCCGCTCGAGCGCGCATATCCTCGATGAGGAACTGGACCGCGGTCCACGTCGATTCGGACAACATGCGCTCAAACGCCCGCGCGCCGTGCGCCCGGATGTATTCGTCCGGATCCATGCCGTCCGGCAACCGCAGCACCACAGGTGTAAGCCCGGCCTGCTCGAGGACGTCGATGGCGCGAACCGTAGCCTTGCGCCCGGCCTCGTCCCCGTCGTAGGCGATCACGACCTTGTCGCAGTCGGCCTTGAGCAACTGGGCCTGTTCTTCCGTCAAACTCGTGCCGAGCGTCGCAACCGCGCTCTCGATGCCCGCCTGCGCAACCGCCAGGACATCCATGTAGCCTTCCAGCAACAGGGCCCTGCGCTCCCGGCGAATGGCCTTTCGGGCGCGATGGATGTTGAAGAGCATCCTGCCCTTGTGAAACAGTTCATACTCAGGCGAATTCAGGTATTTGGGTTTGGCGTCGTCATCGAGCGCCCGCGCCCCGAATGCGACGATGTGCCCTCGCCGGTCCGCGATGGGGATGATCACGCGGCCGCGAAACCGATCCACCAATTCGCCGCCGAGATCGACCGCGAGCCCGCACGCGATGAGATCTTCGGCGGAGAACCCCTTCTGCTGGAGGAACGACATCATGGCGCGGCCGGACGGGGGAGCGTAGCCCAATTGAAAGTTGGCCATGGTCGTGCGTGAAATTCCGCGCGAAAGAAGATAATGAAGGGCTTGCACTCCAGCATCTGTATTCATTAGAATGTGGTTGAACGCTTTTGCGGCCAGATCGTGCACCTGCCGATACCGCTCGAGCTTTGGCGAGCGCGGAGCGGACGCGTGAAGCGAATCGGGCAGGGGGATGCCGCAGCGCTCGGCCAGAAGCGTCACGGTCTCCGCAAACGAGATGCCCTCGATGTCCATGAGAAAGCGGAACACGGTGCCGCCGGCTCCGCATCCGAAACAATGATACACTTGGCGTTCGGGCGACACGGAGAACGAAGGCGTGCGCTCATTGTGGAATGGGCAAAGACCGACGTACGAGCGCCCCGATTTGCGCAGGGGCACGTACTCGCTGATGACTTCGACGATGTCGACCTTCTGGCGCAGCGTGTCTATGAACGTCTCTGGAACGTTCATCACTGCACCCCCTATCCGGCGTCGCCCCATCCACGGGTCTTCTGGTGGTCCGCCGGTGCCTATTCACGTATTCTACAAAGTAGGACACTTTCCTCCTATCCGCAAAAACTTGTCTCTTTCTCGACACGAATCGACAAACAGGCTTCTCTCGAAGCTTGCGGCGTCCCCGGAAGCGAGCTTTGAGACATGCCTAGTATCGACGCCCCAAGTCAAATTTATCCTCTTCTCCATCCCCGAATCAGTTTATGGCTTCTGCATGCCGCTTATGTGTCGAGACAGCCGCCATCTTCGCCCGGGGGATCCGTGAGGGACGCCACCATGTCGTCGAGCACTTGGCGCGCACGCCCTCCCACGCCTGCGAATTCCCGAAGTTGATGTGCGAGAATGCGCGACAGCGCATCCCGCATGGCGCCAGAAAGATCGACTCGATGAAGCTTCGCGATATCCGCACGTTCCAACAGGTGGAGAACGGTCGAAATCTTGCGCGGCACCGGCCAGCTCGATGCGGCCGCGGAGGTGAAAAGGCTCGCGCATCGGGCGCAGATGAGCCCGCCCTCCCGCGGATCGTATCGAGGCGCTTCGCCGGTCTCGGCAAGCGACGCGCCGCACCGGATGCACGCGCGCCAATCCGGCCCCACCCCGAGCCACGCGCACACCTTGAGCTCAAAGGCGCGCGCGAGCACGTCGGCCGGCACCCGGTCCGCCTCCAAGCCGTCCAACACCGCCACAAACTGCCGATATGCCGCCGGGGGCGCGTCGGGCCGCTCCGGAACAGCGCGGCTGGCGAGATCGCAGAGATACGCGGCGTAGGCCGCCTTGACCACGTCCTCGTGCAAGGCCCGGCGCTGGCGGGCGATCTCGGCTTGCCGCACGTCACCCATCCCCCGCCCCTGATACAGCACGTACGTCCCTTGCGCACACAGGCGCGCAGCCGCAGACAACCGCCCGGCCGGCCGCGCGCCGCCTCTCGCCATGGCCGTCACGATCCCGGTTTCCGTCAAGAGCGTCAGGATGGCGTCGCGCTCGCCATAGCGCACGACGCGCACCACGACGGCCTCTGTCGTCCATATCACCGTGACATTCAGCCCCTAAGCGACGCCTGGAAATGCGAATCCTCGTGGAGCTCGTCTTCCTCCGTCGGCTGCTCATCGTCCGCGACGTGTTCAGCCTGTTGACAGGCGCGATACAGGAGGTACGCGTACACATCACCGGTGAGCTCGAATACCTTCCACGTGACATCACGCATCGGCATCGTCTCCCTTCCGCTCCGCGGACTGCATTTCCATGAGTGTAGTCTGGCGTTTCGCGCCGCCCGTATACCCAAAATCCCCTGGGCGGCTCAGCGCTCGCGGTCAAAGCCAAATTGGTGCAGGAGCGCGGGCTTGTTTCGCCAGTCTCGCTTCACCTTGACCCACAACTCGAGATAGATGCGGTTGCCAAACAGGGCCTCCAATTCGTGCCGCGCCATTTCACCCACACGCTTTAACATCTGACCCTGTTTCCCAATGAGGATGGCCTTTTGGCTCTCCCGCTCGGTGTAAATCACCGCGCTCACGTACAGCGTATCGGACGACCGCCGCTCCATGTGCTCGACGGCCACCATCACCGAGTGCGGGACTTCGTCGCGCGTCAACAAGAGCACCTTTTCCCGCACAATCTCGCTGATGATGAACGACTCCGGCTGATCGGTGATCATGTCGTCCGGGTAATACTTCGGCCCTTCGGGCAGCCGCTGTTCAATGACCTCGGCCAAAAGGTCCACCTGCTCGCCTCGAAGCGCCGAGATCGGCACGTATTCGTCAAACGGCCGCAGCGCCTGATACTCCTCGATGCGCTTCAACACCATCGCGCGATCCTCGAGCGCATCCACCTTGTTGAGCGCGAGGATCACGGGCGTGCGCACGCGCTCGAGCTGCTTCGCAATCTCCTGCTCCGTGGGATGGACGGGCGACGAGGCATCCACCACGAGGACGATCACGTCCACCTCGTTCAGCGTCTTGAGGGCGGTGTCCACCATGTACTCGCCAAGGCGGTGCTTCGGTTTGTGAATGCCCGGCGTGTCGATGAAGATCATCTGCGACGTCTCTGTCGTGCGGACGCCGCGGATGCGGTTGCGCGTGGTCTGCGGCCGATTCGACATAATGGCCACCTTCTGGCCGACCAGCGCGTTGAGCAGCGTCGACTTGCCGACGTTCGGCCGGCCGACGAGTGCCACAAATCCGGACTTGTACGTCACGTCGTTCCCCCCTCCTTTCGAGGCCGTTTAATCTCGACGTCCGCGCGGTAAGGCCACAGCCTCACCGCCCAGACCGCCGCCAGCCACACCGTGACGAGCGCCACCGCGCCCAGGTTGTGGCGGCTCCAGAGCCAAAAATGGACAGGCCAATTGGACGCGACCAGCCACGCCGCGATGGCGAGCGCGCCGAAGGCGACAAAGGTCACGGCCCCGCTCGCCACGTCCTTCGCCATGCCCGCGACCGGATGTTGCGTCCAACCGGAGGCCACGTCCACGGCCAATTCGATCGCCGTGTTGAACATCTCGGCGGCGAACACGCACATCGAGACAAACACCGTGATGGCCGCCTGCCACAGGTTCGGCCGCAGGCACCACTCCGCGATGGCGAGGCAGGTGAAGAGCCACACGTCCCGCTTCAAATTCTTTTCGGTGTGAAAGGCGTACACCGCGCCCCGCAGGCTGTACGCCACCGCCCGGACGAACGGCTGGGACTTCGGATCCGCCGCCATCCGCCCGCGATGCCCCGCGTCCCTCATGGTTCACCGCCTCGCCGCCTACGATCGGGCCAGCCCGATGCCTTGCAAAATCTCTTCCTGCAGCCCGAACATCTCGCGCTCGCCCGCCTCGTCCTCGTGATCATAGCCGTTCAGGTGCAAAAACCCGTGCACCAACAGGAAGGCCACCTCCCGTTCCAGGGAATGGCCGTACGCCTCCGCCTGTTCTCGGGCCCGGTCGACGCTTACCACGATGTCCCCCAGCATCGGATCTACGTCGTCGGGATCGGCGAGCGACTCCCCCTCGTTCATGGGAAAGGAGAGCACATCCGTGGGCCTGTCCACACCCCGATACGTCCGGTTGAGCTCATGGATGGCGTCGTCGTCGACAAACACCACGGACACCTCGCCCTGTGCGCCGATTCGCTCGGCCGCGGCTTCGAGGACGCGTTCGACAAACGCCTGGGCGTCGGCATGGGGTGGAACGAGGGGCCATTCGACCTCGCACGTCACATCAATCGACAAACGGCTCACTTCGCCACTTCCTTCTTCAGCTTGTCAATATCCGGGTATTCAATGCGCGCGTGATAAATCCCTTTGAGCGTCTTCATAAACGCGCCGACCATGGCGTCGAGGTCCTGAAGCGTCAGGTCACACTCGTCCAGCTGACCGTCCTGGAGGCGATCCCGGATGATTTTTCGAATGACGCCCTCCACGCGGTTGGGCGTCGGCCGCGACATGCTGCGCACGGCAGCCTCGACCGCGTCGCAGATCATGATGATGGCGCACTCGCGCGTCTTGGGTTTCGGACCGGGATAGCGAAAGTCGTCCACCCGCACGGTTCCGTTTTTATCTTGCTCCTTGGCCTTGTGATAAAAGTACCACAGAATGGTCGTGCCGTGGTGCGTCGCGCAGATGTCCTGAATCGGCTTCGGAATCCCCGCCTTGCGGAGCATCTCGAGCCCGTCCGAGACGTGCGACGTGATGATGAGGTGGCTGAGACTCGGCGCCACCTTGTCATGCGGGTTTTCCTTCGTCATCTGATTCTCCACAAAGAACATGGGCCGCTTCGTCTTCCCGACATCGTGGTAATACGCCCCGACGCGGCATAGAAGCGGATCCGCGCCCACCAACTCCGCCGCGGCCTCCGCGAGATTGCCGACGATCAGGCTGTGGTGGTAGGTTCCAGGTGCCTCCAGCAACACCTTCCGCAGGAGCGGATGATTTGGATTCGAAAGCTCGAGAAGCCGGATGGGCGTCAGGAGGCCGAACGCCGACTCGAAAAAGGGCAGGATGCCCATCGTCAGAATGGCCGCGAAAATGCCATTCAGCGCCGCCAGACCCACGTGCAGCGACAGGGCGTGAAGATCCGATCCGCGGCTTTGCTCCAAGAGATAGAGTGCGATGACGGTGCCCATATTCACCGCCGACACGATGAACCCCGCGCGCATGAAGGTCGCGCGGCTCGTGACGCGGGCAACGCTGTACGCGCCCACGAGCGAACCCACGAAGCCATAGAACACGAAGTCGTAATTCATGTCGAACGCCGCCCCGAGCAGAAACGAGAAGAAAAAGGCGGCCACCACCGCGAGGGACGAGTCCATCATGACCGTGATGAGCATCGCGCCAAGCGAGATGGGCAGGAGATACGGCGTGGACGCGGGCCCGCCCGCCACCACAATCCACTTCGTCACGGCAATCAGGATAGCCATGAGGATGAAGACCAGTCCCAGGATCCCGAGCATCAGGTTGTCCAGCCGCCGCCTGGGCGCCCGTCGCTCGACGTAGGCCGCGAGCATCGCGACGGACAGCGCGACGAACACGGCGAAGCCGACGCCGACCCGCACGCTCGGATAAGCCGAATACAGACCCACGTCCTTGAGCTTGCTGATGACGTCCTGCGTGACCACCTGGTTTTTCGCGACGATCACGTCGCCCTGGTGGATGAGAACGGGCTGCACGCTCTCCGCGGCCTGCTCGCGCGCCTCCTTCGTCGCCTGCGCTTGGTACACCATGTTGGGCCGGAGCACGCTCACCGCGGTATTCTGTACGATGAGGGCCTCGTCGCGATCCAGCCCCAAATTGAGGTTGACGATCTGTCGGTCCACGAGCAGCATCGACTGCTGCATCGAGTCCGGATAAAACGGCTGGCTCAAGATGGCCTGCACGACCCTCGCGCTGTCTTTCTCCAGCGCGTCCAGGCGTGCAGGAGGCTCGCTGAGCATCCGCTCTATCGTCGAACTGGACAGCCCCTGAGGTGCCACTCGCCGAACGGCTGCCAGGCGCTCGGGAGGCGTCAGGTTGGGTTTCGCAGCGGCCGACTTCGCCGCCGCAAACAGCACGTCCAGTTCCTGGAGCGCGTCCGTCAACACCTGCGGCGACTGCGCGTACTGCTTCGGGACCTTTGCCTCAGCCGCCCTTCGCTTGGCCGCCGTCGCGGCCGTATCGACGGCCGTCACCGGCGCCACCACCGTGGTGGGACTCACCTCGCCGACCGCGAAATGGTACCGGGGAGGCATCATGCTCGACGCGAGAATCGCGAACAAGAGAACGCCAAGGGCCACGTACATGAATGCGCGAATGCGCCGGCTGTGGCGAAAAGCGTCGTCGTCCAAAAAGCGGCGAATGGCGTTTCCCCATCCCGTCCACTTCATGACCAGTATGCTCCTTGCGCTCGAGGCAGGGCCTCAGCCCTGCCTCGCCTGATCTTGTGCATATGCGTCGATGATCTTTTGAACCAGATGGTGTCTCACCACGTCTGAAGGACTGAACGTGTGAAACGCGATGCCAGGAATGCCGCGCAACACACGCTGCGCGTGCACTAAACCGGATAACCTGCCCGTGGGCAGGTCAATCTGGGTCACATCGCCCGTGATGACCATCTTCGAATGGAACCCGAGGCGAGTCAGAAACATCTTCATCTGTTCAATCGTCGTGTTCTGCGCCTCGTCGAGAATGACGTAGCTGTCCTCGAGCGTCCGGCCGCGCATGTACGCGAGCGGCGCAATCTCGATGTTGCCGCGCTCGAGCGCGCGGATGACCTGCTCCTGGCCGTAAATGTCGTGCAGCGCGTCGTACAGCGGGCGCAGATAGGGATCCACCTTTTCCTGGAGATCCCCCGGGAGAAAGCCGAGTTTCTCCCCGGCTTCGACGGCCGGGCGCGTCAGCACAATTCGCTTCACTTCTCCGCGCTTCAGCGCCATCACAGCCATCGCCACTGCGAGATAGGTCTTTCCTGTCCCCGCCGGTCCGACGCCAAATACGATATCGTTGCGGCGGATGGCGTCGACGTACCGCCGCTGCCCCAGGGTCTTGACGCGGATGGCCTTCCCCTTGTAGGTCGTCCCAATTTCCGTTGTGTAGACGTCGATCACGCCGTCGAGATCGCCCGCGTGGGCCATTTCGATCATGTATCGGTAATCCGATTCGCCGAGTTGCATGCCGCGGCGAACCAGGGTCGTGACCACGCTCAACAGGTGCTGCAGGCGCGAGACCTCATCTTCGTCGCCTACAAATTGAATCTCCGTGCCACGCACAATCACCTTGGCGGAAAACGACTGACTGAGCAGGTGCAAAAGCAAATCGTTCGGCCCGAGTGCTTGCACCGCTTCCTCGTTCGTCGGAAACACCCACTTCTTCATCGCCGTCTGCTCAGCCAACGATGCACCATCCCCGTCCTTACGATTGCGCCGCGCCTTGGGACGTGGGCGAACTCCCGACATCCGGAATGGGGGCTTTGGCGCCGATGTCCTGCTGGACGCGCGTAAGTATGGTCGCGTATAGAGTACCACGGTCGAGACGCTCCTGTAAAATCGACTGGCCCAAGATGACCATGTCGCCGCCGGCGAGCGATCGGACGTCGGCGGCGGCCATGATGAGCGCTTCGTCCCGCGCCTGGGCCACATCCACCTGCCAAACGGCGGGCTTCACCTCGTAGAGCGTGGCGTGCACCCACTGCACGGGCAGCCGCCATGCTCCCACGTGCCACTCCGTCTCGCGGTCGCGCTCGTAGACCGTCGGGGGGGCCTCTTGAAACCCCCACACGCGCAGGCGCGCGCCTCCCACGGCGAGATAGTCACGGGACACCGAGGTGCCCGTCAACCCTTGGCTCGACACGCGGAGCGGGATGGACACCTCGGAGGTGTACCACACCTCCGCAAACACGTGCCCGCTCGCCGGCACGCTGGGCCCCCGGTCCGTCAGAAGGCCCGAGATGAGTACCTGTCCCGGCTGCACCAGTTGGTGAGGCTTGACCATGACGCGCCCGCGGGACGCCTGCACGTCGAGAATCACACCCGGGCGCGTGGCGACGATGTTACACGGCTGTTGGCTCGCCTGAGGCACGCCCGGGATCTTCGGGATCCCCCTTACGACGGCCACCGAGCCTTTGACTTCGACGCCCACCCACACGAAGTTGGGCGCGCGCGCCACCATGCGCTCGGCCAACTCCACCGGCGGCGCGAGGCGCGATTTCCACTGGCCCACCTGGAGCCCAGCCTCGGCCGCGGCCAGCCTCAACTCCGCCTCCTGATCTTCGCCCTCCGCGCCTAAAACCTCGACGCGCCACACGATGGAGGAGAGTGTGTAGAGAATCGCCACAAACGCCACCGCCCCAGCGGCAAACGCCTTCCGCCTCAGGAGACGCTGGCCCAAGAATGGCGCGCCGTGGCGATCGACGACGCGAAATCTCACGCCGTAGGCGCGTCGCGACGCCATCAGGTGGCGCAGCCCGTCGACGCTCGTCCGCAGCAACACGCCGTCCCCGGTGAAGTGGACGTCGCGCATCACGACGCCCTCCCGCTGGAGCCTTGCGAGAAGTTCCCTTGTGCCCGGCCCCGTGACCCAAAGCGTCACCGATCCCCTCAAGAACCACTCCCACCGCGAGTCACTCATGGCCGGCCACCTCCGAAGCTGAGGTGGCGAACGCGTCCCGCGGCGTGAATCTCCCGCTCTGTCACGAGCTTGATGACAAACGACTCGCCCTCGATCTCGACGACGCGATCGCCGAGATCGCACGCAATGCGATCTGCAGAAACCTCGAGCAGCGCCTTGGCGCCCTCGATGGTCACATCGTCGCCCACGATGGTCACACGCGCCACGGATCCGACGGCGTCAGGCGGAAGATGGAGCATCTCTCCCGCGCGCCGCTTGATTGAAGACGTCCATCCCGGCATGGCCCATTCCTCCCCCTGGATGACTATGCGAGACAGGCTCGCGATAACACCGAGCGGAATGGGCCGAAGAAACGGACGGAGGAGCCGTCCTTCGGGAACGGCTCCTCATCGATTCGGATCTTCTCGTGCTTGTGCTTGTGCGTCATGCGAGCAGGCGCTCGACGATTTGCTGGACGCGGCGGCCGTCCGCGCGCCCGCGCACCGCCGGCATCAGCTCGCGCATCACCTTGCCCATGTCGGCCTTTCCGGCAGCGCCAACCCGCGCCATCACGTCCCGGGCCAATTGTTCGATCTCGTCATCGCCGAGCTGCGCCGGAAGATACGATTCCAGCACGGCGATCTCCTGCTCGGCTTGTTCGATCAGATCCGACCGCTTTGCATCCTGAAACGCCTGGAGGGAATCTCGGCGCTGCTTGATCTCCTTCTGAATGACGCCCAACACGTCTTCATCCGTCAGCGCTCGGCCCAATTCAATCTCTCGATTCTTGGCCGCCGATTTCACCATCCGGATGACCGAGAGCCGGACCTTGTCCTTGTCTCGCATCGCCTGTTTCAGGTCCTCATTCAGCTGATCAAGGATGGCCATTGTGGTTCCTCCCGACTTGCCTCAGTAACTGCGGCGGCGCTTGCGCTGAGCTGCCTGGGCCTTCTTCTTGCGCGCGACGCTCGGCTTCTCGTAATGCTCGCGCTTGCGAACCTCCGCCAACACGCCGTCGCGGGCCATCTGCTTCTTGAAGCGTCGCAGCGCGCTGTCGATGGATTCATTCTTGCGCAGACGGACTTCCGACATGAGATTCCCTCCCCCCGGACACATCAGTTGTGGCCATTATAGTACAGCAGGAAATGCTCGTCAAACACGCATGCGCCTTCGGTTGACCGCATAGGTTGTCCTAGAACGGGAGGGAGGCGCATGATCACCCACGCCCTCGCGACAGCCCTCGCCCTCGTCGCCTTCCTCGGCGGCCTCCGACTCATGCGATCCGGCTTCGAGCGCACGGCCGAAGGACGCCTGGCACGCCTCCTGCGGAGGGCAGCCGCGACGCCCACGCGCGCCATCGTCACCGGGGCCGTCAGCACGGCGCTGCTTCAGTCCTCCGGGGCGGTGACCGCGATCACGGTCGGGCTGGTGGCCGCCGGAAGCCTCGACTTCGCGAGCGGCCTGGGACTGGTCCTCGGCGCAAACGTGGGCACCACCGTCACGCCGCAATTGCTCCACCTGAATCTCTGGGGCATCGCGCTTCCGGCACTCGCCGCGGGCCTCATCCTCTCCCTAGCCCCCAGCCAGAAGCACCGGCCGCTCGGCGAGGGACTGGTTGGGTTTGCTTGCCTCTTCATCGCCCTGCAGGCGCTCGCCGCCGCGCTCCACCCGCTCGCAGCGGCCCCGTTTTTTCGCGAGGCACTGGCCGCCGCCGGGCGCCAGGTGGTGGTTGCAGCGCTCGCCGGCTGCGCCCTCAGCGCGCTCGTTCAGTCGTCCACCGCCACCACGCTCATCGCCATGGCACTCGCCGGAGGACACATGATCCCGCTCGAAGGCGGGATCGCCATCGCGCTCGGCGCGAACGTCGGAACGTGCCTCACGTCCGTCCTGGCAGCCATCGGCACGCCACGCGCCGCGCAACGCATCGCGCTCGCCCACGTGCTTTTGAACGCCCTGGGCGTCGCGGCGTTTCTCCCCATTCTGCACCCCTTCACGAGCGCGGTGGCCCTCGCGTCGACGTCGCCCGCCCAGGCGGTGGCCAACGCCAACACCGCGTTCAACGCCATCTGCACGCTCGCGGTCTGGCCGTTCACGCGCCCCTTCGCGCGGCTCCTCACGTGGATGCTGCCGGATCCGCGCACGGCCTGATGGCATCAGGCCTCGTCCAGCAACTTGAGCGCGGACGACGTGCCGAGCCGGTCCGCGCCAAACCGGAGCAGGTTGCGCGCCGCCGCCCTCGTGCGAATGCCGCCGCTCGCCTTCACACCCGCGCTGCCGGCGACCGCGATGGCCATGAGCGCGACGTCCGCTGGGCGCGCGCCCGCCCGGTGATACCCGGTCGACGTTTTGACGAAGTCGGCACCCGCCGCCACCGAGACCAAGGCGCCCTTCACCACGGCATCCGGCTGAAGCGCGCTCGTCTCCAGAATCACCTTCACCGGCACGGGCGGAAACCGGAGTCGAGCCGCCTCCACCACGGCGCGCACCGCCTGCGCGTACGCCCACACGTCGCCCTCAACGAGCGCGCCGATGGGCCCCACCATGTCGATCTCGTCTGCGCCTGCGGCGATGGCCTCCAGCGCCTCCTGGCGCATGGCGTTGGCCGTCTGCGTCCCGTGCGGAAACCCAATCACCGTGCACACCCGAACACCGCTTCCGGCGACCGCGCGCTTGGCGACGGCCACGTGGCGCGGAGACACGCACACCATCGGCAGATTATGGTGGACCGCCTCGAGGCAGAGATTCTGAACGTCGATCTCGCTCGCCTCGGGCTTGAGAAGCGTCGATTCCATGGCGGACCGCACCGCATCCTCGGCGACCTCGCGGGGCAGCACGAGGCTCTTAGCGTCGGGCAGGCGCAGTTCGGGACAGGTCACGGCCAACTCCTCGCGGCACGCGTCCACGAGTTTGCGCGTCACCGCTTCCGCGTCGCGCCACGCGCCCATCACCTGCTCCCACGGCGCATCCGGGCCGAGCGCCCGCCACGCCTCCTCGAACCGCCCATCGCGCCACGCGAGAAGCGCGTCCGCCTTGGAAAACGCGAACCGCCAGTTCTCGTAGCCGCGCTCATCGTGACGGCGCTTGGCCTCGTCCCACGGCAGAAAGTACGCCCCGTTCACTTCCTCCGCCTGGTGCACCGGCTCCGAGCCGTCTTCGGCCACCATGAGAAAAAGCCGCACCTGCTTGCGCACACGCTCACCGCCGCGCTCGATGAGGTACTCCACCCGGCCGATGTCGCCCGCGATGCGCGCGATGACGCCCGTCTCCTCCTGCACCTCGCGCAGCGCCGCCTGCTCCCACGACTCGCCGGGCTCGAGATGCCCCTTGGGAAACGACACCTGGCCGTACTGATCGTCGATCAACAGCACCTCGCGCGAGCCGTTTCGCTCCCGCACCACGACGCCTCCGGCTGCCCGCTCCACGCGCATCGTCACGACGTCATCCGCCCCCATTCCATCGCCTGCTCTTCGTCCGGGAACGTCACCTGCTCAAGAAACTCGGCGCGATGCACGCCCGGGCCGACGGCGGTCATCCGCACGCGAATGACTTCGCCGACCATCGACTCGAGTGGCACGCCCGGCGGGACGTCGAACGCCACGCGCAGGTAGTGCCCGTCGTAGCCCACGAGCATGCGCGACGCCTCCGGAAGGTGGCTGTAGGCCCGGCGCGCCTCGTCGTCCGCGGACGAAAGCGGCGACTCCGCAATGACCTCGAGCTCCCTGCCCACGAAGGAGGCGGCGTACGACCGCCGCAACGCCTCGCCGAGCGCAATCATTCGCTCAACCCGCGCCCGCTTCACGTCCTCCGGCACCTGATCCTTGAACTTGTAGGCCGCGGTACCGCGCCGCGGCGAATACGGAAACACGTGCAACTGCGCGTACCGCTGATCCCGCACAAACGCGTACGTCTCCTCGAACTGCTCGTCCGTCTCGCCCGGAAAGCCGACGATCACGTCCGTCGTCACGGCGAGATCGGGCAAGCGGCGGCGCAGCGCCCGCAGCTTTTCCGCGTACTCGGCCGCCGTGTAGTGGCGGTGCATGCGGCGAAGTACTGCATCGGAGCCCGCCTGCAGCGGGATGTGCAAGTGCGGCACCACCTTTTTCGACGCTGCGAGCACGTCCATCAGGCGATCGTCGATCTCGCTCGCCTCAATCGAGCTGATCCGGATGCGAAACGGCAGGTCGATGCGCTCGAGATCGATCAGCAGATCCGCCAGGCGGTAGTTGTCAAAGTCCTCGCCATAGCCGCCGGTATGGATGCCCGTGAGCACAATTTCGCGATAGCCCGCGCGCGCGAGTTTCGTGGCCTGCAACACGACGTTCTCCGGCTTGCGGCTGCGGATGAGCCCTCTCGCGCGCGGAATGATGCAAAACGTGCAGAAGTTGTTGCAGCCATCTTGGATCTTGAGGTTCGCGCGGGATCGCTCCTCGAAGTACGGCACGTCGAGCTCGTCGAACTCGGTCGCCTTCATGATGTTGCCCACGGCCAGATACGGCTTCCGCTCCGCGAGCACCGCCTCGACGTGATCGACAATCTTCGACTTCTGGTCGTTTCCGACGACGAGATCCACGCCCTGAATGCGCGCGATCTCGTCGGGCGCAATCTGCGCATAACAGCCTGTGACCACCACCACCGCGTCGGGATTGGTGCGCACGGCGCGGCGGATCATCTGGCGGCTCTTGCGATCGCCCGTGTGAGTGACCGTGCACGTGTTCACGACGTACACGTCCGCCACGCTGTCAAACGGGACCTGCGTGTAACCGCGCCGCTTGAACGTCTGCCATATCCCCTCGGTGTCATAGAAGTTCACCTTGCAGCCCAAGGTGTGAAACGCCACCGTCGGCACGCTTTCAACCTCCCATGTCGCCCGATTCCGCGAGCGCTATCGCAATCGCCACCGCGCCCGCCGTCTCCGTGCGCAGGATGCGCGGGCCGAGCGTCACCGTCAGGCAGCGCGCATCCTCCTTCGCCATCTGCCGTTCGCCGCGCGCGAGTCCGCCCTCCGGCCCGACCACCACGGCGATTCGGGCGTTCTCCGCGCCACCGCGAATTGCCGAACGAATCCCGCGATCGCGCTCCTCCTCGTCGAGCACGAGGACGTGATCGACCTCGTGTGCTCCGAGGGCGGCGAGCGACGCGGAGAAGCTCTGCGCCCACGCGACAAACGGAACCACGTCCCGCTGCGCCTGCATCGCCGCCTCGCGCACGACCTTGCGCCAGCGCGCGAGCTTCTGCTCCACCTTGGCGGCGCCCGAGAGCTTGACCACGGATCGCTCGGCCTCAAACACCACAAAGCCCCAGGCGCCAATCTCGGTGCACTTCTGCAGAATGGCGTCCATCTTGTCGCCTTTGGCCAGTCCCTGGACCAAGATCAGACGTCGCCTGGGTTCGCTCGACGGCGCGCGCTCGCGCAAGTGCACGCAGATCTCGCCAGGCCGCACCGCCGAAATTTCGGCTCGGAACGGACCGTTGGCGGCACACACCACGAGGGCCTCGCCGGGCCTGGCGCGGAGCACGCGAGAAAAGTGATGCCCATCTTCGCCGCCCACCCACACGAAAGCCCCTTCTTCCACGCGAACGTCCAAAAACAGGCGCGGCAGCATCAGCGCTTCACCGCCAACACGCTCACCCAGTCGTCCTGGTGCGATCTGCGCACCACCGAAAACCCGTGGTGCCGAAGCGCTTGCTCCACCTGCTCACGCTGGGACTCGATATAACCCGAGGTCAACAGCATACCCCCGTCCACCAAGCGCGGGCGCACCTGTGGCACGAGCGCGATCACGACGTCGCGCAGAATGTTGGCCACCGCGAGATGGAACGTCTCGTCCGGGCGAAGCGCGTTCAGCAGGTCACCTTGCCGCACATCGATGCGATCCGCGAGCCCGTTCTTCTGCACGTTGTCGATCGCGGCCGATACGGCGACGGGATCGAGATCGATGGCCACGACGCGCTCTGCGCCGGCGAGCGCCGCGGCGATGGCGAGGACGCCCGTGCCCGTCCCGACGTCCACCACGCGCATCCCGGGTCGGACCACGTCCGCCAGGATCTCGGCGCACATCTGCGTCGTCTGGTGATGGCCCGTGCCAAAGGCCATGCCTGGCTCGATGGCAATGACGCGGCGCCCGCGATACGGCTCGAGATCAGCCGGATCGGCCCAGACGGGCGCAATGACGAGCGAACGCCCAATCGGAATGGGATGATACTGCTCCCGCCACGCGTCCTTCCACTCGGACTCGTCCACCCGCTCGACTCGAACGTCCGACGCCTGTGGGCCCGGATCGAGCCCCGCTTCCCGGACGCGGCGCACCGCGTCTCGGACGCGCTGCTCGATCTCGCCGCGATCATGCGTCTCCGGAACATACACCGAGACCTCCACGTCTGGCGTCGGCGTCAACTGCTCGTCAAACCACTCCCCAAACCGCGGCGGCCTCACCTCGCCCGGCGAAACGCCCTCCATCTGCACGCCCTGCACATCTGGATAGCTCTGAAGCACGGCGGACAGCGCGTCCGCCGCCTCGTGCGTCACGCGCACGCGCACGTGCCACCAACGCAATGCGATGCCTCCTCACGACTTCGTCTGACCCTCGGGCCGTCAGCCGAGAAACGCGTCCTTCACGCGCTCCATGAACGTCCGCTGCTGCTCGTGCGTCTGCTCGCCGAGCTCCTTGGCAAGCTGGCGGAACAACTCCTTTTGCCGCTCCGTCAGATTGGTCGGCGTGACCACATGCACGCGGATGTGCTCATCGCCGCGCACGAGCGGCGATCCGAGCTTCGGAATCCCCTTGCCGCGCAGGCGGAACGTCGTGCCCGTCTGGGTTCCCTCCGGAATGCGAAGCTTCACCTTGCCCTCGAGCGTGGGCACCTCAATTTCGTCGCCCAGTGCCGCCTGAACGAATGAAATCGGCACGTCGACATAGATGTTCGTGCCGTCTCGCTCAAACACTTCGTGCGGATGGACACGGATCACGACGAAGAGATCGCCCGGCGGGCCGCCGTTCGGGCTCGGCTCGCCGTAGCCCGCCATGCGAAGTCGCGTCCCGGTGTCCACGCCGGGCGGCACCTTGACGTCCACGCTGCGCCGCACCCGCCGCCTGCCCTGACCGCGGCAGTCCGGGCACGGCTGTTCGATGACCTGCCCTCGCCCGTGGCACACGGGACAAGGGCGCCGGTTGATCATGCGGCCAAACGGCGTGTTAGTGACGGTCTGCTGCTCCCCGGTGCCATGACACGCTTGGCAGACGCGCGGCTTCGTGCCCGGCTTCGCCCCAGATCCCCCGCAGGTGGAACACGTCTCCGTCCGGGGCACCTGGATCTCGCGGGTCGTACCAAACACCGCCTCCTCGAACGAGATCTCCATCTCGTATTCCAGATCATGCCCGCGCACGGGTCCGCGCCGCGTGCCGCCGCCAAAAAACATATCGAAGATATCGCCAAAGCCGCCCAGGTCGAAATCGGCAAATCCAGCTCCCGGGCCCCCGGCCTGGCCCTGAAACCCGCCAAACCCCTGCGCGGGATCTTCGTGGCCAAACTGATCATAGCGCGCTCGTTTCTCCGGATCCGAGAGCACGGCGTACGCCTCGGCGATCTCGGCGAACTTCTGCTGCGCATTCGGGTCGTTCTTGTTGACGTCCGGGTGGTACTGGCGCGCGAGCTTTCGATACGCCTTTTTGATTTCTTCCTGTGTGGCGGACCGGCTGACACCGAGAACCTCGTAGTAATCTCGCTTGCTCACCGGTATCCCTCCAAACGACCACCGTCGCTCCACACCATCTTACAACGAGGGCAGGGCGACGTCACGCGCATCACCCTGCCTGATCCATCCGCTATCGCGTCTACCGCAGCCTATGCGCTTCCATCACTTCTTGTCCGGGTCCACTTCCCGGAAGTCCGCGTCCACCACGGTATCCGAAGCCTGGCCCGTCGTGCCGGTTGCGCTCGAAGCACCCGCTTGCTGCGTTGCGCTCGCCGACTGGGCCGCCTGTTCGTAAAGCTTCGTCGACAACTTGTGCAGCGTCTCCTGCAGCGCCTGCGACTTGGCCTTGATGGCCTCGATGTCAGAGCCGGCCATCGCATCGCGGAGATCTTTCTGCTTCGACTCGGCCTCACTCTTCAGGGAAGCGTCGACTTTGTCGCCGAGATCGCGCAGCAGCTTGTCGGTCTGGTACAGGAGTTGGTCCGCCTGGTTGCGAACTTCTACCTGCTCGCGCCGCTTTTTGTCCTCCTCGGCGTACATCTGCGCCTCCTTCATCATCCGCTCGACCTCTTCCTTCGACAGGCCGCTCGAAGCGGTGATGGTGATGCGCTGCGACTTGCCGGTGGCAAGATCTTTTGCCGAGACGTGCACGATGCCGTTCGCGTCGATGTCGAAGGTGACCTCAATTTGCGGCACGCCGCGCGGCGCGGGCGGAATGTCGTTCAGCGTGAAACGGCCGAGCGTTTTGTTGTCTGCCGCCATCTCGCGCTCGCCCTGCAGCACGTGGATTTCCACCGCCGTCTGGTTGTCGGCCGCCGTGGTGAAGATCTGGCTCTTCGACGTCGGAATGGTCGTGTTCCGCGGGATGATGCGCGTGAACACGCCGCCCATCGTCTCAATGCCCAGGGAGAGCGGCGTGACGTCGAGCAGCACGATGTCCTTGACTTCGCCCGTCAGCACGCCCGCCTGAATCGCGGCGCCGATGGCGACGACCTCGTCCGGGTTCACGCCCTTCGATGGCTCCTTGCCGATGAGGCGCTTGACCGCCTCCTGCACAGCCGGGATGCGCGTCGAACCGCCGACCAAGATCACCTTGTCGATGTCGGCTGGCGTGAGTCCCGCGTCCTGCAGCGCCTGGCGGGTCGGCCCCATCGTCGCCTCGACGAGATCCGCTGTCAATTCCTCGAACTTCGCCCGCGTGAGGTTGACCTCGAGGTGCTTCGGGCCGGTCGCGTCCGCCGAGATGAACGGCAGCGAGATGGTGGTTGTCAGCGTGGACGAGAGCTCCTTCTTCGCCTTTTCCGCCGCATCCTTCAGGCGCTGCATGGCCATGCGGTCGTGGGACAGGTCAATGCCGGTGTCCTTTTTGAAGAGTTCAATCAGATACTGGATGATGCGGTTGTCGAAGTCGTCGCCGCCGAGGTGGTTGTTGCCGCTCGTCGCCTTGACTTCGAACACGCCATCGCCGAGTTCCAGGATGGACACGTCGAACGTGCCACCGCCGAGGTCGAACACCAGGATGGTCTGGTCTTCCTCCTTGTCCAAACCGTATGCGAGCGCGGCCGCCGTCGGCTCGTTGATGATGCGGAGCACTTCAAGGCCGGCGATACGGCCCGCGTCGCGCGTCGCCTGGCGCTGGCTGTCGCTGAAATACGCCGGGACGGTGATGACGGCCTGGGTGACCGGCTCGCCGAGGAAGGCCTCCGCGTCCGCCTTCAGCTTTTGCAGGATCATCGCGGAGATTTCAGGCGGCGTGTACGACTTGCCGTCGATGGTCACCTTGTAGTCGGTGCCCATATGGCGCTTGATCGAGATGATGGTCCTGTCCGGATTCGTGATGGCCTGGCGCTTCGCGACGTCGCCGACGAGGCGCTCGCCGTCTTTGGTGAAAGCCACGACGGACGGCGTCGTCCGGTTGCCTTCAGCGTTTGGAATGACGACGGGCTCACCGCCTTCCAACACCGCGACACAAGAGTTAGTGGTACCGAGGTCAATGCCGATGACTTTCCCCACTTCGCGTCCCTCCCCAGATCATGGACGGTATTGACACCTTGGCTTCTTGGTTTCTCGCGTTCAGACGCTGACCTTCACCATGGCCGGGCGCAGCACCCTGCCGTGCAGCAAATACCCCTTCTGCAGCACCTCGATCACGCGCCCGGGTTCCTGGCCTTCGACCTGTTCCTGCATCACCGCTTCATGTTGCGCCGGATCGAACGGTGCGCCGACCGCATCCATCTCGGTCACGCCGTACTGGTGCATGACCTGGATGAGCTGGCGGTGCACCATCTCGATCCCCTGTTTCATCTGCGGCTCATTCACGCCCTCGAGCGCCTGGATCGCGCGGTCAAAATTGTCGAGGACGGGCAGCAAGTCGGCGAGCAGCTTCTTGGTCGCGAACTGAACGAGTTCCTCGCGCTCCTGGCGGGTGCGGCGGCGAAAATTGTCGAAATCCGCCCGCGTCCTCAGGAGCTGCTGTGTCAACTCTTCGATCTGCGCGTCGCGCGGATCGGGCTCCGAGGCGCCAGGGGCCTCGTCCTCGGCCGCATCGCCTGGCTCGTACGCGAGATCCTCCTCGGCCATCTCGGCCGGATCGACCTCATCCGAAGGCCGAGCATCGGCTTCGGCCTTCGCGTCCGCCGACTTCGATTCCGCCGCTTCTCCTTCGTTCGGATCTTTCACGACATCGTCCGCCACGAGCAACATCCTTTCTTCCACTCCATCACCCGCTTGACGCAAACCGCGTCAAAAACTCCGTCAGCGCCTGCGAGGTGAAGGAGAGAATCTGCATGACGCGATTGTAGTCCATGCGCGTGGGGCCCAACACTCCAATATGGCCCACCGGCACGCCACCCAAACGGTACGTGGTGGCAATGACCGTGCAATCCTTGAGCTCCACGACTGCGTTTTCGGCGCCTATGCGCACCTCGATGCCGTCTTCCGCCTTCGGGAACCAGTTCGAGATGGACTCATTCTGTTCCAGCAGGCTGAGAATCGGCTGCGCCTTGCCGACGTCGTGAAATTCCGGCTGCGCCAGCATGTTCGAGGCGCCGCCGATAAAGACGGTCTCCTCGCGCTCGGGCACTTGGCACACCTCGTTCAACACGGCAATGGCGTCCTCGAACCGCTCAACGGTACGGCGCAATTCGCTAGCCAACTCCGCGTACAGCGTGCGGCGAAGCTCGGAGATGGGCACGCCGACCACCTTGTCGTTGAGCACGCGGACGAGCGTCTCCACGTCGTCCGCCTCCATCTCGGACGAAAACCGCACGTGCACCGTCTCGACGTGCCCAGAGTTGGTGACCAGGATGGCAATCGCACGGCCGCCGCCGAGCGGAATCAGTTCGATCTTGCGCAGTTTCTCGGTGTCCGTCTTCGGCCCGAGCACAATCACCGTCTGCTTGGTCAACATGGAGAGCACGTTCGCCACTTCGCGGGCGACCTGCTCCACTTCGTCGATGCGCTTGGTGAACACGGATTTCAAGAACTCGCCCGTTTCGCGATCCATCTGTCCCAGGCGCAACAGGTTGTCGACATAGAACCGGTAGCCCTTCTGCGATGGAACGCGTCCGGCCGAGGTGTGTGGCTGAGTTAAGTAGCCCATTTCCTCCAGATCCGCCATCTCATTCCGGATGGTGGCCGGGCTATACTGAATCTCCTCATGTTTGGCGAGCGCCCGCGAACCAATGGGTTCCGCCATCCGGACGTAGTCCTCGATGATCGCGGACAAAATCAGCTGTTGCCGGGGCGTCAACATGGTCTCGCCTCCTTGTTAGCACTCCAGGCGCTCGAGTGCTAAACCGTTCTCCTTGACAATATCAATCTGGTTGCGCCTTGTCAATGGATGTCGGCCGCGCCCATCCACCGCTCGAAGATGGCGTTCGCCACAGGCCAATAGGCGTCCGGGATGCGATAAGCCGTGCCCCGCCGCTCCAGCAAGCCTTCTGCCAAAAGTCGTTCGGCCACGCCCGGAAACACCGCCTCGATGGGCCGGCCAAACCGCTCCGCGAAGCGATGGCCGTCCACGCCTTCCGCCAAACGCAATCCGAGGATCACCTGATCCTCCGCGCGCTCCTCGACAGGGATCCACCGCCGCTCGGACACAGGCCTCCGCCCCTCGCGCACGGCCGTCAAGTAGGCGGCAAACCGGCGCTCCATCGCGTACCGCTCGCCGCGGGCGTAGCCGTGCGCGCCGATCCCACTCGCCAGATACGGCTCGTTCCTCCAGTAGGTGAGGTTGTGCCGAGCCTCGCCGCCCGGACGCGCAAAGTTGGAGATCTCGTAGTGGACGAAGCCAGCCTCGATCAGCGCGTCCCGCACGAGCTGGTACATGTCCGCCTCCGCGTCTTCGCCCGGCAGATTCAAGAGCCCCATGTCGTGCCACTTGGCGAACGGCGTCCCGGGCTCGATCTTGAGCCAGTACGCGGAGACGTGATCGACCGGAAGGCGAAGGACCGCGGCCACACTTTCTTCCACGTCCCGCAGCGTCTGATCCGGCAGCCCAAACATCAGATCGACATTCACGTGGGCAAAGCCGAGATCGCGCGCGGCCCACACGGCTTGTTCGATCGCGTCGCGCAGATGCGCGCGGCCGATGGCCTGCAGCAGGTGGTCCTGGAAGGCCTGCGCGCCAAACGAGATGCGATTGACGCCGTGATGGCGAAGCACGCGGAGCTTTTCCCGGGTGATGGAGTCCGGATTGGATTCAAACGTGATCTCGGCGTCTCTGCGAAACGCGAAGCGCTCGCGCATGGCGCCCAACAGCCGATCGAGGAGGGAAGCGGAGAGCAAGGTCGGGGTGCCGCCGCCAAAGTAGGCTGTTGCGAGCGGGGCCTCCAGGGGCTCCATCATGTCCCATTCCGCCACAAGCGCATCGACGTAAGCCTCCATCGCGGCGGGCGACTTCACGAAGGTCGTGAAGTCGCAGTAGAAACACCGGCTCTTACAAAAGGGAATGTGCACATACAGGGATTCAGGCGCGCGATGTTCCTCTCTGTCCTCCACATCCATCACTCCATCTTCAGCACGGCCATGAACGCCTCCTGAGGCACCTCAACGCGCCCGACCTGCTTCATCCGTTTCTTACCCTCTTTCTGCTTTTCCAAAAGCTTTCTCTTACGCGTGATGTCGCCGCCGTAACACTTGGCGAGCACGTTCTTCCGCATGGCGCGGATGGTTTCGCGCGCAATGACGCGGCTCCCGATGGCCGCCTGAATGGGCACCTCAAACAGTTGGCGCGGAATGATTTCCTTCAGTTTCTCGCAGACCAACCGGCCGCGCTCGTACGCCTTGTCCTTGTGCACGATGAACGACAGGGCGTCGACCACTTCCCCGTTCAACAAAATGTCGAGCTTCACCAGATTGGACGGCCGGTACCCAATGAACTCGTAATCGAGCGACGCATACCCCTTTGTGGACGATTTCAGCCGATCGAAAAAGTCGTACACAATCTCGGCGAGCGGCAAATCGTACACGATGGTCGTGCGCGTGTCGTCGAGGTACTGCATGTCCTGGAACTGGCCGCGCTTCTCCTGGCACAGTTCCATGATGTTGCCGACGTATTCCTTCGGCGCGAAGATGGTGGCGCGCACGAACGGCTCCTCGATGCGGTCGATTCGATCCGGGCTTGGCATCTTGCTCGGATTATCGATCTCTTCCATGGTCCCGTCCGTCCGATACACTCGATACACCACGCTCGGCGCCGTCGTGATGAGCGTGAGCCCGTACTCTCGCTCCAGGCGCTCCTGCACAATCTCCATGTGCAACATCCCGAGAAAACCACAGCGGAAACCGAAGCCAAGCGCGCTCGACGTCTCCGGCTCGTACGTCAGCGCCGCATCGTTCAGCTCGAGCTTCTCGAGCGCTTCGCGCAGATCCTCGTAATCCGCCGAATCCACGGGATACAGGCCACAGAACACCATCGGGTTCACTTTTCGGTAGCCGGGCAGCGGTTCGGCCGCCGGGCGAAGGGCATCGGTGACCGTGTCGCCGACGCGCGTGTCGCGCACGTTCTTGATGCTCGCGGCAAAGTACCCGACCTCTCCCGCCTCAAGCCGTTCGACGGGCGTCATCTTCGGGCGGAACACGCCCACCTCGTCGACCCCGAACTCCTTGTCCGTCGACATCATCTTAATCCGCATGCCCTTCTGGATGACGCCGTCGAACACCCGGATATACACGATCACGCCGCGGTACGAGTCGTAATGGGAGTCGAAGATGAGCGCCTTCAGCGGCGCGTCGGGATCGCCCGAAGGGGGTGGGATGCGAGCGACGACTCGCTCGAGCACCTCTTCGATCCCGATGCCCGCCTTTGCCGAAGCCAAGACCGCGTCCGATGCGTCGAGGCCGATGACCTCCTCGATCTGCTGCTTCACCCGCTCCGGATCCGCGCTCGGCAAATCGATCTTGTTGATGACCGGTATGATCTCCAGGTTGTTATCAATGGCGAGGTACACGTTCGCGAGCGTCTGCGCCTCCACGCCCTGGGACGCGTCCACGACGAGCAACGCCCCCTCGCATGCCGCGAGCGAGCGAGAGACCTCGTACGTGAAGTCGACGTGGCCCGGCGTGTCGATCAGGTTCAGGATGTAGTCCTGCCCGTCCTTCGCCCGATAGTTGAGCCTCACGGCCTGGAGCTTGATGGTAATGCCCCGCTCGCGCTCGAGATCCAGTTGGTCGAGCAGCTGATCCTGCATCTCGCGCGGGCTCACCGCGCCCGTGAACTCCAGAATGCGATCCGCCAGCGTGGATTTGCCGTGATCGATATGCGCGATGATAGAAAAGTTCCGAATATGCTCTTGGCGTTCGCCCTTTGCCACGTTCATCCTCCTCGGTGCACCGCGCGCCCGTCCGCACGATGCAGGCCGCCGTGCACAAAAGAAACCGCGCCCGTTGCGCGGCCTGCCGATGTCATATGGATCAGTATATCACGGGCTGCGCCGAGTCGCCACGCCCGTCCCTGTCGCAAAAGGCTCAATGCGAGTGCGAGTGCGTGTGTCCATCGCCGGCGACAAATGCGCCGACGGACTCCCATCCTTCCTTGACGACGAAATACAGAATGCCACAGGCCGCCAGCGGATCGACCCACCACCAGTGAAAGAGGTCGTTCATCACGACCCCGGCCAGCAAGGTCCACGACATGTAGCCGCAGGTGAACGAGCACATCGCGTCGCCGCAGAGCGCCGGGCTGTCGAGCAACTGGCCGTAGCGGAGTTTCTCGACCGCGAGCCAGGGCGTGATGACGCTCGAGGCGAGGGCCACCGCAAGCCCAAGCCAGGTCACCGAAGGGCCTTCCTGCAAGCGAATGGCCTGGCCCGATTTCACGGCCACATACGCCGCGAGCGCGAACAGGCACATCGCGACAAACCCGCTTGTCCACCGCTCCACCGGGTGCCGCCGATCCACACTCGCGCCCGTGTGGATCTCCACGTACAGCCGGACCACGAGCAGCATGGAGCTCACCAATTCGATGGCGCTGTCGACACTGAACGCGGACAAGGCCAAGCTGCCCGCGCGGTAGGCCGCGACGGCGGAAAACACGGCTTCGCACGTAATCCAGCCCACGGAGAAGAGCTCCAGTTCGAACGCGCCGCGCAGGCGCTTTTCGCGCAGAGATTGCATCGCGACCTCCGGTCAATTCGTATTGAGAAACAGGGCATTGAGCACGCTCTTCAGCACCGCGCCGAACACGTGGCTGACCTTTTCTCCGACGTACACGCCGCCCGTGTCCATGGCGGCTGCAAGCGCGCTGTTCGCGGCGTCTTCCGGATCGGGCGACGGGCCGTTGCCCGAAGCCACAGAAGCAGGAACGGGATTCGAGTACTCAAGCACGGGGGCCTCGGACGAACCCGCGAATAGCGGTGCCGACGCGCCCGAGTCGAACGCCGTGCCCATCCCGGCCGTTCCGGCCGATGCCGCCAATCCGCCCGGCGCCTGGACGGCTGAGCCCGCACCCGCATTGAGATGGCTCATGAGCGAGGACACGACGCTAAATACGGTGCCACTTGCACCCAGAAGTAGGGTCAGGAAGATGGCGACGGCCAGTCCCTGCTTGAGCCGCCGACGCGCGTGCTGCCATGTGGTCTTCATCTGCGCTTCCTTCCTTCGCGTAGGTTTCTGTCCTCTAACAGCCTACGCCCATTTGGCTAAACTTATGACTCCGGTAGAGACGGGAGAGGCAGGAACGAGCGGCTCGCATCGCGAATCGTTTGGTGCGTGCGACATGGAGCGCACATGCCCGATGCACGACATGAGGATGAGGAGGGGCGGTTGTCCTTGAGCGGAGATTTGGTCGTTTGGCCCATGTCCGCAAGCGGCGTCGCCTTCGCGTCCACGCCCAGTCCGGGGCCAAGCAGCCCACCCGATGCGGAGCAATCGTTTGCCGAGGCCCTGGCGCTCTCCGCCGAGGCGCTCGAGGCCGGATCGCCGAACGGGGTGACCGCGCAGGCTGCTCGGCCAGCGGCGCCCGCCGCGACCAACGCGGCACCGGGCGGCGAGGCGTGGCCGAGCTTTGCGATGACCCTTTCGCCAGCGCCCGCCGAACCCGCGAAAAACGCCTCGCTCGAGGCGCTCATCCGGCAAGCGGCCAATCGGTACGGCTTGCCGGCGGCGTTGCTCCAGGCCGTGATCGAGCAGGAGTCGGGGGGCAACCCGAACGCCACGTCGCCCGCGGGCGCCATGGGGCTGATGCAACTGATGCCCGCCACAGCGGCGGCGTACGGAGCCACGGAGCCCTATGATCCCCGCGAGAATGTTGACGCGGGTGCCCATTACCTCGCCGACCTCTTGGCGCGGTATGGCGGGAACGTCGCGCTGGCCCTCGCCGCGTACAACGCGGGACCGGGCGTGGTGGACGCATACGGCGGCGTGCCTCCGTATCCCGAGACCGAGGCCTACGTCCGCAACGTTCTCGCGCGTGCCGGCCTGTGAGCGCGTCAGTGCGTCACCAGGTCGGCGTCTTCGAACGTCATCGCGGGATGAAGCGCGACATTCATGCTCTTGGCGAGGAGATACGCGACGTTCTCCATGAACTCGTCGACCTCCTTGGGCGCGACGACGAGGTTCTGATCGATGGGTTCCAAAACCTCTCGCACCAACTGCCATTTCTCTTGGCTTGTCAACTGATCCAACAGGCGATTCGCCGCATTGCCCGGCACTTGACGCCCGAGCTCGCGAAACACCAGTTCGATGGCGTCGCTCGCGATGGTGGCGGCGTCCACGACCGTCGGCACACCGATGGCCAGGACAGGCACGCCCAGCGTCTCTTGGTCGATGGCCTTTCGATGGTTGCCCACGCCAGCGCCCGGTTGAATCCCCGCATCGGAGAGCTGGATGGTCCTGTGCAGGCGCTCGAGCGATCTCGCCGCGAGGGCGTCCACGGCCAGCACCACGTCGGGCTTCAGGCGTTCCACCACGCCGAGGACGATCTCGCTCGTCTCAATGCCGGTCAGCCCGAGCACGCCCGGCGCAAGCGCCGCGATGGATCGGTAGCCTTCACCGCCGCCGAGCACCTCGGGCATGTAACTGAACAGGTGGCGCGTGACAAACAGCCGGTTCACGACCATCGGGCCGAGGGCGTCGGCCGTCACGTGTTCGTTCCCGAGGCCGATGACGAGCGCCGTCTCCGCCCGCTCCGGCAGGAGCCGCTTCAGTTCCTCCGCCACGATGCGGGTCAGCCTGTCCTCCAAGTCGAAGTCGCGGCGGCGCAAGCCAGGCGCCTCGATGGTGATGTACGTGCCTTTTCGCTTGCCGAGGCGCCTCGCGGCGACCTGCGTCGAGACGCGCACCCGCCTAATCACGACGCCCTCGTGTTCTTCCCGCTCCTCGTCCACGCCCCGAATGCGGCCTTCTCGAAGCGCGAGTTCTCGCGCTTCCACGGCGAGATCCGTGCGAGGGGAAGATCTCGATACCGGCAAGTGGCACGGCTTGAGGCGCACTCTCCGCGCCGCGTTCCATGAAATGACCATTGGTCGCCCTCCCCATGTGTTGCGGTCGTCCCCCAGGGTGTGTTACACTCTCTGTCGTCTGTAGATTGCCGCCCGGCCCGGTTTCCATGCCGATGCGTCGGCGAGTTGTGAGAAGCGAGGTGACATCATGGCCAATATTAAGTCCGCGAAGAAGCGGGTGTTGATCACGAAGCGCAACACGTTGCGCAACCGCTCCATCAAGTCGGCGTTGCGCACGCACATCCGCAAGTTCGAAGCGGCGTTTGCGGCTCAAGACGTGGAAGAAGCACAGGCCCGGCTTCGCACCGCGCTCCGCGCTCTGGACAAAGCGGTGACCAAGGGCGTGATCCACCGCAACACCGCGGCGCGCAAAAAGTCCCGCCTCGCGAAGCGATTCAACGCGCTGCTGAACGAAAAGCAGGCGCAGCAGGCGTAACTGCGCGCCAACCTCAAAGGCGACTCTCGGGAGTCGCTTTTTGTTTTTGCATCAACCGCTCCACGTGGCCGTGCGCGAGATCGCGCTTCGCCAGCGCCACGAGTTTGGCCACCATGGGACCGCCGAGATGGCCTCCGATTTCCCCGGCCTCCTTCGCCGTGATGGCGCCGTTTTGCCCTCCGTCGGTGTAGGCCACCCCGAGCCGATCCGCCACGAGCTTGGCGGCGGATGGCTTTTCAGGCGCGGTCCAGGGCACCTGACGGAGCTTTCCATCCGCGCCGATGACGTTGACCGTGAGCACACGTCGGTCGTCCAACGGGCTCGCCTCCCTGGCCTCATTTAGGCCCTTTTCCGCTACTGTGCCCGCTTCCGCTCCAATGTACTCGCGTGCGCGAGCTCCATCAGCGCCAGATGTAAGGCCACCTCGGGTGCCAAGCGCCCGCGCTTCACGTCCCACTCGGCGTCCGCCAGCACGCGCACGAGCCTCTCCAGCTGCCGCTCCGGAAAGCGAGCGGCATGCCGAGCGGCCGTCCGCAGAGCGTACGGATGCACGCCGAGTTCCTTCGCTCGCCGCTCCAGGTCCGCGGCGCCTTTGGCGAAGGCCATCAGCCGAATCTGACGAGCCAAGAGCGCGATGAGCGAGAACGCGTCATATCCCTGGCGGAAAAGGCCGTCCAACGCCTCAAACACGGCCGCAACCTTCCCCTGAACGACCTCGTCGATCCACGTGAACACGCTGTCCTCGGCCTGCATCGGCACCAGTTCTCGGACGTGATCGCGCGCAATGGGGTGTCCGTCGGCGTACGCGCACAGCTTGTCGAACTCGTTCATGGCGAGCGTCAGCGACCCCGTGCGGCGCCACAGTTCTGCCAAGGCCTCCGGATCAATTGCGACCGACTTCGATCTCGCCAGGCGCTCGAGCTTCGCCATCGCGTCGCGATCGCGAGTGGGAACGGGGCACGCCACGACCGCGTGGCGCTTCGCGAGTTTGGTCACGCGGCGCCGCTCGTCCAGCTTATCGGATGGGACCGAGAGCACAAGGGTTCGCTCGGGAACGGGCCGCTCCAGATAGGCGGCCAAGCGGTCCGCGTCCGGGCCGGACCGGCCCTCGGGCACAAACGCAGCGACGTTGCGCACGTACACGAGAGGCCTTTCCCCAAACAGCGAATAGGAGCAAAGCTCCAGCTCGGCAGGCTCAAAGCCGTCCTCCTGGTAGTCGAAGCGGAGAACGGAGGAAGCCCGATGGTTTCGGACCAACTCATCGCAAAACCAATCAAACAGTCCGATTTCGCTCCCGTGCAAAAGGTATACCGACGCCGGGCCTGTCCGCGTCGCGTGATCCACCGCATCAAAGATGTCCAAACGAAATGCGCCTCCCGGATTGAGTATACCCGATCCGGGAGGCGCGACAGGGCACCGGAATTCAGATGCGCACGACTTCCTTCGCGTGATTGCCGGCAAGGCGCAGGCCGCCGAGCTCCCAAAGGTATTTGGCCTTGCTCCCTTCCTTCGCCAGCGCACCCATGACGCCCTTGATGGGCACGCCGAGGAAGCTGCCGACACCCACCTCCGACCCGAGCGAGCACAACGTGCCCCAATCCCGCGGTTTGAAGGGCTGCATCTCGCGGCGCCGCTCCCTCAACAGGATGTTCTTCGCCGCGAGCGGCCCCATCTGCTCCGCGTTCTGCGCGGTCGGCGGATAAGGTCTGCCGTTTTCATCTTCCGCCCAAGCGCTGTCCCCTGCAACGAAGATCTGCTCGTCATCCACCGACTGCAGGTACGCGTTGACCTTGGCGCGGCCGCGGCGGTCCACCGTGAACCCGGCCTCGCTCAGAATGGGATTCGCGCGCACGCCGCCGGTCCAGACAATTGTCCCAGCTTCGACCTTTTCGCCGCCGTCGAGGTGGATGACGCCCTCCGTGACCTCGTTGATCTTGGCGTTCGTGCGGAGCTTGCCCCCGCGCTTCGTGATGGTCTCGACGACATACGGCCGCAGGTGCTCCGCGACCATCGGGAGGATGGTCGGCATCGCCTCAATGCACTGAACATCGACCTTCTCCCAGGGGATATCCAATTCCCTGCACAGCTTCGGGAGATACTCCAACAGCTCACCCATCAGCTCGATGCCCGTCAGCCCTGCGCCGCCGAGCGCAATCCGCAAATGCCGCTCGTCGCCATCCTGCTTGTATAGGCGGAACTGCTCGTCGATGTGGCGACGGATCTCCACTGCCGAATCGAGGTTGGTGATGCTCAGGCTGTACTCCTTCAGCCCCTTGATCCCAAAGTACTCCGAGACCCACCCCAGCGCGTAGATGAGGTAGTCGTAGCCAATTTCCCCCTCGCTCGTCTTCAGGACGCGCCGTTCCCGGTCAATCCCGGTGACGGTCGCCACCACGAGCTCGGACGAGTCGTTTCTCAGCACTTCCTTGATGGGGATCTTGTATTTGTCACCGACGTCCCGCCCGCCGGCCACCTCGTGCAACAGAATGGTTAGATAATGGTAATCGTGGTTGTTGACGAGCGTGAACGGGATCCCCTGCCTGTCCAGATACGCCGCCGCCATCATGCCTGCATAGCCCGCGCCAGCAATCACAATTTTGCTCATGTGCGTCCTCTCCAGTTCCCAGTTTGCGTCGTCTTTCTTTTCATGTCCGATCGCGCCAT
This sequence comes from Alicyclobacillus sendaiensis NBRC 100866, assembly GCF_001552675.1. Classification (GTDB taxonomy): domain Bacteria; phylum Bacillota; class Bacilli; order Alicyclobacillales; family Alicyclobacillaceae; genus Alicyclobacillus; species Alicyclobacillus sendaiensis. Next base: position 42,570 of record NZ_BCRQ01000012.1, read on the forward strand.
GCCGGACCGAACACTTCCATCGCACAATCATAGCACAACCATGGTCGAAGTCCACTCATCCGCGCCTCTGCGGGACGCGGACGTGTGCAACAGCGACGAGGACGAGCACAAGCGCGCACGCGCCCGCAAACGACAAAGGCGCAAGCGATCGCAAGCTGCCATGCCAGGATGCGACAAAGTGAACAAAATCCAAAACGGCAGACATTGCCGCGCCGCCCACTCGGCTCATCGCTTCAGCGCACCACGCGATGGGGGGCCACGGCCAGGCGTGGACGAGACTCGCCATGAAGCTCCACAGCACGATGAGCGGCATCAGCACCTCGACGGCCGGCTCGAGGACGGCGGTGGACAAGGCACCGTACGGAGTCCATTGTCGAAACAGCCACCATAGGACGGGCACCATGTAGGCGTCGATGATGGCCGCGGCGATGAACGCGCGTGCGAGGGAAGCCGCCATTCGCCGCGCACGCTCGAATGGGGAGGTGCGCGCCTTCTCGCGCCCCACCCAACGCCCGAAGCCGATTCGATGCCACAGTGCGTGCGCTTCACACACTGCGAAGGACGCATACAAGGACATGAGCATGCTCGGCGCCAAAAGATCTGCCGGATCGAGCACGCCTGCCATCCACGCGGACGACCACAACACCGTGTAACCGTGCACCCGCCTGCCGCACATCCCTGCCGCGATGGAGTATGTGGCTCCGCACGCGGCGCGAAAGATCGCGAGTTGAAAGCCGCACAAGAGCGCAAACCCCCATACCGCGCAGAGGGCATAGACGCCGTAGACGAGGCGCCGTCTGCGGGTGCACGCCCGTCCAAACAGGGTCTGCCAAGGAATGGCGGCGAGATCGAGCGCGAAGCCGACGTTGGATCCGCTCGCGACGAGCAAATGCGTCACGCCGGCTGCCAGGAAGTCGGAGGACACGCCCTGCGGCAGGCTGCCCGGCGTATTGCCAAAGACCATGGACAGCGCGACAAGAATGGCCTCGCGCTCCCCGGCAGGCGCGACATCCTCCATGCGCGCTGCCATGTAGGCGGTGACGCGTTGACCAAATCTTTGCGGACGATCCAGTACCCGCACGCGCCCATCGAAGAGGTACAACGGCGACAGGATATCCATAGCGGTCGGCGCACGATCCGACGCGACGAACGTGCCGTCCGCTTCGACCCATTCACCCGCATCGATCCGCGCGCCGCGCTCGACGAAGACGAGCGCCTGGTAGTGACACGGATGCGCGTCTTCTCCCTCGCGGCGCACGGCAAGGACGATCTCGCTTCGGCGATGGATCACCTTGACGCTCTGGACTTGCCCCGCGATCACGTCGCGCGCACCGGGCGGCGCAGATGGGCGCGCGGGCTGCCACGCTGCCCAGGCGGCCCCTACGAGGATCCCCGAGGCAAGGCTCGCGGCCATCACGAACATCGGGCGCAGCGCGCGGCGCCACGCAGACCACGCGAGCACAGGCACAGCCAACGACGCCGCAACGAGGCCCGCTGCGCGCCACCCCCAGACGTACCGAGACCACTCGCCGGCCAGAAACGAGACGATGGCGAGCGCGTGCAGGCGAACGCGGGTCACGGCGATGGACGGCCCGCGCCCGATGAGCCACCAGGTGCCCCAAATGTGATGAGGTCCTTCCACTTGGCCAGGGTTTTCTCGCCGATCCCCTTCACGTGCCGCAGGCTCTCCAAATCAGGGAAAGGTCCATGCGCTTGGCGATACGCGAGGATGGCCGCTGCGCGCTTGGGTCCCACGCCGGGCAGCGTCTCGAGCGTCTCCAGGTCGGCGGTATTGATGTTGATCTTCTCGCCCGCCGCGAGCGCGTGCTTGCGCGCGCGATCTCCCGCACCGCCTTGGGCCGCTCCGCCCTCCCCGTGCGCAGCAGAGCTCGCCGCGGGGGCCTGGCCCGCATCCTCGACCCCTGGCTGTGCCTGAGACAGCGCCTCGGCGCTGGGCCCGGGAACGTCAATCTCCTCGCCGTCCCAGACGAGCGCCGCCTGATTCACGTTCGCGGCGTCCGCGTCATGCAAAAAGCCACCGGCGGCGCGTATGGCGTCGCGGACCCGCGCGCCCTCCTGGAGGGTGACAAGGCCCGGGTGACGCACGTCGCCGTGCACGTCCACCTGCAACGTGGTGGCGTCTGCGCCGCTCACGTCCGTCGTCTGCACCGCAGAGCGCGCCGTGCCCGAAGCGGCCGAGGTGGAATGCGCTTCGGAACTCGTCGCCACCTGCCGAGATGCGAACCACGCCGCCCCCGCGGCCACGCCAATCAGCAACGCGATGCGGAGGTACCTCGCCCAGGCGCGGAGCCGGCCGACGAACCGCTTGTGCCCCTCGCCATGTCCCATGGGCTCGGCATCCAGCTGTCCGCCCGACGACCCGGGCGGCCCTTCTGCCCATGCAACCTCGTCCCATTCCGCGTCCTCGTCGGATGCAAGCACCTTTGGCCCCGGTTGTACGCGATCTTCAACGCCTTGTGCGCCTCCCGCTCCGCGCAAAGAATTCACCACCGTGCATCCACCTCCACGGACAACCATGCTCCTGAGATTCGATGCACCTATGGCGAACACCTGTTTGCAGAGCAATCAGTTCCTTTCGATTTTGGAGAGGACAGTGGAATTTGCGGCGAACGATGAATATGTTGCCTGAGAAGGGGCGTTGCCGAGCCTTTCTGAGGTCGTGTACAATCGAGGCATCGGTATGGGGAGGTTGAACGCGTTGCTGACACCCAGCATGGAAGACTATCTGGAGAAGATCTACGAACTCATTCATGAGAAGGGGTATGCGCGCGTTTCGGACATCGCCAACTCCCTGGCCGTGCAGCCAAGCTCTGTCACGAAGATGCTCCAGAAGCTCGACGAAAATGAGTACGTGAGTTATGAAAAGTACCGCGGCATCGTGCTCACCGCGCGAGGGCACAAGATGGGGCGGCTGATGAAAGAGCGGCACGCCATGTTGGCGGACTTTCTCCGCATGCTCGGCGTCCAGGAAGACACTCTGCAGAAGGACGTGGAAGGGATTGAGCACCACGTGAGCCCCGCCACGCTCGAGGCGCTGCAGTCGCTCGTCCTGTTTCTGCAGTCCCACCCCGATGTGTTGTCGTCCTTTCTCGCTTACCGAGAGCGGCCGAGCGAGCAGCCGTCGCCCTGAGCGTGCGGGTGATGGCGGCCTATCACCGTTTCTCGAGCACCCACACGATGCGGTCCGCCTGGTCCACCGGACACTTCCCGAAGTCGCCCTGAACCTCGACGACGGCCCACCCTGTCCGGTCGAAGAGATCGGCGAGCGCGGCGGGATCCCAGTACCGCTGCACGTGCTCCTCGTCAAAGCGGCGATAGATCTCCCCATTTTCTTCAATCGCGACAAATCCGCACACGCGGTGGACGATGGTCTCGCCTTGCACCTCCGTGTGGTGCACGATGACGAGATGATCGCGCACGTCGTGCCACGCGCCCTCGCGAAGCTCTTTGTAGCGGCGCGGGCCGAGTGTGTCGAGCACCCACTTTCCTCCCGGGCGCACCGACGCCAGGACGCGCTGGAGCACGCGCTCCATCGCAGCGCGCGTCAGGATGTAGTTCAACACGTCCGTCGACGCGAGCGCCAAGTCGGCGGGCTCAGGGAGGGCGAGATGGCGCAGATCCGACTCCAGCCACCGCACGTTCGGCAGGTGGCCAAAGCGGTCGTACGCGACCGCCAACATCTCGGGCGATTGATCCACGGCGTACACGCGGTCGACGCGCTCCGCGAGCCACGCAGCCATCCTGCCCGTGCCGCAGCCGAGATCGACCGCGACGCGCACGCCGGACAGGTGAGGCGCGAGCGCCTGTTGCCAGGCGCCGTACAGCGCATCGCCCATCAGCTCGTCGTAAAACGGAGCGAGCTCCTCGTACGCCATCGTCAGTTGACCTCGATGGGAACCCACTTGGCGTCGCCCCACAGGCGCTCGAGGTGATAAAATTCCCGTTCTTCCGGACGAAACACGTGCACCACGACGTCGCCAAAGTCGAGCAAGACCCAGCGCGCCTCGTCCAGCCCCTCGATGCCGCGGCAGGTGACACCGAGTTCGGCGAGATCGTCCCGCACCGCGCGGGCCACGGCCTCCACCTGCGGGCGCGAGCTCGCGGAACAAATCACGAAGTAATCCGCCACGGGCGTCAGTTCCTGGACGTTCATCACCACGACGTCAGTGGCCTTCTTGTCCAAGCAGGCCGTCGCAGCTCGGCGAGCGATGTGCTCGACGTTTGGATTCATGCACATGCCTCCCTCGCATCAAGCGAATGTCACACCTTTTGGCGCACGTGATTCAAGAGCTCGTTTCTCGCGTTCACCGTCGTGAGATCGATGGCGAAGCCGGCATCGAGCGCATAGCGGAGCGTGGATTCGAGACTCGCCAAGGCGGCCGCCGCAAGGTCCGTTTCGGCCAGCGAGCGGATGTCCTCCACGCCGGGGTAGTCCCGCGACGGTTCGATGGCATCCGCCACAAACAGCACCATCTCGAGCGCGCACATGCCCGGCCTGCCGGTGGTATGGTAGTACACCGCGTTCAGCACGTCGGCATCCTCCACACCGTATTCTACGCGCGCGACGTCCGCGGCAACCGGCCCGTGCAACAAGATGGGGGTCTGGAGCCACGCCGCAGGCACGTCAAGCCCGCGATCGCGCACGTACGCGAGAAGCCGATCACGCGGCCATTCCCGCGCGAGATCGTGCAGCCACGCGGCGAGCTCCGCGCCGAGCACGGGCGCCCCGAACCGGCGCGCCAGCGCCACGGCCGTCTCCACCACGCCGAGCACATGCTGGTAGCGCATCGGGGTCAATGACTTGGCGAGGCGCTGCCGAAGATCATGGATGACGTTCCCCCGCTCCATCCTCGCCCTCCTTCCGGGCCTTGGCGCCAGATGGCCAGCACCGGGTCCGGCACCAGGCCACATACGTCGAGCTGTCGATCCAGCCGATCCCGCACCCACGTGGACGACACGTCGAGCATGGGCATGTCGATCACGTCCATTCGGATGTGCGGAAGCCGCGCGCGGGCGCGGGCCGCGGCCGTGTCGAAGTCGTAGCCAGGTCGACGCGCCACCACAAAGCGCACCATCTCGCACAACTCCTCCGCGCCGTGCCACTCCGGGAGGTGCTGCAGGCTGTCGGCGCCGAGCAAGAAGAGAAACTCAACGCACGGATACCGGGCGATGAGCGCGCGCAGGGTGTCGACGGTGTACGACGGCTTCGGCAGGCGGTTCTCCACGTCGGTGACGCGCATGTGGCGCCTCGAGCCAATGAGCGCCTCCACCATTCGAAACCGCCACGCGAACGTGTCTGTGTCGATCTCGGCCTTGTGCGGCGGCTTCGCGGCCGGCATCCACCAAACCTCGTCGGCGCCCACCTGCTCGTAAGCAATCTGAGCCATCGTCAGGTGGCCGACATGCGGGGGATCGAACGTGCCGCCAAACAACAGAATCCGCCTCGGCGCCGCTTCGGATGTCCGTTCGTCGTTTGCTTCAGTATACCACACGGCCTCGTCACGCATGGCCGCTCGCCTCTTCCCGCTCGAGAGCCTCGTAGACCGCGCGCTGCATGACCTCGACGGGTGCTTCCCGCTCGAGCCACCACTCGTAGGCCTTCACGCCCTGCCAGATGAGCATCGAGGCGCCATCCACCACCTTCGCCCCGCGCGCCTCGGCCTGACGAAGGAAGACCGTGTGAAGCGGCCGGTAGACGATGTCCTGCACCACCTGATGCGCCTGAAAACAGTCCGGCGCCTCGACGGGCGACTCGTCGCCGTGCGGCCACATGCCGATGGGCGTGCACTGGACCACCAGATCCGCCCGCGCGATGGCCTCGTGCCGATCAGGCCAGTGCACGTGACGAACGGAAAGCCACTCGCCGTACCGCGCCGCGAGCGCCTCCGCCTGTTCGGGCCTGCGGCAGCAGACCAACACTTCGCTGCCCGGCCGCTCCCCTGCGAGCGCGGTCAAGATGGCCTGCACGCTGCCGCCCGCGCCAAGAATCGCCGCCCTCAGCGAGCCCTCGCCCAAAAACGGCGCGACAGACGCCCACCATCCCCCGACATCTGTGTTGTGTCCCACCGCGCCCGTCGGCGTGAAGCGCACGACGTTGACCGCTCCGGCCCGCCGAGCCTCCTCCGTGCGCGCGCTCACCCACTGGTAGACGCCGAGCTTATGGGGAATGGTGACGTTGATCCCGACCGCGCCGATGGCGCGAAGCCCTTGGAGCGCATCGACGAGATCGCCCGGCTCCACCTGAAATGGCAGGTACACCGCGTCCACGCCCTGCGCCCGGAACGCGGCGTTCATCATGACAGGTGACAAGGAGTGCATGACAGGTTTGCCGATCACGCCAAACAGTTTCACCGCGCATCCCCTCCGCTCCGCGGGTGTTGCACGCGATGCGCGAGCACGCCGACGAGCCGCGGCCGCATGGAGAGGGCGAGCCACGTCGGCGCCTCAATCCGCGCCAGCGTCCGCTGGCCCGTCCACGCAATCCAGCCGAGCCCAGGCAGGACGATGTCGCCGCCCCGCTTGCCCAAGGAGAAGTCCGCGTCGCGCCGCGGCGGCGCGGCCACGAGCCACGAGCGCCGGTCGTCGAATGATTCCGCGCAGCGCTCGCACGGAACCTTCAGGATGTCGAAGCGGTGATCGGCAAAAAACGAATCCGCGCGCTCCCGCTTGGTTCGGTGAACCGGGAGATCATTCGAGACGTAAAGCACGACGCCCTGGCGTTCCCCACCCAACGTCTCCAGGCGCACCAGGCCGCCGAGAAACAACGCCTGCCCCGGATTCAGCTGGTACACGCGCGGGCGCACCCTCGTCCTGGGCACCACCCACTTGAGACAGTCGCCGCACAGCCGCTCGATGACGCGCGACGTGTACATGAGCCCCGGCGTGTCAAACAACTCCACGCGGCCGTACGGGCCGTCGATCTCGAACCGCGACATGGCGAGCGTCGTGCCCGGCCTGCGCGACACGGTGAACGGCTGCTTCCGCTCGGACAGCCGTTCCACCATCGCGTTGAGAAGCGTCGACTTGCCCACGTTCGCCATGCCCATGACGTAGACCGGCCGGTTCGTCTCCCGCGCCACCCGATCCACGAGCTTGTCGATGCCGTGCCGCCGCTCGGCGCTGATGAACACCACGTCGAGCGGCTCGAAGCCCGTGGCGCGCACCTCGCCCCGGATCCAATCCGCGAGCGCCTCATAGCCCACGTCGGCCGGCAGGAGATCCACCTTGTTGACCACCACCAGAACGTCGCTCGACGCCACGAACCGCCTGGCGCTTGGGATGAGGCTGCCGGCGAGATCGAACACGTCGACGACGTACAGCACGAGCCCGGGGCGATCGAAGATGGTCGCGACCTCGCGCTGGTACGTCTGCTCGTCTACGACGACGGGCGTGAAATCGCCGTAATGGCGAATGCGAAAACACCGCCGACAGAGCACATCTTCCCGCTCCAGGTGGCTCGCCGGCACGTAGCCGGGCATGCGCTCGTCGGTCGACTGGAGCGGTGCCCCACATCCCACGCACACTCGAGTTTCAGTCATCGATACGCCTCCTGTCCGCAACACGCTTGGGGCGCCTGAGGCCTCGGGCTTCGAGGCGCTTTAAGACGAAGCGCTCGGCCATGCGCGAGATCTTCGTGCCCCACCACTCGACGGGGTTCTGGGGGAGCACCAGAATGGCATAGAGCCCCAGCCGCTTCGCGCCCTGGATGTCCGTGAACAGCTGATCGCCCACCATGGCCGTGGCCTCGGGCGGCATCTGGAAGCGATGAAGCGCCTCCATAAATCCGCGCGACTTCGGCTTTCCTGCCGCCGAGACGGCCGGCACGCCGCACAGCTTAGCGAACGATCCGACGCGCTCCTCGCCGTTGTTCGAGAGGATGCACACGTGAAAGCCGCGCTCGTGCACGCCGCGCAGCCATGCGGTAAGCTCGGCCGGCACGTCGGGATGGTTCCACGGCACCAGCGTGTTGTCGAGATCGGTCAGGATGAGTCGGATCCCGCGCCGCCACAGGGCGTCGAGATCAATCTCGTAGATGGACGCCACGTACTCGTCCGGCATGAGCCGAGAGAGCCAGGCCAAGCTTCTCACCCAATTTCGTCACGTTGTCCGCGCCTTCAATAACAGTTGGATATGATACCATACGCGTAGATGCCCGCGCCAGGGATGCGCTCCCGCGGGTCCGTGTC
>NZ_BCRQ01000013.1 GCF_001552675.1 Alicyclobacillus sendaiensis NBRC 100866
CGGAGGCTTGAAGCGATTCGGCAGAAGCGCCACAATGGATGGCGATCATCGACGCGACGCGGAGCGCCGCAGCCTCTTTGGGCTCGGCGCTCCCGCGCTGAACGGGGGGTTGTCGGTGGAAGCATCGGGTGCAGAGCGCGCCTTGGATCACCTTGGACGTCCGGTGTCGTGGAGGCGGACGCTTTGGACGATGTGCGCCGTGCAAGCCATCATGATGATGGCCTTTTCCAGCATGAACCCGTTTCTGGCGCTCTTCATTGGCCAGCTCGGCGTCCAGAACCCGCACGCCGTCGATCTCTGGGCCGGCGTCGTGGCGAGCGCCAACTTCTTGATGTCCGCCATCATGTCCCCGGTGTGGGGAGCTGTCGCGGATAAGCGCGGCAAAAAGCTGATGGTGATGCGCACCACGCTCGCCATCGCGCTTGCCACCAGCCTGATGGGATTGTCTCGCAACGTGTACGAGTTGCTTGGCATCCGCATGTTGCAAGGCGCGTTCAGTGGATTTTCGGCTTCGGCCAACGCGCTCGTCGCGAGCACCATTCCAGAGGAGCGGCTCGGCTTCGCCCTCGGATGGCTTTCGACGTTTGCCATGGTCGGAAGTCTCGTCGGACCTCTGTTGGGCGGCGTGCTCGTGGACGCCTTTCATCACAACTATCGCATCGTCTTCTATCTCACGGCGGCCTTCGCCACGACTGCGTTCTTCTTGACTTGGACAATGATTCGAGAACCGAAAGCATCGAGTCACGAACCGAAGGGCGCGACTCGCCGCATGGGGCTCATCGGTCAGTTCAAAGCCGTACGCGACCTCCGCTCCGTTCAGGTGATGTTCTTCGTCCTCTTCGCCGCCCAGTTTTCGGTCATGAGCGTGCAGCCGGTGCTTCCGCTCTACATCCGCCAACTCGTCGGCAGGGACCCGCAGTTGCTCGGCGTGATCGGCACGCTCTCCGGCGCCTGCTTCGCCGTCACGGGGATTGCGGATCTAATCTTTTCTCCGTTCCTCGGCAAGCGAAGCGATCGAATCGGCTACCGCAAGGTGCTGTCGATCTCGCTCGTCGGCGCCGCCCTGTGCTACATTCCGCAGGCGCTCGCGCCTAACGTCTGGGTGTTCATGCTTGGGCGGTTCCTGCTCGGCGCGTTCATCGGCGGTATTCTCCCCACCGCCAATGCGCTCGTCGGCCGCATGACGCCGAAGGAGGTGCGGGGACGCGTATACGGACTGACGGCGAGCTCCACCTTTCTCGGCAGCTTTGCCGGTCCGCTCATCGGAGGCGCCGTGTCCGCCGGGTTTGGCATTCGCGTCATGCTCGCGGCCGTCATCCTGCTCTACCTCGCCAACTTCGCCTGGGTGCGCTGGAAGGTCCCCGAATGGCAAGAGGGCCAGAACGGGCATGCGGCGCATACGGGCGCGTGAAGGCGGGCATCATGGAAAATAAATGCATACGACGGACCGTCGTCGATGGCGGGATGAGGAGGGTGGCAGTGGATCAAGCGAACGGTGAGCCGAAGGCGCTCCGCCTTCCCGAAGATGCAGCTTCCCGCCGCGCGCTGGAGAGATCCTACGAGGCGGAGAGCCCCTTCGAGCTGCGGAACGAGCTCCTGGCACTCGCGGGGCGCCACGAGGAGAAACGGGCTCGCGCCATGCTCGACGCGGGCCGCGGTAACCCCAACTGGATTGCGGCAGCTCCGCGCGACGCGTTTTGGTGCCTCGGTCAATTCGCCTTGGAGGAAGCGCGGCGCGTGTGGCAGGAGGGCGATCTCGCCGGCATGCCACACCCGGACGGGATCGGCCGGCGTTTTGACGACTTCGCGCGTCGCCACGCAGACGCCCCGGGTTGCCAAGTGCTCCTCGAATGCCTGGATGCGGCCGTGCAGCGCGGCCTGGACCGGGATGCCTTCCTGTTTGAATTGGTGGACGGCGTGACGGGCGACAACTATCCCACGCCTGACCGCATTCTTCCTGGGGTGGAACGCGTCCTCGCCCACTACCTGAGCGAGGAGATCTGTGGAGGGCGCGTCCATCCGGGCGAGTGGCAGCTTTTCGCGACAGAGGGCGCGACAGCCGCGATGTGCTACGTGTTCGACTCGCTCGCGGCCAACGAGCTCGTGCCTCCAGGCGCGAAGATTGCCGTGATGGTGCCCATTTTCCCTCCCTACGTTGAGATCCCTGCGCTCGATAGGTATCGGTTTCAGGTGGTGGAAATTCGGGCCACAGGCCGAAATGCGTCGGGTGAACCTACGTGGCAGTATCCGCCGGAGGAACTCCGCAAGCTCGCCGATCCGTCCGTGCGGGCGCTGTTTCTCGTCCATCCGTCCAATCCTCCGTCCGTCGCGCTCTGCCAAACGACGCGCGAGACCTTGGTCGATCTCGTCCGCCGCCACAACCCCGAGCTCTTGATCATCACCGACGACGTGTACGGCACATTCGTCGAAGGCTTCCGGTCGCTCGCCGCCGACCTCCCGGAAAACACGCTGCTCGTGTATTCTCTGTCGAAGCACTTTGGCGTCACGGGGTGGCGACTCGGCGTCGTCGCGATCTGCCGTCAAAACGCCTTTGACAAGCGCCTGCAGCGCTTGCCCGCTGAGGCCCGCGCACGCCTCGGCGCGCGGTATCGGATCCTCTCGCGCGAGCCGGAGAAGCTCCCTTTCATCGACCGGATGGTAGCCGACAGCCGCCAAGTCGCGCTCAACCACACCGCCGGGCTCTCGACCCCCCAGCAGGTGCAGATGGCGCTCTTCGCGTTGTACGCCTTGACGGACCGCGGCAGGCGATACAAGGCACAGGTGCGCGCCATCTGCCACAGGCGCATGGCGCGCCTTTACCACGCCCTCGGCCTTGAGATGCCTCGCCTTCCGCTCTGGGCCGAGTACTACACCGAGATCGATCTGATGGCGCTCGCGCGGGCGCGGCACGGAGATGCGTTTGTCGAGTACCTCCAAGCTGAGTACGAACCCGTGGACATCCTCTTTCGCCTCGCCGAGGCGTCCGGCATTGTGCTGCTAAACGGGGGCGGTTTTCACGCGCCTCCGTGGTCCGTGCGCGTCTCGCTTGCCAATCTGCCGGACGACGCCTATGACACCCTTGGGCGCGAGCTGGTCTCGGCCCTCGACGTGTACGCGGAGGAATGGAGGCTCGCCCGGGGCGAGGCATGACGCTGCTCGGCCTTCGCAGACAGGCGATCCGCCCGTGGGCGTCGAATCCGCGAAAAAATTTTTATGATCAAACTCTTGCGGTTAGGTGCGTCTAACTTGTAGAATACCTCCTAGAAAGTTGACTCCGGAAGTCAAGTATGCGGCGCCGCGGATCTTGGAGGTTGTGGAGATGTCCATCGCCATTCGCAATCTCGGTTGGAAGAGAGCGCTCGTGTGGGCATGTGCCGTGGTCGTCATTGTCGTTCTGATTTGGCAGGGCGTGACGGCCGGCGGCAACCCGGATCCCACGAGCCACAACATCGGGCGCGGAGCGGCCATCGTCGATACAGGCATCCTCGTCTTTCGCGAGGGGCTCGAGACCATTCTGGTACTCTCCGCCATCACGGCGAGCCTGATGCGGACCGGTCAGGGGTACTGGCGCCCCATCTCGGTAGGCGCGGGGCTCGCGTTCGCAGCGACCCTTCTCACATGGTTTGTCGTCGTCGGCATTATTGCGCTGGTGGGTCAGACGGCGCCCGAGCTGTCCATTCAGGCAGCCACCGGCCTCCTGGCCATCATCGTTCTCCTCATCGTGATGAACTGGTTTTTCCATCGAATCTATTGGACCGGGTGGATCAGCTTCCACAACCGCAAAAAGAAGGAGATCATCGATCAAGCGGAGCGAGGCGCCCAGGCCAAATCGCTCGCGTATCGAGGCCTCGTGGTGCTCGGCTTCACCTCGGTGTATCGCGAAGGATTCGAGGTCGTGTTGTTCCTGCAGAACACGCGCATGCAACTGGGCTCGGGTGTGGTGGTGATTGGCGCGGCCATTGGCCTCGCACTGACCCTCATGGTGGCCGTGCTCACGTTCTTTGCTCATCGAAAGCTGCCGTACAAGCGCATGTTGGTGTTGACGGGCGTCATGCTCGGGGTAGTATTGCTCGTGATGGTCGGCGAGCAGGTGCAGGAGATGCAGCAAGCGGGCTGGCTGCCGTCCACGCCTCTGAACCTCGGCTTGCCAGACTGGGCGGGGCTCTGGTTCTCCTTGTTCAACAATTTGCAGAGCATCGTCGCGCAGGCCCTCGCGGCGGTCATCGTCCTTGGCTCCTACTTCGGCGCGCAGTACCTGCGCGTCTGGCGCCCGCGCCGGGAGGCTGCCCGCGAGGACCAGGCCGTCTCCGAATGAGGCCCGTGTGAAGATCTTCATCCATCGCCTTGCAAGCACCCGCGTGGCACGCGCGGGTGCTTTTTGCGCGCTTCCGTTCGCGAACAACGCCCGCTAGGCTCGTTATGTTAGCATGAGGTCAGAGAGAGCTAGGAGGGAGAGGCCATGTCCATTCGCTTTGCGTTTTTTGATATCGACGGCACCCTCATCGATGATCGGCGCGAGCTTTCGCCGCGCGTCGAGGAGGCGCTCGCGGCGCTGAGGCGCCGGGGCATCGAGACGGTGATAGCCACGGGGCGGGCGCCAGACCAGCTTCGGCCAATCGCCAACCGCCTCGGATTCGATTCGTACGTCTGCTGCAACGGCGCTCTCGCTGTGTATCGCGGCGACAAGGTGCGCGCGGTCGCCGTGCCGCGGGACGTGATCGCCTCGTTCGTCCATCTCGCCGACTCGAAAGGCTATCCCGTCGTGGTTGCCGGGGAGAAGGCTTGCTACGCCAACCGCCGCGAGCACCCCGAAATCCGCGAGGCATACCGGTTCTTGGGCTTGCCGACTGAGCCCGTGTTCGATCCGGACGCGTGGAAGCGGGAAGACGTGTATCAACTGTACCTCTTCTGCAAGCCGGGACAGGAAGATCCGTTTCTCGAAACGTATCGCGGCGAGCTTCGCTTCATCCGGCCCCATCGCTTTTACCTCGACGTGTTTCCCGCGGGCGTGTCGAAAGCCACGGGTATCGACGCTATCCTGCGCCACGCAGGCTGCAGCAAGGAGGCGGCCGTGGCGTTTGGCGACAGTGAGAACGATGTCGAGATGCTCGCCTATGTGGGGATGGGCGTCGCCATGGGAAATGCCGCCGAAGCGGCCAAGCGCGCGGCGAAGCGCATCACGGCCCCCGTGGATGAGGGCGGCATCTATGCCGCGCTCGTCGATCTCGGCCTCATCGAAGGGCAGCCCGTGCCGTGATGCGCGCCGTTTCACCGCTCGACGACCACGATGGCCGTGGCGAGCGCGCGCTTGGGCGGCGTGAGGTAATGCCCCTCATACCACAGTCCCACCGATGAACCGCCGTCCAAGTTCATCGCGTCCCACAGGCCGAGCGCCTTGGCGATGGACGCCTCCTGCCACACATTCGCCTGGTGGATCGTCAAAAAGACGAGGTGGCCTGCGCGATCCGTCCCGACGACGGATCGCAGGGTCTCAGCGTCGAGAATCTCGGGATCATTGAGGCCTTCAAGCGACGGCTCGACGTCGATCCGCCCGTTCTGCACGAGCATCGGCCCGGCGCCGATGGCGTTTGGATACGCGGCAAACGGGACCGGCTTGTGGCTCGGCAGGGCCAGCACGGTGTCGGTTAGCGTGGCCGGATCGCCCACGTGAACGCGCGCGGCGATGGGCGTTTGAGCCTCGCTCGCGCCGAGTTCGATGTCGTACCCGTCGGAAGGAATGGGGGTGATGCCTCGGTGAAGGGCCGTCACTTTCCCTCCGACGACCTGCGCCACGAGGGCGCTCGGATCGCGCGTGGCCGGGCCAAAGTACGGCGTCAGCACATCTACCCGCATGGGATTCGCGCTCATCCGGTTCAGGTACCAGGGCCACATGGCGGAGGTGGAACTGGTCGGATCGTCCACGTCGAGGGACAGGGCTTCGGCCGCGCGCAACATCGTGGTCGCACCGTTCGGTCCGAAACCGAGCAGCGTGCCGCGCGCGTTGAAGACAAACGAGCCGTCCAATTCGAGGGCCCCGGCGGGGAAGTTGTCGCCGCCCGCGTCGAAAAAGGTGCCGTTGATGGCGGCAACGGCGTGATTTTGCGCGGCGATCTCGGCGAGCGACGCGGTGGTGCCCAGCCGATGGTTGGCGATGGCGGGCTTCGCCTGTACGCCCGGCGCCCGGAGGTCAATCACCAGCTCCTGCACGGCCTGACCGTCCACCGTCAGCGAACGGGCCGTGATGGGGTTCCGCAAAGCGGCGACCTGGGCGCGCGCGGGAGAGGCCACCGCGACGGTGGCAGGCGGCATGGCATCGATGTGCAGGGGAATCAACTGTTATTCTCCTTTCGCGCGTCCTGGCGGAGGATACTTAACTGCTCAACGTTTGGCGCATCTTGACCGCAAAGGGGCGCCCCGCCAAGCGGCGGCCTTCGACGCGCATCTGCGCGACGACCCGCGGGCCGATACGACGTGTGCGTCGTCGACGCCGGCGAGATCGACTCGTACTGGTTCGAGGCCGGACACTTGCAGATCATGCGCCAGCCGCGGGCTTGACGGCCTCCGCGGCTGGTCACCGCTGCAGGCGCTGGTTCGCCAATTGCAGGAACTCGTCGAGATCGCGCAGGGCGAAATCGATAGCGGTCTGCCAGAAATCAGGTTTCGTCAAGTCGGCTCCCATGTGCTTTTGCGCCAGATCTTCGACGCGCATCCGCCCCGTGTCGCGGAGCAGGTCGACGTAACGGCGGGAGAACGCCTTCCCCTCTGCGGCCGCCATAGCGTGAATGCCGGACGAGAACAGATAGCCAAACGTATACGGGAAGTTGTAGAAGGGCGTGCCGGTGATGTAGAAGTGGAGCTTCGACGCCCAGAAATGCGGGTGATACCGCCGAAGCGATCCGCGGTACGCCTCCATTTGTGCGTCGACCATCAGCTGGTTCAACCGTTCGGCGGGCACGTAACCGCGCTTGCGCTCGTCGTAAAACCGCGTCTCGAACAAAAAGCGGGCGTGGATGTTCATCATCATCGCGACGGCGCGCTGCAGCTTCTCGCTCAGTAGTTCAAGCCGTTCGCCATCGCTCGAGGCGGCGCGAATCGCGGCGTCGGAGACGATGGCCTCCGCGAACGTCGACGCCGTTTCGGCGACGTTCATGGCGTATTGCGTCGCGAGGTAGGGGAGATCGCACAGCACGTGCTGGTGGTACGCATGGCCAATCTCGTGCGCGAGCGTGGCGACATTGCCAGGTGTGCCCGAGAAGGTGACGAAGATCCGCGACACCTGGTGCACCGGAAAGCTCGTGCAGAATCCGCCCGGGCGTTTTCCCGGACGGTCTTCTGCCTCAATCCACCGGCGCTCAAAACAAGCGTCGGCGAACGCGGCCATGTCCGGGCTGAACGCGGCAAACTGCTCTGCGATGAATTGCCGGGCCTCTTCGTACGTGATGGCTCGCTGCTTGGCGCCGGATTGGAGCGGGGCGTCCACGTCGTAGAAGGACAGCTTTTCCACCCCCATCAGCCGGGCCTTCGCGTTCAAGTAGGGGAGGAGTCGCTCTTGGTTGCGCACGACCGCATCCCACATCGCCTCAAGCGTCTCTCGGGACATTCGGTTCATCTCGAGCGGCTCTTCCAACACGGAGTGCCAGCCGCGCGCCTCGTACACCTGAAGCCGAAAGCCGGCCAGGTGGTTCAGCGCCTCGGCGCAGAGGTCGGCCTCATGAGCCCAGCACGATTCCCACACGTCGAACATCCGGTCGCGATCGCGCTGGGCCGCTTGGGTCATCCGATTGGCGAGTTGGCCCATCGAAACGATCTCCCGGCGTCCCTCCGACTCGATTTCCGCGGTCATGCGGCCGACGATGGTGTCGTACAGCTCTCCCCACGCGATGTACCCGTCGGACGAGAGCCGCGCAATCAGCCGCTCCTGTTCCGCCGGCAATCGCCGCCTGGACCGCGCGATGCGCTCCTCAATCGCGAACGCGAGCGGCGCAAGCTCTGGGTCCCCCAGCAGGGCACGGATGCTGTCTTCTCCGGCCTGCTGGAGGCGCTCATCCAAAAGTGCGAGCGCGCTGGTGAGCGTGGCGCGAATCCGGTTGACCCGGGTCTGTAGCGCTTTCGCTTCGGTGTCACGCACGTCCTGCGCCGTGAGGCAGGACACAAACGCGCTCGCTTCGCGCAGGCGCATGCTGAGGTCCTGCATGGTGAGGATCACGGCCTTCAGTCCCATGTCGGGGCTCTGCATGGCGCCCGGCGTGTTCTGAAGCACCGTCGAAAACGAGGTCGCGTTGGCCTCCAAGTCGTCGAGAAAGTTTCGGAACTGAGGAGAATGGCTTCCTCCTGGGTAGAGGGACTCCAGGTCCCACCGCTGTTGTTCGCTCACGCGATCGCCTCCCATGACGGATTATACCGCTCAAGCCACTCTGCGATCTTGCTTCCAAAGGTTCTCCTCTTGTATGCGCGCATCTCCCTTGCGACATGGACGATCGCGCCAGGTTGCACCACAATGAACAAGAGGCGGATCGAACGGGGGGAAGCGTGGAGATGCGGCGCTGCAAGTGGGCGGGATCGAGAGACCTGTACGTGCGCTACCACGATGAAGAGTGGGGCGTGCCCCAGTTTGACGATGGCGTCCTGTTTGAGTTTTTGACGCTCGAGGCCGCGCAGGCGGGCCTGCAGTGGTACCTGATCTTGTCGCGCAGGGAGGCGTACCGGCGGGCGTTCGCGGATTTTCAGCCCGAGGTTGTGGCACGCTACAGTGAAGAGGACGTGGCGCGCCTCTTGGCCCCCGATTCCGGCATCATTCGCAATCGGGCGAAGGTCGAAGCGGCGATTCATAACGCGAAGGTGTTTCTGGAGGTGCAGGCTGCGCACGGATCGTTTGCGCGCTGGCTGTGGGGGTTTGTGGACGGCAGGCCGGAAGTGCACGCCTTTGCGCGCGAAGAGGAGGTCCCCGCAACCTCTCCGCTCGCGGAGCGCGTGAGCCGCGAGATGCGTTCCCTTGGTTTTCGTTTCGTGGGACCCGTGATGGTCTACGCGTATCTCCAGGCCGTCGGCGTGGTTCTGGACCACGTGGTGACATGTTTCCGCTATGAGCCACTCCGCGCTCTGGCAGAATCCCTGGGACATCACGCCCCATGACGCGGCGAGGCTCGGGGCTCCTGTGCCCGGCAGCGTTTGACCAGCGGCCCACAAAAATGGTACTATAAAAATGCAAGTAAGTACCTTGGGGGGTATTCCAATGGCCACGATGACGTTGACGGACGCCAATTTCCAACAGGCGATTCAAGGTAATAAACCCGTGCTGGTGGATTTCTGGGCGGCGTGGTGCGGGCCTTGCCGCATGATGGCGCCGGTGCTCGAGGAGTTTGCCGAGGCGCATGCGGACAAGGTGACCGTCGCCAAGCTGAACGTCGACGAGAACCCGCAGACTACCAGCCAGTTCGGCATCATGAGCATTCCGACGCTCATCCTCTTCAAAGGCGGACGCCCGGTCAAGCAGATCATCGGGTATCAGCCGAAGGAACAGCTTGAGGCTCAGCTCGCGGACGTCCTCCAGTGAGAAAGAGGCGACGCACTTGACACCTGAGGCAGAGCAGGATGTCGGCCTTGAACGGGCCACCTTCGCCGGCGGATGCTTCTGGTGCATGGTGAAGCCCTTTGACACGTGGCCGGGGGTCATCTCGGTGGTCTCCGGCTACACCGGGGGGCACGTCCCGAATCCGACTTACGAACAGGTGTGTTCCGGGACCACGGGCCACGTGGAAGCTGTGCAGATCACCTATGATCCTCGGCAAATCACGTATCAGCAGCTGCTCGATATCTTCTGGCGCCAGATCGATCCGACCGATGCCGGCGGCCAGTTTTACGATCGCGGCCCGTCCTACAAGACGGCCATCTTCTATCACACCGAAGAACAGCGGCGCCTCGCCGAGGCATCAAAAGCCGCCCTGGAGGCGTCAGGCCGCTTTCAGAAACCGATTGTGACGGAAATTCGCCCAGCGGGCCCGTTCTACCCGGCGGAGGAGTACCACCAGGACTTCTATCGCAAGCAGCCGCTTCATTACGAGCGGTACCGGCGCGCATCGGGCCGAGACGCGTTCATCGCCGCGCACTGGGGCCGGGAATGACCGCGGCCTCGGCCTTCTCGCCACCCGGGGAAACCACCGTCAAAAAGGCTCGATTGCCCTGCCAGACCGTGCGCACGGGGACGTGAAAGGTGCGGGAAAGCACGTCGTCCGTGAGCACGGCTTTTTTGTCGCCACAGGCCACCACGCGCCCGTCGTCGAGCGCGAGCACGTGCGTGATGGCGGGGATCATCTCTTCAATGTGGTGCGTGACGTACAGGAGAGCGGGGGCGTCGGGTGACATCGCCATGGCATCCAGAGCGGTCAACAGTTGTTCCCGCGCGCGCACGTCGAGCGCCGTGCACGGTTCGTCGAGGATGAGCAGCGAAGGTTTCGGCATCAGCGCTCGCGCGATGAGCACCCGCTGCTTCTCGCCCTGAGAAAGGGCGTGAAACGGGCTGTCGACGAGGTGCTCGATGCCCAGCTGGCGGGCCAATGCGTGCGCGCGCTCCCATTGTTCAGGACGCGGCTTTTCCCACAGGCCGATGGAGGAGAACGCGCCGCTGACGATCACGTCGAGCGCCTTGTCGCCCTCTGCGTCTTGTTCCACGCGCCGCAGCAGGGCGTAGCTGACCCAGCCAATCTGCCGCCGCACTTCGCGGATGTCCACGCGGCCGTACGCGTGCCCCAGCACGGACACCTGTCCGCGCGTGGGCCACTGGTAACCCGCGATGATCTGCAACAGCGAGGTCTTGCCCGAGCCGTTGAGGCCAATCAGTCCCCAGTGTTCGCCCTCGCGAATCTCGAACGACACATCATCTAGAATTTTCCGTTCATTCCGAATCCACGTCACGTTCGAAACGGAGAGAACCGCCACGTCTTCCGCCTCCTTGCTGTCTCTCTATCCTAACACAAAACCGGCCGCAGACCTAGCTGCGACCGGTCTCTTGGTTCTCTCCGCGCTGCGCATTCACTGGGCCTTCGTGGCTTGAATCTCGAGCTCAATCTTCACTTCGTCGCTCACGAGCACGCCGCCCGTCTCGAGCGCGGCGTTCCAGGTGAGACCGAAGTCCTTGCGGTTGATCTTGGCCTGCGCCGTGAAGCCTGCCACCTCTTGTCCCCACGGGTTCTTGCCCATGCCTTCGTACGTCACGTGGAAGGTGACGGGCTTTGTGACATCGCGGATGGTGAGATCGCCGGTCATGTCGTACGTGTTCGGGCCCGTCTTCACGGTCTTCGTGGCTTTGAACGTCATGTGGGGATACTTTTCCACGTCGAAGAAGTCTGCGCCGCGGAGGTGGTTGTCCCGGTTTTCGTCGCGCGTGTCAATGCTTTCGACGTCGACCGTGAAGTCGATCTCGGCCGTCGTCAGGTCCTCCGGATCCGCGATGACCGTCGCGGAGAACTTCTTGAAGTGACCACGCACCGTCGTGAACATCATGTGTTTGACGCTGAAACCAATCGTGCTGTGACTCGGATCCACATTCCAGGCTACCTTTGCCATGAGTCAACCTCCTGACCGATATCGAGATACGCCCAAGCCGAGCGCGCTTGCCTGCTCTTATTATTCATCAGTGATGAAACAATGATAAGTAGGAACATCAAAGTGCTTTGGTATACTTGAGGTAACTGAGTTACAGCGAAAGGCAGGCGTTCGTGTCGATGTCGTCCAGCCATCGCGAAGATTCGCCCTGTTCGGCTGTCTCCACCCTTCAAGTGCTGAGCGGCAAGTGGAAGTGGCTCATCCTGTATCACCTATTCGAACACCCTTCGCTGCGATTTTCCGAACTCATGCGCCGAATTCCCGGCATTACGCAGCGCGTCCTCACGAAGCAGTTGCGCGAACTGGAGGAAGAGGGCATCGTGGAGCGGACGGTGTATCCTGAGGTTCCCCCTCGGGTGGAGTACGCCATCACACCGTACGGCCAATCGCTGCGTCCCATCCTCGACCTCATGCATGCGTGGGGCCTCGAGCACTTGCGCCGCAAGGCCGAACGAGCTCACCAAGAGTCCTAGTCGCAGGGCGACGGGCCGCGGCGCCTACGGTCTACCGGCATGTGATGGCGACTGCTCATGCTTTTTGGCACACGACGAACGGCGGAGGTGGTGAGCGTTGCGCGCAGTCGTCCGAGGGCTCATCGAGGGCCAATGGAAAGACGTGATCGTCGAGGAAGGCTTCATCGCGGATGTCTGTGAAGCGGGCGTGGGCGTCATTACCGGCGCGAGGCTGGTGGACACGGCGGGGCTCTTGCTGCCGGGTTTCGTCGACGTGCACGTGCACGGGGGAGGTGGGGCGGATGTCATGGATGCCTCCATGGAGGCGTTTGAACAGATTGCGGTGACGCACGCCCGCCACGGCACGACGGCGCTCGTGTTGACGACGGTCGCCGCGTCTCGCGAGGCCACCTTGGCCGCCCTGGCCGCCTGGCGAACGCCAGGACCATGGCGAGGTGCGGACGTCTTGGGGTTTCACCTCGAGGGCCCGTTCATCCATCCCGCGAAGCGCGGGGCTCATCCCGCCGAACATCTGCGTGCGCCGTCGCCCGAGGAACTGCGGGCTTACGCCGAGGCTGGTCCGGTTCGCATGGTCACGTTGGCGCCGGAGCTTCCAGGCGCCGACGAGGTCATCCGGACCGCTCGCGAGTTCCGCATCGTCGTGTCGCTCGGCCATTCGGCGTCCACGTACGACGAGGCGATGCGGGCGTTCGATCTCGGCGCGCAAAGCGCCACCCACGTATTCAACGCCATGGACGGACTGCACCACCGGCGCCCCGGACTGGCCGCCGCGGCCCTTGACCGCGCGGACGCGATGGTGGAAATCATTCTCGACGGCGTCCACGTCCATCCCGCCATCGCGCGGCTCGCGGTGCGCGCCAAAGGGCGTCACGGGGTCATGCTCGTGACGGATGCCGTGTCCGTGGTGGACATGCCGGAGGGCCGGTACTGGTTTGCGGGTGACGAGATGGTGTACCGAGCCGGCGAGGTGAGGCGTCCAGACGGCACCCTCGCGGGCAGCGCGCTGACCATGGAACGCGCGGTGCAGGTGGGCCTCGCGCACGGCGTGTTTCTGCTCGACGACGTGCCCGACGTGGCGGCGGCAAATGCCGCGCGCCTCCTGGGCGAGCGGCGCGGGCGCATCGCGCGGGGGTATCGAGCGGACCTCGTGGCCCTCTCTGCGGATGGCGCCGTGACCCACACCCTGGTCGGCGGCCGGCTGGTGCATTGCACGTGACCGCCCTCGACGGTGCACCTCTGCCCGCCATTCGGCGGCGCCCTCGCCAAGACGCGGCCTCGGTGGTACAATGTGTATCATGTTTATCGGTTTACTTACATTATGGCGATCCGACCGAGATCGCGTGGGTTGGGAGGAGTTAGCGTGTCAGTGACGGAACGCGAACGCGGGGCGGTGCTGGAGCATCTGGTGCCGGCGCCTGAGGCGGCAGATGCGCGGCGGGCTTGGTCTGAGCTCAAGGCCGTTTCGCTTGACGAGATCGCCGTGTCCGATTTGTATCAACTCGGGATTGGCGCCTTCTCGCCGCTCGATGGGTTTGTGTCGGAGGACGATTATCACGCCGTCGTCGAGACCATGCGCCTCACGACGGGACACATCTGGTCCATTCCGGTGACGTTGCCCGTCTCGGAGGACGTGGCGCGCACGCTGCGGCTCGATGAGACGGTCGCGCTCGTCCGGCCGGACGGGGTGGTCTGCGGGCGCATGACCATCCGCCACATGTATCGGCCCAATCTGGACCACGAAGCGGAACAAGTGTACCGAACCAAGGACGTGGAGCATCCCGGCGTGCGGAGGCTGTACGAGCGCGGAGGCGTGTACCTGGGCGGTCCCGTCGAGGTCCTGCCGGACGAGCGTGAGGATGAGTTCACGCCGTACGCGTACACGCCCCGGCAGACGCGCGCCGCATTCCAGGAGCGCGGGTGGAGGACGGTGGTCGGGTTTCAGACTCGAAATCCGGTGCACCGCGCGCACGAGTATATTCAGAAGGTCGCGCTCGAGATGGTGGATGGGCTGTTTTTGAACCCGCTCGTGGGGCCCACCAAGGCGGACGACGTGCCGGCCGACGTACGCCTGCGCGCGTATCAGGTCATCCTTGAGCACTACTACCCGCGGGATCGCGTGTTTTTCGGTGTATACAAGGCCGCCATGCGGTATGCTGGCCCCCGCGAGGCGGTCATGCACGCGCTGGTCCGGCGGAATTTCGGCTGCACGCACTTCATCGTCGGGCGCGATCACGCCGGCGTGGGCAATTACTATGGCCCCTTCGACGCGCAGCGCATCTTTGACGCCTTCGATGTGGCGGAGCTCGGCATCACGCCGCTGTTTTTCGACAACGCGTTCTACTGCCGCAAATGTCAGGGCATGGCGACGGCGAAGACGTGCCCGCACGGCGACGACGATCACGTCATGCTGTCCGGCACTAAGGTGCGCCAGATGCTGCGCGAGGGCATCGCGCCGCCGCCGGAGTTCAGCCGGCCGGAGGTCGTCCAAGTTCTGATGGAGTATTACGCGAAACAGCCTTAAACTAGACGGTAGGCCCGTGAGGGCCGAGTCAAGCGAGCTTGGAGGCTTGTCGTGATGACGGATCGACCGCTCCTCAGTCTGGACGAACATTTGTGCTTCGCCGTGTACGCGTGCGCCCGTGAAACGATGCGGCTCTATCGCTCGTTTTTAGAGCCGCATGGACTCACGTTTCCCCAATACATGGTGCTGGTCGCGCTGTACGAGCTCGGCGCGTGCACGGTCAAGGCGCTTGGGGAGCGGCTTTATTTGGATTCTGGCACGCTGACTCCCTTGTTGAAGCGAATGCAGGAGAGCGGGCTTGTCGACAGGCGGCGGGACGCCGACGACGAGCGCAAGATGTGCGTATCGCTCACGGAGAAGGGGCGGGCGCTGCGCGAAGAGCTGCGCGCCGTCCCCGACTGTGTCAAGGATCAGATAGACGGCTTTCGGGACGAGGAGATTGTGGACCTGCGTGCGCGCGTGCGCACCCTGCTCGAGCGCATTCACCGGGCCAACGAACAGCTGGCGGGCGAATGAGACAGGCGGCGCACGGGCCTCGGGCAACCGATGCGGGCCGTGCGCGCCTCCGCCGAGTGGGCCATCGCCGGTTGGCCGTCGCACCCGTAAAGGCGAAGGAGGGACGCTTCTCCCGTTCGGGCCACAGCCGGCTGGATGATCCATGGCCGGTGCACCACACGGGTCTCGAACACGGCGCCCAGGGCGCGCGCGTAGAGCACATCGCGGTTGAGAAGCCAGGCCTCCACGGAATGAGGCGCGGGCTCGTACCACGGCATGTGCCCTCCGGCTCGCTGAAAGCCGAGGGACAGGGCCGGTCCGCCGCCGGCTTGGCTCACCACGCCGATGGCTAGGCGCTCCCCGTTTTCCATTGCGGCGATGTCCGCCAGCTCGAACGGCAGCGCGTAGGCGAGTTTGCCGAGCCGCGCGGGCCACACCCGGTCGGTTTCCAGGCGAAGAAACCACACCCCCGGCTTCTCACCCCTGCGGACGTACGTGCGGAGGTTCATCTGCCAGAACCGGCGCATGCCGGGGATGGGCGGCAAACCCCGCAACCGGAATGGGTCCACCGAAAACACCACCACGCTGACGTAGGCGCAGCCGTCGAACAGATCCAACTCCAAACCGGGCGGGATGTGGCGCATCACGGCGCCAGGATCGGCGCGCCAGTGCGCCATGGCTAGATTCCGCCACGTCTGCTCCACACACCATGTCTCTCGCATCGTCGCTTCTCCCTCCTTCGGTATCGTGCGCGCCGTCTCGCGGGACATCACCAGCAAGTTTTGTTAACATGGAAGGCGAAGAGAGGTGTGCCGATTGACGCCCTCGTACAAAGGTCGATTTGCGCCCAGTCCCACCGGCGATTTGCACGTGGGCAACGCCTGGGTGGCCGTGCTCGCCTGGCTCGACGCGCGCCGAAACGGCGGCGCGTTCGTTCTGCGCGTCGAAGACCTGGACGAGGCGAGATGCCGCGACGCGTACCGCCAGGCGATGATCGACGACCTCCGCTGGCTTGGCATCGATTGGGACGAAGGCCCAGACGTGGGCGGGCCCGCCGCGCCCTACGAGCAACGCCTTCGGCGCGAGAGCTACGAGCGGGCGCTCGAACATCTGCGCAGCGCGCGCGAACTGTACCCGTGTTTCTGCCCGCGATCGCGGCTTTTGTCCATCGCGTCGGCGCCACAGGGGCTGTTCGGGGATGAGCCGCGCTACGACCGCCGTTGCCTTCGACTCTCGGACGCAAGGCGCTCGGAGCTCGCCGCGAGCAAGCCACCATCGCTGCGCCTTCACGTTCGGGACGATGCGCTCATCACGGTGGACGATCGCTTGCTCGGCCGCACGACGGCTCGGCCGGCGGAAGGCGGCGACTTCGTCGTCCGGAGGGCGGACGGCGTGATCGCGTACCACCTGGCCGTCGTCGTCGACGATCACGCCATGGGCGTCACCGACGTGATCCGCGGATCCGATTTGTTTCCGTCCGCGTTTCGCCAGGTCTATCTCGCCGAGCGCCTGGGCTATGCCCCGCCGCGCTACGCGCACGTGCCGCTCGTGGTGGATGGCGACGGACGCAGGCTCGCGAAGCGGCACGGGGACCTGTCTCTCCGCGCGCTGCGCGACGCGGGCGTGCGGCCGCAGCGGCTCGTGGGGTTGCTTCTCTGGCTCGCCGGGCAAGCGGATCGCCCCGAGGACATTTCGCTCCGCGAGGCGGTGGGCGCGTTCGATCTCGCCCGAGTGCCCCGCCATCCCATCGTGTGGCGGACCGCGTATACGGCGTGGCTTCGGGGGAATGGCGACTTGTAGGAGAGGAAACGCTGTGCAGAGAACACGACGCGGGAGGATGAAACCGTGAGCAAAGCGATTGAAGTGGGGAAGACCCATCTCTTCATCGACGGCGACTGGGAGGAGGCGGCGCGACACGTCGAGTTGCGCAGCCCGTACAGCGGGGAGCCGCTGGCCATGATCGGCTACGCGTCGCCGGAACAGGCGGCCCGCGCCATCGAGGTGGCCGCGAGGGCGCAAAAGTCGTTTCGGAAGGTGCCCGCCTGGCAGCGGGCGCAGATCCTGAGCAAGGCGGCGGATATCATCGCGGATCGCAGAGCGGAACTCGCGGAGACCATCGCGCGCGAGGCGGCCAAGCCCATCCGGGCCGCGCGCCAGGAGATTGACCGGACCATCGAGACGTACCGCTTTTCGGCTGAGGCGGCCAAGTCCATCCGGGGTGAGACGGTGCCCATGGACGCGGCGCCGCGCGGGGAACACCACGTGGCGTTCACGCTCTGGGAGCCGTTGGGCGTCGTGACGGCCATCACGCCGTTCAACTTTCCAATGAACCTGGTGGCGCACAAGGTCGGTCCGGCTATCGCCGCGGGCAACGCCATCGTTTTGAAGCCCGCCGAGCAGACCCCGCTTTCGGCGCTGGTCCTCGGGCACATCTTCCAGGACGCAGGGCTCCCGCCTGGGGTATTGAACATCATCCCGGGCGACGGCAAGGAGCTGAGCGAGGTGCTGACGACGCACCCGGACGTCGCGTTTGTGACCTTCACAGGCAGCCCGACCGTGGGCAAGATCATTCGCCAGCAGGCGGGGCTGCGGCGCGTGACGCTGGAGCTCGGCTCGAATTCGCCACTCGTGGTGGATGAAGGCTTCACCGCGCACGAGCTCGACAAGCTGGCGGCCGAGATCGTCCAGGGCGGATTCTCCTATAACGGACAGGTGTGCATTTCCATCCAGCGCGTGTACATCCACGACGCGGTGTACGACGAGTTGGTGAAGCGGATTGTGGCGGGCGCGAAGGCGCTCAAGGTGGGCGATCCGCTCGACGAGGCGACAGACGTGTCGGCGCTCATCAACGAGCAGGCGGGTGCCCGCCTCAAGGCCTGGCTCGAAGAGGCCGTGGATCGCGGTGCCGAGGTGCTCGTCGGGGGCAAGATCGAGGGCAACCGCATGGAGCCGACGGTGGTGACGGGCGTGCCGCTCGATGCGAAGCTGTGCACGGAGGAAGCGTTTGGCCCCATCCTGCTGGTGGAGCGGGTGTCGAGCTTCGAGAAGGGGCTCGAACTCGCGAATCGAAGCAAGTTTGGGCTGAACGCGGGGGTCTTCACCAAGCGGATGGATCACGCCATGCTCGCCATCGAGACCGTGCAGGCGGGCGCGGTTCTCATCAACCAGGTGCCGACGTACCGGGTGGATCACATGCCGTATGGCGGGGTGAAGGAGAGCGGCGTCGGGCGTGAAGGCGTGCTGTATGCGATGTACGACATGATGGAGCGGAAGCTCGCCGCCATTCGGACGAACTTCTGAGCCGGCCGGCACGGCGGGCCCACGGGAACCTCCATCTCGTGGGCCCGGCGCACGGTCCCAGGCGCGTCAGTAGGCGCCGCGGATATGGGGAAGCACCTCATCTTCGTAAAAGCGGCGCAGCCGTGCGCGCTCCTCAGGGGAGAACGGCCGGACGTCAAGCGCGGCGAGGTTGTCTTGCACTTGCTGTCGGTTTTTAAAGCCGGGGATGGCGCAGGTCACCTCGTCGTGATCCAGGATAAAGCGGAGCGCCGCTCGCGTCATATTGCCACGGCCTTCGCCAATCCAGCGCAATCGCTCGGCCAGCTCGACACCCTTGGCAAAGCCGAGGCCTGCGAACGTTTCCCCGACGTTGAACTGCTCGCCGTTCTCGTTGAACGAACGGTGGTCGTCGGGATCGAAGCGGTGATCGGGCTTGAACTTGCCGGTCAACAGGCCGCTCGCGAGCGGCAGTCGGGCCAGGATGCCGACGCCCTGCGCCTTGGCCCGCGGCAACAGCTCTTCCGCCGGCTTCTGTCGGAAAATGTTGAAAATGACCTGCAGGGCGCGGACGCCCGGGACCTGAAGGCACAGAAGCCCCTCCTCGACCGTCTCCACGCTCACGCCGTAATACCGGATTTTCCCTTCGGCCTGCAGCTTGTCCAAAACCTCGAACACCGCGCCGTCGCGGAGGATCGCCGTCGGCGGACAATGGATCTGGTACAAGTCGACGACATCGCGCCGCAGCCTGCGCAGGCTGCCTTCGAGAAAGCGGCGAACAGAGGGCTCGCTGTAGGTGGCCGGATCGTGAATGTTCCCTGCGCGGCAGAATTTGGTGGCGATATAGATCTCGTGCTCGCGCCCCTTCGTGGCCTTTGCCAGAAGCTCTTCGCTTCGGCCGTCGCCATACACATCCGCTGTATCAAAGAAGTTCACGCCTGCGTCGATCGCGGCGGCCAGCCCGTCGAGGGCATCTCGCTCGTCCACGCGGCCCCATGCGCCTCCGATGGCCCACGTGCCAAAGCTCAGTTCGCTCACCTGCAGTTCGCCAAGTGGCCGGTACTTCACGTGCTCGCCTCCCCACGAATGCGCTTTCGGCAGGGGCCTCATCCGCCGGCGCGAGCGCCCGGCCTCAACGAGCCGGGCGTGCGCGCAGATAGAAGATGGGTTGTCCCAGCTGTCGGAATCTCATCTCGTATTCGGTCTGCACGTATTTGCCCGAGAGCGTGCCGTCGGGATCGCCCGGCGGAAGGCCTCGTTCGACCTCGGCGATTTCCCACCCGCTCGCCTGGAACGACGCGAGCGACCACTCGAAGAACTCGGGGTTGTCCGTTTTTTGCTCCAGCCAGGCTTCCGGCCGCATCCACTTGGCATACCACGACAGCTTGTCGGGCGCCGTCAAGCGGCGCTTGTGATGCCGCTTTTTGGGCCAAGGATCGGAGAAATTCAGGTACAGCCATGCGACTCTGGGTTCAGTCCACAGGGGGCCAAACCGCTCGACGTCTCCGACGAAAAACGAGAGGTTGTCGAGCCCGTCGAGGGCAGCCCCATAGGCCGCCTTTGCGGCGACGGCCAAGACCCGGTCTACGCCGACGAAGCGCGTGTTGGGGTGCAAACGCGCCATTTGCCGCATGAATGCGCCGCGCCCAGAGCCCAGTTCGAGTGCGACGGGCTCGGTCAAGGACTGATACCAAGCGGCGGGATCGCCCTGATAGCCGTCGAACAGATGTGCGCGACCGACTTCCAACCACTTCTCGAGGCGGTGCCCCGTGCGAAAACGCATCTTGTCTCCCTCGCTTCTCGCTCGATGGTACAAAAGACCTGCCGTCCATTGCAAGCGAGGTGACGCGCTCTCTGGCAACGGGTACAATGAGGGCGAAAGGGGGGCTATCGCATGCGCGAAGCGCTCTTGATTGTCGACATGTCCAATGATTTCGTCCACGACGAGGGCGCCTTAACGGTCGGCAAGCCCGGCCAGGCCATCGTTCCCTACATCCTCGCCCTTGCGGATCGGATGCTCGGAACGGGCGTCGTGGCGATTTGCATGGACGAGCACGATCCGGACGACCGCCACTTTCTCGACTGGCCGCCGCACAACGTGCGGGGCACGTGGGGGCAAAAGCTGTACGGCGATCTCGCCGCGTGGTACGAGCGGCACAAGGGGCACCCGGACGTGTGGTATCTCCCGAAGCGAGCTACAACGCGTTTTACAACACGGGACTTGGGGAACGCCTGCGCGAGCGCAACGTGGAGCGGGTCCACGTGTGCGGCGTGTGCACGGACATCTGCGACTTTCTCACCGTCGCGGGGGCGTACGACGAGGGGTTTCGCGCTGTGGTGCACCGCCAGGGATGCGCCACCTTCACGGATCTCGGGGACATCTTCCTGGAACACATGCGCCGGCTGTTTCACGCCGAGATCGCCTGAGCCTAGCCGAGGGGCTGCCACGTGTCGCCCCCGTCCGACGATGCGTACAGGCTTGCGGCCAGGCGAGCGTCGAGCGCGACAAGGAAAAACGCGCTGGGGGAAGGCGCCGACACGCTCACGGACGCGGCATCGGCGAGGCTCGCGGGCAGGCCCTGAGCGGGCTGTGTGTACCAGGTCTGGCCGCCATCGGGGCTCACCATCCACGTCTGTTGACCGGACTTGTCTTCCAGTGCGGCGAGATCGCCTGCGGGCGAGGCGCACATCGCTTCCAGATGGGTGACGCCAATCTCGGCCACGTCCCAACTGGACCCGTAGGACGAATTCATCACCAAGAGCTCGGACGCGGAGCCCACCTGCACCTCGATGGCGAGTTGGAGCGCCTCTCCGGGCCCGGCGAGCGCGAGTTCGATCGAAGGGGGCGCCACGATGCCGCTCGGCAGACTGATGCTCGTGGGCTGCCAATGGAGGCCGCCGTCGTTGGTCTCCACGACCAGCACCGTCTTTTCCAAGTCGTCCACGACAGCCAAGAGGCCGGTCTTGCCGTTTGGAGCAAACGCCATGGCGGTGCGGACCCCGTTGTGCGGAAGGCCACCCGTGGACGTAGCCACGAGCTGCCAAGAACCCCCGCCGTTCTCCGTTCGATACAAGTACTTGGCTGCCACGCCGTTGTACCCGTCGCTTTCGAAGAGCATGAAGCCCAGCCTTCCGGCCATCCATTGGCCGGCCGCAAACTGAACCGTCCCTGCCGGCAGAGGCAAGGTGGTCTCCCGCCAGTGCCGACCCGCGTCCTTTGTCGTCCAAATGTGCGCCTGATCATGGCTCACGCTCACAAGCGACCACATTGCGGACGAGTCGATCACGGCCGTGACCTCGTGCGCGCCGCCCGGCCCGTACGCGGACATGTCGTCCGTGGGAAGCGCCGGGAGGGGCACCGGTTTCCACGTGTGTCCGCCGTCGATGGTCTCGTACATCGCGAAGTGGTTGCCGCGATAGCCCCACAGCATTCCCGTGTGAGCGGTCAGCATGCGCATGTGCGCATCCGCGACGCGCAGGCTCGACGCCAACGTCGCGACCTCGGCGGTGGCGCGCGAAGCGAGGCGGACGTCCGCCGAGACGGACGCTTGGCCGGCTGACGCGGCGCGCGGTGCGGCGGACGTGTGCGCGTGAGAGGGCGTGTCGGCGCCGCATCCCGACAGGGTCACCACGACAGCCGCCATTCCGAAGCCGAAAAGCGTGGACGGACGCATGCCGATCCTCCTCTGGCGAGAGCGCCTTGCGGCCGAGCATCTCGACCGATTGTGATCTATCATGAACAATAGGCGCTTTGCAGCCGGAACTCAAGCGAAGCCATCGAACCCACTGTACGGAGAGGGAGCAAGGCCATGTCGGCACTCGGACCGTGGTTGACGGCGTTTGGCGCCATGTTTTTCCTTCTGCACGCCATCGGACAGCCTGACGTGCTTGCGCCACCCCAGGGCGCTGCGGACGTCCATGTGGCCAGCGCGGCTCGCGCGGCGCAGGCTCCCGACGAGACGCACGTGCTCGTGGCGCTCGGCGACTCCATCACGTTCGGGTACCATCTCGGCAATCATCACGAGCCGTCGCCGCTCGCGTTTCCGTATCTTTTAGCGAAGAAGGAAGGTTGGCGCGCCGTCGATCTCGGCGTGCCCGGTTGGACGTCAGGGGATCTCCTGCGGGCGCTTCGGACAAATGCCGCGATGCGCGCCGATGTGGCTGCCGCACAGGTCATCACGGTGGACATTGGCAGCAACGACCTGTTGCTGCCCGCGCTCGCCATGCTGCCAAAGGGGGCGGACTGGGCGCGGGTCACGCCGACGTCGTCGCAGGCGGCCACGTTGGCGTCCAAGTTGGCCCAAGGCATCCAGGACATCCGGAGCAACCTGGCCTCCATTCTCAGGTTGCTGCATCAGGACAATCCGCGGGCGACCGTCGTCGTCTACGACCTGTACAACCCGTTTCCCGCGTCAGACAAGTGGCTTCATCAGACGGCGGAGTCCGCGATTGTCGCGGCGAACGTCGCCATCGCCGCCGACGCCGTCGCCGTGGGCGATCCCGTCGCGGACGCGTACGACACCCTGACGGATCCTTCCGCCGATATTCTGCCGCACGACGTGCATCCGACCGCACTCGGGCAACGCCTTCTGGCCGAGGCCGGGGAGCAGGCGCTCGCCCTGGCGCCCATGTTTCAAGCCGCGGCCACGCCGCAGGGACAAAACGCCATCTTGCAGTGGCTCGGCGACGGGCTCGCGGACGGCGCCTGGTGACATCGCTCAGCGAGGAGGCCGCGCTCACCGCCCGGCGTGAGCCGCCCTGTTTGTGAAATCCTGGGCCATCGAACGGCCGAGCTGGCGAGATGAGTGAGATAGATAGGAGACACGTGGAGGGGGGAGATTCTGTGAAGTCGGAAGTGGAGATGACCGCACACACCCTGGCCGAGGCGCCCACCTCGTTCGGCGCCCGCTTTCGCCTGGCCGCGCTTCTCGGCAGCTTGACCGCCATTGCGCCGCTCTCCATCGACATGTATCTGCCGGCATTGCCCTCGATGGCGAGAGACTTGCACGCCGCCACGTCGGTCGCCCAGCTGAGTCTTACGGCGTGCCTGATGGGCTTGGCCGTCGGCCAGCTGTTCGCCGGTCCGCTGAGCGACGCGCTCGGCCGCAAGCGACCGCTCCTCGTGGGGCTCGGCCTGTATCTGTTAGCGTCCTTCGCCTGCGGCCTCATGCCGGACGCGTGGGGGCTCGTCGTCGTGCGGGTGATCCAGGGGCTGTGTGGCTCCGCGGCCATCGTCATCGCTCGAGCCATCGCCCGGGACCTGTTTAGCGGCGTGGAACTGACGCGGTTCTTTTCGCTTCTGATGTTGGTCAACGGTGTGGCGCCGATTCTCGCACCGGTCATCGGCGGCCAGTTGCTTCGCTTCACCAATTGGCGCGGCGTGTTTGTCATCTTGGGATGTGTCGGCGTCGCGCTGTGGCTGTGGTCGCTTGTGGCGCTGCGGGAGACGCTCGAAGTGAAGCGGCGCAACCGGGCCGGGCTCGGCGGCGCCTTGCGCGCGTTTGGCGCGTTATTTCGCGATCCCGTCTTTGTCACTTACGCGTTTTCCCAAGGGCTGGTGTCGGCTGCGATGTTCGCCTATATCTCGGGATCTCCTTTTGTGCTGCAGGACATCTACGGTCTCTCACCGCAGGCGTTCAGCGCGTGCTTTGCGGCTAATGGCATGGGAATCGTGATAGCCTCTCAGGTCTCGGGGCATTTGGCCCGGCGCATCGAGGGGCGGAAGATCTTCCGCTTCGGCGTGAGCCTCGCGGCTCTCGGGGGGCTCGGGCTGTTTGCGAGCGTCCTTTTCGGGTTTGGACTCGCGGGCATTCTGCCTTCGCTGTTTGTGCTCGTGTCGTGCGTGGGCGTCGTCAGCACGCTGGGCTCGTCGCTCGCCATGCAGCGCCATGCGAAACAGGCCGGGAGCGCGGCAGGGCTCATCGGCGTGTCGCAGCTGTTGCTCGGCGCGGCCGCCACGCCGCTCGTGGGCCTTGGCGGATCGCATGACAGCCTGCCGATGGGCGCGGTGATTGCGGTGGCGGACGTGGCGGCCCTCTTGTGGTACGCGCTCGGGTCGCGAGTCATCGCGCGCGCACAGAGGGAGGTGGTTTCATGAGCGAGACCGGGACGCCGCCTCGCCCGGCGCTTGATCCATACGAGGAGGAAAAGGAACACCTACAGCGCGTGCTCGACCTCATTCGAGGGGCGCTCGAGTCGGGGCCAAGGATGCCCGTGCGCGACGAGGACGACGAGGATGCGGACGAGGCGCTGACCGCCGATGTCGTCGCCGATGTCGCCGTTGCCGAGATGGCGGAGGAGCGGCGCCATCAGCTCCGGAGGGCGCTCCGCGATCCGTATTTCGGGCGCATTGACTTTCAGCCCGAGGGGGAGGCCCTGCAGAAGCTGTACATCGGCAAGCAGGGCATCGATCATCCGTCGACGGGCGAGCGCGTCGTCCTCGATTGGCGCGCTCCCGCCGCGAGCGTGTTTTACTCCTTCACCGGTCAGGGCGACGAGGCCCGTTATGAAGCTCCGGGCGGCGAGGTGCGTGGCACCGTGTCGCTCAAGCGAAACATCGTGGTGCGCGAGGGCGATCTCGTCCGCGTCGTCGACAGCTACGTGAAAGGGCAGACGCAGGCCGGCAACGTCGACGAGTTCTTGCTCTACCGCCTCGCGGATTCCAAGGATAGCCGTTTGCACGACATCGTGGCCACGATTCAGGCCGAACAGAACGAGGTCATCCGCGCGGACAAAAACGTGCCCATCCTCATTCAGGGTGTCGCGGGAAGCGGCAAGACGACCGTCGCGCTGCATCGGCTCGCCTACTTGTTGTACCAGCACCCGGAAAAGCTCCGGGCGGATAAGATGGTCATCTTTGCGCCCTCGGCGATGTTTGTGGATTACATTTCCGAGGTGCTCCCCGAGCTCGGCGTCGGGGATGTGCAGCAGACGACGTTTGCGGCCTTTGCGCTGCGCGTGTTGGACCATGTGGTGCTCCTGCCGGATCCGGCAAAGCGGCTGCGCGAGCGGTTCGCGCTTCGTCCGTCGCAGGAGTACGAGTCGATGCGCCGGGAGATCGAGCTGAAGGGGCGCGTGGAGACGCTGGAAGCGCTCCAGGCCTTCTTGCAAGACATGGAAAAGAAGATGGTGCCGCAGGGAGACGTGCCGTCTCCTGTGGGACCGCCCATTTCCGCCGAGACCATCGCCCGCTGGTTCCACATCGAATACGCGCGCTATCCCGTGCGCCAGCGGCGAGACCGCGTGGTGGCGCGCGCCAAGCGGCAGTGGGAGATGCAGGCGAAGGACGCGGGCAAGGTGGAGAAGTCCATCAAGCGAGAGATTGCGGCTGCCGCCCGCGAATTTGAGCGGGCTTGGCCGGATCTCGAGCCCCTGCCCATCTACGAGTCCTTTTTGCGACACCATCCAGGTCTCTCGCTTCGTTCCATCCAGCGCCCTGCCAAATACGGGGCGCGACCGCTCGTGGAGCCAGAAGATCTGCCGCTGCTTCTCGCCATCCACCAGTGGCTTCACGGTGTGGACGCGCGAGATGTCTTCCATCACGTCGTGATCGACGAGGCGCAGGATTTCTCGCCGGCGCACATCCGGGTGCTGCAGGCGTACTGCCCCAGCCTATCCTTCACGATTCTGGGGGATCTTTCGCAGAGCATTCACAGCGAGGCGGGGTTTCGCGACTGGGACGAGGTGCGAGCGCTGTTTCCGGGAGGAAGCCGGTACGTGGAGATGTCGGTGTCGTATCGGTCGACATACGAGATTGTGTCGTTTGCGAACCGGATCCTGGAACCCTTCAAGCCGAAGGTCTTGGCGCGACCTGTGTTCCGCAGCGGCGATCCCGTCGTGGTCGAGCCCGTCTCCTGGGAGGGCCGGTTCGATGCGCTCCTGGAGCGGCTTTCCGCCGAGAGCCGAGGAGCGACGACCGTCGCGGTGTTGACGCGGACGGAAGAAGATGCACACGTGTATCATCAGATGTGCCTGGAGTCAGGGCTCGACGCCCACCTTCTCACGGCGAGCCAGACGCACTACGAAGGCGGCATCAGCATCGTGCCGGTTTATCTGGCCAAAGGGCTCGAGTTCGACAGCGTCATCCTCGTGGACGTGGACGAATCCCATTACCGCGTCGATCCGCGGGATGCCAAGCTGTTATACGTCGGATGCACGCGGGCGTTGCATCGCTTGCGGCTGTTGTACTGCGATCGCCCGTCGCCGCTCATCCAATGGGCTGTCTCCAATTGAATTCTTGTGTTTTGGCGCCGAAACAGGGTGGTTTCGGCGCCTTTCTTTCGCAAACAAGTGCCAAGAAAGACAAGAACGGTGGATTTTACGACTCCCCTGCGCACGAGGATCCTTTTATAATGTTTTGATAGAAACCGTTTTCATTGCTCGTGGGGCGCGAGGGGAGGGCTAACGTGAGCGTGCGCATGCCGAAAAAGACCAATGTTTCATCCTCGCTGCACGCCATCCGGGAAGTTCGCGCCAGTTGGCCGTCTGTCAGTTGGGACGTGTTGCAGCAACATCCCGTGGAACTGGATTTTCGCGAAGTGAAAAGGGCGCTCGACGGCGTGCGCGATCGCCAGGCGTGGCTGGTGGTCGTCGTCCGCAGTTCGCGCGTCGTCCCGATGTATCCGTTTCTGGCTCAGGTTCAGTCGGCAGGGTTCGAATGCGTGCACCTGCTGTCGTGCGATGCGGCCACCTACGTCATGACGCTCGCCGCTCACCACCCGGAGCGGGCAATGGAGGGTTTCGAGTCCGCACTCGCGAGATTGGCCGCGGACCGGACGCTCGTCGGCGTCAGCGCCGCGTGCGACGAGCGGGAGGTCGCGCGTTGGTGGCAGGCGCTGATGGAGGCCACCGCTGCGTCGCACTGGAACGTGTTCGAATCGTCCGCCTACTCGCAGGGCAGGCGCGAGCTGGCGCCGCTTTACGACGAGGACAGAACTCGTTTTATCACGCGGGCCGTGACGCAGCTTGGCGATCGCGGCTATGAAGGCATCGCGTCCGTGGTGGAGGACTTGTTTGCGCAGTTGGCGGAACGGCCGACGAAGCTGGAAGACGTGGCGGAACTCTGCGCGCAGTTCATCATGGCGGCCGTCGGCCAGCGCCAGGCGGACGGGCGGGATCGGATGCTCCAGGTTCCTATCTCCACGCGCCAGTGGCTCCGCTTCGTGGCGGAAGAATGCCCAAAGTGGTGGGACTGGCGCGACAAGCTGAAGCACGCGCTCATGGTGGTGCTCGGGCGTGAAGAGGCGGCGCGCACGGCGCACAGCGCGCAGATCGGCCAGGTCATCGAGATCATCGAGCGCAACTACGATTCGGACCTCGACGTGGCGACGCTCGCGAGCCAGGTGTTCCTGAGTCCGAGTTACCTCTCCAAGCGTTTCAAAAGCGAGACCGGCATGACCATCCGGGAGTTCATCGTGCAGACGCGCCTCAACAAGGCGAAGGATCTGCTGTTGCGCGATTTCCACCTCAAGGCGTATGAGGTGGGTGCGCACGTCGGCTACCCGGATCCCACGTATTTCAACAAGCTGTTCAAGCGGCAGGTGGGGCTGACGCCGAAGGCG
Organism: Alicyclobacillus sendaiensis NBRC 100866; assembly: GCF_001552675.1. GTDB lineage: Bacteria > Bacillota > Bacilli > Alicyclobacillales > Alicyclobacillaceae > Alicyclobacillus > Alicyclobacillus sendaiensis. Next base: position 27,927 of record NZ_BCRQ01000013.1, read on the forward strand.
TTTCGCGATCGCGCCATGCGGCAAGCTCGAGGGTTCGACAAGGGGGATTCGCGGTCGTCCTGAGGCAAGGCTCATTGAACGGCCGTCCGACGGGGCCATACCGGGCCTCGACGGGCGGCCGTTCGTCGTCTCGTCAGGTTCGGCGGGGCAGGCGGAGGCTCATCGCGAGGACCAATGCTCCGAGGCACGCAAGCACCACGGCGAGGACGTGCAGGGCAGAGGTGGTGAGGTGCGCGCCGAACAAAAGGCCCAGGACGACCGTCGACAGGATGGTCCCCATGTAGCGCGCCATCTGAAAGAGGCCCGATGCGGTGCTGATGACCTCGCGGGGACTCGCTGCAAACAGAGCGGTCTGGAGCCCGACGTTGTTGAAGCCGTTCGACAGCCCGAGGACGGACAACACCACGCACAACCACCAAATGGGCGACGACGTGTGTAAGGTCAGCATGAGCAGGCTGCCGGCTGTCATGAAGAGCGCGGCGAGGATGAGCGGCGGCCGAGAGCCGCTTGCCGCCACCCACCGCCCGGTGATGGGCGCCGTGATGAGGCTGAAGCCCGCCACGGCGAGCATGATGAGCCCCGTCTCCTGCGAATCGAAGCCGCGCACCTCCTGCAGGTAGGTCGGCATGCCAAAGAAGATGGAGTAGAAGATGATGTTCACCGTGGTGAATTGGATGAGCACCCACGTCAGCGACTTGTAGCGCTTGAAAAAGCGCAAGCTCAAGAACGGGCTCGGCGCCACGTGCTCCCGCCACCCGAACGCCGCGAACGCCACGGCGCCTGTGGCGGCCGCCCAAAAGGCAGCTCGCCCGGTCAGCGATAGCAGAAACACGAGCGACGTGACAATGGCGAGGATGAACAGAGCGATGCCGGGCAAATCGATCTCCCGCAACACCTCGCGAACGCGCTGGCGTTCCTCCCGGCGCGGGTTCGGGAGGATGAACACGGCGAGCCCAAAACTCGCGACGACGAACGGAAAGTTGACCAGGAAGATTCCTTGCCAATCCAGATAATTCATGATGAACCCGCCGATGGAAGGTCCAAAGGCGGCGGCTCCCGACGAGAACACTGACAAAAACGCGAGAGCCTGAGCCTGCCTGTCCGTGATGACGTTGCGCACAATCCCCATGCCCGCGGGGTAGATGGCCCCGCTTCCCAACGATTGGATGAGCCGGAAGACGACCAGCCACGTGAAGGATGGTGCGAAAGGAGCCAACGCGCAGGACAGCGTCACAAGCGCCAATCCGATGAGAAACAGGGGCTTTCGCCCGACGAGATCGGCCACCTTGCCCATGATGGGCTGCGCGACGGCGCTCGCGAGGTAGTACGACGAGATGAGCCATGATGCCGTGGTAAAATGGACGTGAAACACGTGTTCGAATTTGGCCATGGCGACGGAGATCATCGACGAGTTGAGCGGGTTCAAAAGGACGCCGAGCGCGATGGTGATCAAGAACAGGGCCCGGCGCCCGCCGCGCGGTTCCCTTCCGGACACGGTCGTGGTGGTAGACATGCGCGTTCCTCCTTGCATACTCGGGTTGAATTATACGCTTCTCGAAAGATGTCTTCCAAATTGTTGGGGGTGTTGGGATGCGCGCGGTAAGGGTTGTGGATGAAGCGCAGTTGCGCGCTTGTCTGTCGATTCGGCGGAAGGTCTTCATCGAGGAGCAGCGGGTTCCGGAAGCTTTGGAAATCGACGAGTTCGACCAGCTGGGTCGCGCGGTTCACGTCTTGCTCTACGACGATGCCGGTGCGCCGGTGGCCACGGCGCGGTTTCGCCCGTACCACCCGGGAGACCGCGACACCGCCAAGGTGCAGCGCGTCGCCGTCCTCGGGCACCTGCGCGGCCAGGGGCTGGGCCGGCGCGTCATGCAGGCTGTGGAGGAACTGGTGCGCGAAGCGGGGTTTCGGGAGATTGTGCTTGACGCACAGCTGCACGCCGAGCAGTTCTACGAAAAGCTGGGATACCGGCGCGCTTCGGACGACGTGTTTGAAGACGCCGGCATCCCTCACGTTCGGATGCGAAAGTCCCTCATGTGAGGCGCGCGATGACGTCCTTCTGAGCCGGGAATCGGGGCGTCACCTCGTCGCGCGATACGAGCTCGAAGTCCTCAAAGTCAAACCCCGGCGTCACCATGCAGCCCACGAGCGCAAACGCGGCGCCGTCTCCCGGCGCGAGCTCAGCCCCAAAGATGGTGCCGGCGGGAACCAAGACTTGGGGTTCTCTGCCGGGCACGTCGGGCAGGCCCAGTTCTCGTGCCTCGTAGCGCCCGTCTGGATGGAACAGGTGCACGACGACCGGCCGGCCGTGGTGAAAGTACCACAGCTCGTCGGAGCGCAAGCGATGCAGCCGAGACACGTCGCCTTCCGGCAGCAGGAAGTAGATGCTCGTCGCCGTGCGGCGCACGCCGCCATACGCCTCCACGGTGGCCGGATCGCGTAGATAGCGCGGGGAGTGGTAAATTTCGCGGTAGTACCCGCCTTCGGGGTGCGGGGTGAGTTGCAGGCGTTCGATCCATCTGCGCGCGTCGGCGTTCATGGGAGACCTCCTTCACTCCACCGCGCCCGGCGCGGGGCCGTTCGGCCATTTGAATCGGCCCCGATGTTTTGGCACGATAGAGGACGTTGATTCACGACGATTATCGCACAGGCGCAAAACTCGGGAGAAGGTCAGGTGCTTTGCTTTGAAACCTATCGATGTACAGGCGGTACAGGCTGCGTTGAACCGCTTCGTCGGGGACGATGTGTATCTGCATCTGGAGACGACCAACGGCGCGTACGCCGCGCACCGCTTTGGCCAACCGATGGCGGTGTGCGCCTACATTCGAAACGGGCGCGTTCGCTTTGAGCGAGCGGCCATCGCGGGGAATCGGCCGTACCGCGTCGGCCTCAAGATGGAGCAGGGCTGGATTTACGCGGAGGGCCTCACCGATTACGAGGTGGACGAGAAGGGCCGGTTGCTCCTGGCTGGCCACGATGACGAGGGGCGTCTCGCGGTTGCGCTGCAGCTCTCACGCACCCCCTGGCCCATGAGCGCACTTGAGGAGGAGGCGTGATCGATGGCACAAGTGGAAAAGACTCGTCACCTGTTGCTCGTGTATCCTCATCCAGACGACGAGTCGTTCGGCAAGGCTGGGACCGTGATCCTGTTCACCCGCGCGGGCACGCCTGCCACCCTCATCTGTGGCACGCTCGGCGAGTTGGGGCGAAACATGGGCAACCCTCCCATCGCCAACCGGGAGACCCTGCCGAAGATCCGGCGGAAGGAGCTCGAACAGGCGTGCGAGATCCTCGGCATAAGCGATCTGCGGCTCCTCGGCTTGCGCGATAAAACCGTGGAATTTGAGGATCCCGAGCGGGTGGCGGATCGCATCGAAGCGGTCATTCGCGAGGTGAAACCGTCCATTCTGATGACGTACTATCCGGGACTCGGCGTGCACCCCGATCACGACGCCATGTCGAATGCCGCCGTGATCGCCGTGAAGCGGCTGCCGAAGGAAGAGCGGCCGGTCATCTGGGGCTCGGCGGTGGTTCACGAGCCCGAGAAGATCCTCGGCGAACCCGACTTTGTCATCGACGTGTCGAGCGTTCTCGAGGAGAAGCTCGCGGCGATGAAGGCTCACCGCTCGCAGTTCTCGGGCATCTTCGCCCGGGTGGAGGAGGCGCTCGCCGCGGGCGGCCAGGCTCGCGAGGAGGCCCTTCGCCTTTTGGGGACTGAGCGGTACTGGGTGTATCGGATCGACGATTGAGGGGGAGGCCGCATGATCCGCGTCCTGTTTGTGTGTCTCGGCAACATCTGCCGATCGCCGATGGCAGAGGCCGTCTTTCGCGACATGGTGCGCAAAGCCGGCCTCGAGGGTGAGATTGAAGTCGACTCCGCTGGCATCGGCGACTGGCACGCGGGCGATCCGCCTCATCACGGGACGCGCCGCGTGCTGGACCGATACGGCATCGACTACGCGGGCATCGTCAGCCGGCAGATTCGCCCAGAGGACCTCGAGCGGTTCGACTACATCGTGGCGATGGACGAGTCCAACATGCGCGCGCTGGAGCGGCTGGGCGCGAAGCGGTCTGATCACGTCTTCCGGCTGCTCGATCTCGTCCCGGATGAGCCGGACGAGGTGCCGGATCCGTATTACGACGGCCGCTTCGAGGAGGTGTACCGCCTGGTGCGCTTGGGCTGCGAGGCGCTGCTCCGCCGCATCCAGGCCGATCTCGCCACGGCATAAGGCATATCGCGATAGCTTTCTGACCGCGCGGGCCCCGGGACACCGGGGCCCGCCTTTCAGTTGGCACCTGCGCGTGCGCGTCGGCATACACATGGGCGAACGGCTGAATCAGGTGGAGGATGCGATATGACGACCATGCATCGAAACCAGTTGCGGCGCGTGCGCACGGTGTTTCTCCCGGGCGCATTTCCGGATGGTCCGCTCGCCGGGCGCACGCTTGCCGCCGTTCGCGTGCCGCGCGGCGGCATGTATCAGGTCTGGATCGGATGTGGCGACGACGTGGCGGCATGGGCTCGGCGCGCTCGCGGGCGGCTCGGCGGCACCGTAGCCATCGGCGCGTGGGTGGATGAGGGCACCTTTGAGTTGACCGTCGAGCGGTGGCGCCCGCTCCCGGCCCCTGCGGCAAAGGAGGGCGGCAAGCGGATGTTGGGGCTTGCGCGTCCACTCCTGTTTGCCATGGCCGCCGCGGACCGCTACTTCATGGAGGCGCACCGCGGCGCGGCCGATGCCGAGATTGTGGTGCGCGGCCCGAGCGGCGAGCACTGGTCCGCGGGCACGTGGCGCGACTATCTCCCGCAACGAACGCACCGATTGCGTTAAAAAAGATGACGAGATCGCAGAAAAACCTTTAATTTTGTTAGGTAATCTTACAAAATGCGTTGACCCACCTCCTGCGATGCGCTACGCTACAGACAACAGGGCACGCCCTGGTCCGCATTCTCTGGCGGAGGGTCGATCTCGATGGAACCGCCATTCGAAACGGTCATCTTCACGCAGGCCGATGAAGCTCGCAACGAGCTGATGATGCGGGAGCTCAAGGAAGCGGTGGAACGGAGCCAAATCCGCGTCGTCGACATTCGGCGGTATCGGGATCAGTTGATCGTCACCTTTCGCCGGCTCTCGTCCTGAGACGGGCGGGAGCCGCCCGGCTCACGCGCCGGTCGCTTCAGGCTGTCCACGCCACTCCTTCTCTTCTCGGGCGGGTCGTCGATCCGCCCCCCTTTTTTTGGCCCGAACCATCTCGCCGCTCGGTCGAGTGGTTTTGAGCGTGCGGCGCAGTATAATGAAGGCGGAAGGGAGCGAGAGCCGTGGAAGAGATTCGAACGGTCGAAAGGTATCGGGAAGCGGTGCAATCCGGCCGCGTGGTGGTCGAATTCTATGCGACGTGGTGTCCGGACTGCCGTCGCATTGAGCCATATCTAGGGGAATGGGAAGAAAAGTACCGTGATCAATTTTCGATGGTTCGCGTGAACCGGGACGAGGTTCCGGATCTGGCGGAAGAGCTCCAGATCCTCGGGATCCCGACCTTCCTCGTCTACGAACAGGGCCGTGAAGTCAAGCGGCTCTTCAGCCGCGACACGAAGTCCAAGGAGCAGGTGGAGCAGTTCTTGGACCAGGCGTACGCCTGATTTGTGCGATGACGGCCGCGGGCGGCAGTTGCCACTGCGGCCGTTCGCGCCAGGAGAGGGGCAGAGAGCGGTATGACGTCGTTGCACCACTTTTTTCATCCCAAGGTGGTTGCCGTCGTGGGCGCGTCGAGGAACAAGGATCGACTCGGCCACGTCCTGTTTCGACACATCTTGAACAGCGATTTTCGCGGGACGGTCTATCCCGTCAATCCGTCCGCGCAATCGGTGGCCGCAGTCCGCGCCTATCCCAGCCTGCGCGACGTCCCGGAACCCGTCGATCTCGCCGTGCTGGTCGTGCCCGCCTCGCAGGTCCTGTCCGTCATCGACGACGTGATCGCCGCGGGCATCAAGCACGTGATGATCTTGTCGTCGGGTTTTTCTGACATGGATAAGCCAGGGGAGGAGCTGGAGCGCGAGATCTCCGAAAAGCTCCGCGCGGCGGGGTGCCGTCTCATCGGCCCCAATAGCCTCGGCCTCATCCAGATGGACAGCGAGACGCGGCTCAACGCGAGCTTTGCGCCGAAGGTGCCGGAGTACGGGCACGTGGCCATCGCGTCCCACTCCGGGGCGCTCGGCATCACCATCCTGGACTACGCGGCCTATATCGGCCTGGGCGTCGCGAGCTTTGTCAGCCTGGGCAATCGTGCGGACGTCTCCGGCAATGATCTTCTCCAGTACTGGGGCGACGATCCTGCCATCGAGATGATCCTTCTCTACCTCGAGTCGTTCGGGAATCCGAGGAACTTTTCTCGGCTCGCCCGGCGCATCACCCGCCAGAAGCCCATCCTGGCCGTCAAGAGCGCCCGAACGCCCGTGGGGCACGACGTGGCGAACGCGCGGACGGTGTCCGTGGCAGCCGAGGACGCGACGGTGGAGGCGATGTTTCAGCAGGCCGGCGTCATCCGTGTCGATACGCTCCAGGAACTGTTTGACGTCGCCGTTCTGCTCAAGGCGGGGCCGACACGCGGTGGGCGCCGCGTGGCGGTGGTGACGAACACCGCCGGGGGCGCCGTGATGACCGTCGACCGCATTGTCAGGGAAGGTTTAGAATTTGTGGGGCCTGTCATCAACGTCGGTTTTGAGACGCTCGCGGAGAGCTATCGCGAGGTGTTGCCGCAGGTGCTGCGCGACCCAAGCGTGGACTCGGTCATCGTGCTGTTCACGCCCGTGGGTCCGTCGAACGAGGAGGCCGTGCGCGTCGCCATCTCGGCCGCGCTGTGCGAAGTGGCGAACGATCCGCCCGTCCCCGGAGGTCGCCACCCGTACGAAAAGCCCGTGGTGGCCAACTTTCTGACCACGGGCGACTATCGCGTGCGCATGCTCGAGGTGGACTCAGAGCGGCAGATCCCCATTTATCCGTTTCCGGAGCAGGCCGTGCGCGCCCTCGCGAAGGTTGTGGCCTACCACGAGTACCGCGAGAAGGATCCGGGCGTGATTCCCTTTGTCGACGGGATCGACACGGATCTTGCCAGGACCCGCATGTACCAGGAGATTTCCGCGACGTCGTATCGCGGTGAGGAGAACGTCCAGGGCCTCGTGATGCTGGATTGGCCCGCCGTGCGCGAGGTGCTCGCCGCCATCGGGCTCGATACAGCGGATGCGCCGAACGCCCAGGCCGAGGAGCAGGCGAGCTTCAACATCGTGGTGGAGACGGATCCGCTCTTTGGCCCGCTTCTGCGCCTGTACCTTTCCTCGGAGGAACGGGGCGCCGCGGCGCTCCGGCGCTCGGCCAAGACGCTGCCGACGGTGCGCCTCCTGCCGCTGACGGACGCGGACGCCAGAGAACTTTGGAGCGACGCGCTCCTCAACAGCGCTTCGTCGCGGATGAAGCCGCATGAGGACGTCGTGATCGACGCGATGATCCGAATGTCGCAGTGGGTGGAAGACGTGTCAGAGATTGTGGAGGCGGATCTGTACTTCGTCATCGAGGGCCATCGCGCCGTGTGCGTGGCGGGCCGAGTGGAAGTCGCGCGGCGCAACGGGTAACATAACATGAAAGAGGGGAGGACTTTCCATGGAACACAGGAGGCTCATCATCCTGGGAACAGGGCCTGCTGGATACACGGCGGCCATTTACGCGGCGCGAGCCAACTTGGAGCCGCTCGTGTTTGAGGGCGATCAGGCGGGCGGCCAGTTGACGATGACGACGGAAGTGGAAAACTTCCCGGGCTTTCCGGACGGCGTCATGGGTCCGGAGTTGATGGAAGCGATGAAGAAGCAAGCAGAAAAGTTTGGCGCGGTGTTTCGGTCGGGGATGGCGACGGGGGTGGACCTGTCGCAGCGCCCGTTCAAGGTCGTGATCGACAAAGAACACGAATACACGGCGGACGCGCTGATTGTGGCCACGGGCGCTTCGGCCAAGCTGCTCGGGATTGAGGGCGAGAGCGAGATGATTGGCCGGGGCGTGTCGACGTGTGCGACGTGCGACGGGTTCTTCTTCAGGAACAAGCGCGTCATCGTGGTCGGCGGTGGTGACTCCGCGATGGAGGAGGCGACGTTCCTCACGAAATTCGCGTCCGAGGTGACGATTGTCCACCGCCGAGACGAGTTCCGCGCCTCGAAAATCATGCAGGAGCGCGCCAAGGCAAACCCCAAAATCCGGTTTGTGATGAACGTCCGGCCGAAGCGCGTGCTGTCCGACGGCAACAAGGTGACCGGGCTCGAGGTGGTGGACAATCGGACGGGAGAGACGAAGGTGCTCGAGGCCGATGGCGTGTTTGTCGCTATCGGGCACAAGCCGAACACGGACTTCCTGCGCGGTCAGCTCGAATTGGACGACATCGGGTACATCGTGACCAAGGGGAACACGTCGGAGACCAACGTGGAAGGCGTCTTCGCCTGCGGCGACGTGATGGATTCCCGCTATCGGCAGGCCATCACGGCGGCGGGGTCCGGCTGCAAAGCGGCCATGGACGCGGAGAAGTTCCTGGAAGGTCAGGCCGCGCACGACTGGTCGGTGTCGCTCAACGCCTGACGGCTGGACAGGATTTCTGCTTTCGGCACCGTCTGCATGTCGAGGGCGACGTCGGCGCATACTTCAGGCGAAACACCCACTTCAACGAAGGAGTGACGCCTAGATGCAGCCGATGCAGCCGATGCAGCCGATGCAGCCGATGCAGCCGATGCAGCCGATGTACGGTGCCCAGGGACAGGGCCAGGGGATGGGCTACAACGCGCAGGTGTATCAGCAGATGCGCCAGTTTGCGACGCCCGTCGAAACGGTTCATCAGCACATCCAGCAGGACGCGCGCTACGCACAGCCGTCGTACGGCTACGCGCCGGTGGGAACCATGGGCATGGGCCACAGCATGCTGAGCCAGTTTGGGTCCCCTCCGCAGATGGTCCGTCAACATATTCAACAGGACCTACAGGCGTACGACGCGCACCCGATGGGACAAGCCATGGCGGGGATGCACGAAAATGCCGGATACGCCTCGGGCTATGGCTCGTACGGCGGGCCCCAACAGGCGCATCTCATCTCTATGCAGGGGCGCCAGGCGTATCAGCAAGCGGCGGGCCACGGCGGCTACGGCATGTCGCCCATGGGGCCCTCTGGGATGATGGCCGGACAGGGCCAGGCGCAACCGTATTCGCATGCCATGCCGATGCAGCCAGGGCAACAACCGTACGGGTATGGCGCTCCGGGCCATGCCTCGCAAGGCGCGTTTGCACAATACGGGACAGATCCTCGGGTCGTGCGGCAGCATATCCAGCAGGACCTAGGTTATTACGGTGCGATGCAGTGACACGAAGGGCCAGCCGCTCGCCGAGCGGCTGGCCCTGATGCCTTCTCGCGCTGCCGTGGCTTCGGATTGCCCGGCGCGCTCCTCAGTTTTCGACGGCTCCGCGAATGGTATCCACCAGCTGATCCTCATCGACGGCCTCTCGAAGTGCGTTCACAAAGTCGTCGTGCATGAGTTTCCGCGCAAGCTTGGACAGCAATCGGAGGTGATCGTCGTGCGCACCTTCGGGAACCAGAATCAGGAACACCGTGTCGACGGGCTGGCCGTCTAGGCTGTTCCAGTCCACGGGTTTCGCCAATCGTGCGAACAACAGCGCGGGCGCCTGCACCGCGGCGCTCTTGCCGTGCGGAATGGCAATGCCTTTGCCGAATCCAGTTGTGCCTTCCTGCTCCCGTTGCTCCACGGCCTGTACGGCGCGTTCCACATCGGCCACGTGACCCGAGCGGTGAGCCTGTTCCACCATTCGCCGAATGACGTCGGCTCGCGTCGCCACCGATTCGTCCAGAAAGCACACGTGTTCACGCGTCAGCATCGTCATCTTCTTGGACCTTCCCTTCCTCTCGTTTTCCCACCGTTGCGCGACACGCTGGGCGCGGCGGTCTGCCGCAACCAAGCGTTTTCACGCACCATCGACGCTCCGTTGACAATCCCCATGCTACACCATAGAATGATCACAATCAATCATATTTGAGCATAATAAAGCGCTCGTATGTGAACGATGCCTCCGGCCTTCTTCTCGGCAACGGCGAGCCCTGCGGTTGGGCGAGCGTCGCACAGGAGGTGATGCCTGTGTTTGCGGATGAGCGCAAGGCCCGCATCGCTCAGCACGTGCTCGCGCATCAACGCGCGACCGTGAGTGAACTTGCGCAGATGTTTCAAGCCTCCGAATCCACAATTCGGCGAGATCTGCAAGAACTCGAGGAGCAGGGCGTGTTGCGCCGAACGCACGGCGGGGCCGTAGCCAAAGAGATCGCCGCGTTTGAGCCCACGTGGAGCGAGAAGCGCATTCAGAATCAAGAGGCGAAGATGCGCATCGCGGCGCTCGCGCTCGAGCTCGTGCGGCCCGGACAGGTGGTGCTCCTCGACGCGGGGACGACGACCTACGAGCTGGCTCGGCAATGGCGGCACGAGGGCGTGACCGTCGTCACCAACAGCTTGGATATCGCTTCCGAATTGCGTTCGCGCCGTGAACTGGAGCTCGTCCTGTTAGGTGGCCAGTTTCGCGCCAAGACGGGAGCTTTCGTGGGCCCGTTTGCGGAGCGCATGTTGGACGAACTGCACGTCGATATCGCGTTTCTGGGCGCCAACGGCGTCGACTTGCGCGGCTTCACGACGCCTAATCCCCAGGAGGCGGCTGTGAAGCGGGCGATGGTCCGCTGCGCCGATCGCGCCGTGCTCGTGGCGGATCGCACGAAGCTCGATCAGATCGCCTTTGTTCGGGTGGCGACCTGGGACGAGATCGACACGTGGATCTCGGACGGGCCTCTGCCTGACGGCGAGTGGCGCCGCTGGCAAGCGGAAGCCGAGGTGGAGTTCATCTGTGAGCGCGAGGACGGAGGGGTGAGGGAATGACAGCGCAGCCGGACGAGCCAGAAAACCTCCGCCTGCCTGACATCGTGACGGTGACCGTGAATCCAGCGATTGACGTCTACGTGCGCACTGACGCCCTCCAGCCGGGCGAACTGCACCGCGTGGATGAACAGGTGCTGGTGCCGGGTGGGAAGGGCGTGAACGTCTCGCGCGCGCTCGAGGCCATGGGACGGCCGAGCCGCTCGTTTGGCTTTGCAGGCGGTTCGCGCGGGCGATGGCTGGCTTCCTCCCTACCCGCATGGGCGGAATGGGTCTCAATCCCGGGCGAGACGCGGATGAACCTGAAGGTGATGGAGGACAGCGGGCGACTCACGGAGTTCAACGGGCCTTCGCCCGCGATCGATCTCGACAGTTGGATGACCTTGAGTGACCGGGTGCTGGGCGCCTTGCGGCCGGGATCGTGGCTCGTCATTGCCGGGAATCTGCCGGACGGATGTCCGGTCGATGGGTACCGCGCGTGGACCGAGGCGGCCGTGCAGAAGGGGGCGCGCGTCGTCCTCGATTCGAGCGGCAATGCGCTGCGCTTCGCGCTCGAAGCGCGTCCGCACGTCGTCAAGCCCAATCGCCAGGAACTGTCGGAGTGGGCCGGGTGCCCCTTGGCCGACACGGTCGAGGTGATTGGGGCGGCAAGGCGCATGGCGCGATACGCAGCGTGCGTCGTGGTCTCGCTCGGTGCGGAGGGCGCCGTCGCGGTCACCGAGGAAGGCGTTTGGCGCGTTCGCGTACCGCGCGTCAAGGTAGTGTCCCCTGTCGGCGCTGGGGATAGCCTGGTGGCTGGCATGGTGCACGCGCTCTCGAGCGGAGTCTCCGTGCCCGATGCGCTCGCGTTCGCGTCCGCGGTGGCCACGTGCAAGGTGACACTGCCGCCGGGTGCGTTTCCTTCGCTGGCGCAGATTGCGGCGATGAAGTCACAAATCGAAATGGACACATGGAGGGATGTGCTGTGGCCAAGTTCGTAGCGGTGACCGCGTGTCCGACGGGAATCGCGCACACGTTCATGGCGCAGGAGGCGCTGTTGCAAGCCGGGAAGAAGTTGGGTCACGAAGTGCGCGTCGAGACCCAGGGGGCGCTCGGCGCGGAGGACGCTTTGACGGAGGCCGAGATCCGCGAGGCGGACGCCGTGATTGTGGCGGCCGACAAACAGGTCGATCTCGACCGCTTTCGAGGAAAGCGCTTGTTGCAGACCTCTGTGAGCGCCGCTATCAAGGAGCCGGAGAAGTTGCTGGAGGACGCGCTTGCGGCGCCGACCTTTGAGCCTCAGGGATCGCCCGGAGCGCTCGACGAGATCCAGGCCGCGAAGCAGGCGCGCAACCAGGGGACGCCCGCGGTGTACCGTCACCTCATGAACGGCGTGTCGCACATGCTGCCGCTCGTCATCGCGGGGGGCATCTTCATCGCGCTCTCCACGGCCATTGACATCAACGGACAGTCGTCCTTGGCTCAGGCGTTCGACAACATCGGCGGCGGATCGGCCTTCAAGCTGTTTGTGCCCATTCTCGCGGCTTTCATCGCGCAGTCCATCGCGGATCGCGCCGCGTTCGCCGCAGGTCTCGTGGGCGGTTGGATCGGCACGCAGGGGACGATGTATCACGCGGGGCCGAACGCGAGCGCCGGCTATCTGGGAGGCATCATTGCAGGCTTCGTCGCGGGCTATGTCACGCTGGCGTTGAAAAAGTGGATTCGCGTGCCGCGATCGCTCGAGGGCATCAAGACCGTTCTCATCCTTCCGGTTCTATCCGTGGGCATCGTGGGGCTTTTGATGATCTACGTGTTGGGCCATCCGGTGGCCGCGCTGATGGGCGCTCTGTCGAACGGCCTGATGCACATCGGCGCGAGCGCGTCGCTTGGGCTCGGCGCCCTGCTCGGCTTGATGATGGCCTTCGACATGGGCGGTCCGTTCAACAAGGTGGCCTACTTCTTCGCAGTTGGCCTGTTGGCCACCAAGACGCCGGAAGCCGAGATGATCATGGCCGCGGTGATGGGCGCGGGCATGGTCCCGCCGCTGGCGATGGCGATTTCTGCCTTTGTCGCGCCGCGCAAGTACTCGGCGGAGGAGCGGGACGCTGCGAAAGCTGCGGTGATTCTGGGCGCCTGCTTCATCACCGAGGGGGCGATTCCGTTCGCGACGCGAGATCCGCTGCGCGTGATCCCGTCCATCATGGTGGGCTCGGCGGTGACGGGCGCGCTCACCATGTTGTTCCGCGTGACGAATCCGGCCCCGCACGGAGGCATCTTCGTGTTCCCGCTCATCGGGCACTGGTATCTGTTCGTCGTCGCCATCCTCGTTGGAGCAGGCGTGGGCGCGGCCATGGTGACGGCGCTGAAGCGGGAGGCAGAGCCCCAGGCCGCCTGAGGCCGGGGCAAGGCGCTCTTTGTCGCGACAGGACCCACATCGCCCGCGGTGTGGGCCGCATCGAAGCTAGGGACTGGGCGTGGGGAAACGTCACCCACGCCCATCGCCTTTTTTCGAAGCGGTCGAAACTTCTTCACCCAGGCCCTCGACCCCCTCGGCCGAGGATGTCATGGACGCAGGAAAGGTCGATTGCTCAATGTCTGCGTCGAGGGTGATGTTCCTGTGCGAGGGACGCCGTGCGCGGATCTCGTGGCGGGATGGTCAAGACAAGCGTATGCGCGCTGTGGCAAAATAGCCGTGAGACACGAAGAGATGGGGGACGGCCTGATGGATGTCATGAGGGGAACGGTGGCCGAGTGCGCGACGGCCATTCGCCAGGGCGATGTGTCCTCGTTCGACGTCGTGGCGCGGCATCTGGAGCAGATCGCCGCGCACAATGTCGACGGGCTGGGGATTCGCGCCGTGATCGAGGTGAACCCGGAGGCGCTGCTCGAGGCCGAGGCGCGAGACCGGGAGCGGCAAAGCGGATTGTTGCGCGGTCCGCTGCACGGCGTGCCCGTGCTCGTGAAGGATAACCTCGATACGGCGGACGCGATGCAGACGACGGCTGGGTCCCTCGCGCTCGAGGGGCACCGCGCCCGGGAGGACGCCGAGGTGGTGCGCCGGCTGCGCGCGGCGGGTGCCGTGATCGTCGGCAAGGCGAACCTCACCGAGTGGGCGAATTTTCTGAGCGATCACATGCCCAACGGGTATTCCTCGCGCGGCGGCCAGACGTTGAATCCGTACGGACCTGGCCAATTCGACGTCGGCGGATCGAGCTCAGGCTCCGGCGCGGGGGTCGCGGCGGGCTTTGCGCCGGCGGCCATCGGCACGGAGACGAGCGGTTCGATTCTCAGCCCAGCGAGCGCTAACAGCCTCGTGGGCCTGAAGCCGACGCTCGGCATGGTGAGCCGGCGGGGCATCATCCCCATCGCGATGAGCCAGGACACGGCGGGGCCGATGGCGCGGACGGTAGGAGATGCGGCGCTTTTGATGTCGGTCATCGCAGGCCCGGATCCGCGGGACGTGGCGACGCAGGGCGTGCGCTGGCCGGCGCGCGAGGACTGGCTCGCCCTTCGCCGCGGCGCGCTGCAAGGCGCGCGCATCGGCGTGCCACAGGCGTATCTGGAAGGCATTCCGGACGACGAGCGGCGCGTGTTCGATCGCGCCCTGTCCGAGCTGCGCGAGCTCGGCGCGGACGTGATCGCGTGCGATCTGCCCAAGCGCGAATTCGACTTCGACGTGCTCGTGGCCGAGTTTCCGGCCGCGCTGAACGCGTATCTCGCGACCGTCGAGCCGTGGCTCCCCGTTCACTCGCTCAGCGACGTGATGGCGTGGAACGCCCAGCATGCCGATCGCGCCCTGCGCTACGGGCAGGCGGTGTTCGAGCGGGCGCAGGCCCAGAGCCATCATCACCTGGCCGACGGCGCGTACATTCGCGCGCGCCTTCGCGATTTGCGCGAATCGCGGCAGGAGGGCATCGATGCCGTGCTCGCGGCGCACCGCTTGGACGCGCTGGCGTTTGTCAACTACTACGGCTGCGCCATCGCCGCGAAGGCGGGCTATCCGTCCATCACCGTGCCCGCTGGGTACACCGAGGAGGGCAAGCCGGTCGGGCTGACGCTCACGGGCACCGCGTACAGCGACGTCCGGCTGTGCCAGTTGGCATACGATTACGAGCAGGCGACGAACCACCGTCGCCCGCCCGCGATGTGAGGAGGAAGCACGATGGGGTTTGCGATTTGGGGCGGCGTGTTCGCGTTTCTCGCCGTCGCGTTCGGCGCGTTTGGCGCGCACGTGCTCGGGGACAAGCTGTCCAGCGAGATGATGTCCGTCTATCACACGGGTGATCAGTACCAGATGTATCACGCGCTGGCGCTCATCGCGGTCGGCATTCTGCTTCGGCTTCATCCAGATTCTCGCCTTCTGCCCGCGGCCGGGTGGCTGTTCGTGGCGGGCATCGTGCTGTTCTCCGGCAGCCTGTACGCCCTAAGCATCTCCGGCGTCAAGGCGCTCGGCGCCATCACGCCCATCGGCGGGCTGTGCTTTTTGGCGGGGTGGATCTGTTTCATCCTCGCTTTGGCGCGCTGAACGCCAGAGATACGCGCCGACGCCGGCCAGGCACACGGCTCCGCCGACGGCTTCGAGCGGCGAGATAGGCTGATGCAAAAGCGCCATGGCAAGGAGGGATCCGACCACGGGTTCGCCCACGACCGTCATGGCGATGGCGGTCGGCGGCACGCGGTGCAATAGCGCGTTGAAGATGCCATGGCCCAGGATGGTGGACACGACGGCGAGCGCCGCGAACAAGAGCCAGTTGCGGACGCTGTAGCCCCCGAATGGCGCGCCGAGGCACGCGTTGGCGAGCGCGAGCACGGCGCCGCCGACGACGAAAGCCGAGGCGTTGTACGTGCAAGCGGGGATCTCCTTGCGCACCCGCGCGCCGACGAGCACGTAGCCCGAGACGGCGAGGGTGCCGAGGAGGGACATCGCATCGCCCAAGGCGCCTGTGCGCGAGAGCCCTGTGCTTGCCGCCGCGGCGAGGGCGGCGCCCGCGATGGCCACCGCCATGCTGGCGAGATCGAACGGGCGCGCTGGTGCGCCTTGCCACAGCCACTCGCCGGCCCAGACAAAGACGGGTTCGAGCGCCAGGATAATGAGCGACGACGCGACGCTCGTCAGCTTCAGCGACTCAATCCAAAACAGAAAGTGAAGGCCGAGCAGCACGCCGCTCGCCGCAAGCCATCCCGACATCCGCCGCAGGGCGTTCGCCGGCGGCCGTTCGCGCCACACGGCGGGCGCGAGCAGGACGGATGCCATCCACAGCCGGTACATGCCGATCACGCCCGCCGGCGCCGTGGACCACGCGATGAAAATGGCCGAGAACGAGATGGCGACGAGGCCGACGGCGAGGAGCAGCACGGTGCCGGCTCTCACGGCGCCGATTTGCGGCGGTTGCGTTCCAGAAACGCCACGGTCCGCCGGTAGGCCTCAATCTCGTTCTCCAGCTTCATGAAGCCGTGGCCTTCGTCCTCAAACACGATGTACTCCACGTCTCTCCCTCGCTCGCGCAGCGCCTGCACAATCTGGTCCGATTCCGCCTTGACGACGCGCGGATCGTTCGCCCCCTGGATGACGAGCATGGGCTTCGTCATGCCGTCCAGATACGTGATGGGCGAGTCCTTCACCAGCCGTTCAAGATCCGCCGGATCGTCCGGATCACCCAGCCACTGTTTCATGATGGGTTTCCAGAAGTCCGGCACCGATTGCGCGAAGGTGACGAGGTTGCTCGGCCCGAAGATGTCGACGCAGGCGCGGAAGTAGTCCGCATGCCGCCCGTGCAAGAGGAGGGTCATGTAGCCGCCGTAGCTGCCCCCGACCAAGAACAGCTTGTCGCGGTCCGCGAGGCCCTGCGCGAGGAGCCATTCGATGCTCGCCACCATGTCCTTGCGCGGCCCTTCGCCCCAGTCGCGCTCCACCAGCTTCATGAATGTGCTTCCGTACCCCGTGCTGCCGCGGAAATTCGGTGCGAACACCTGGTACCCGAAGCGCAACCAGTACTGGAACAGCTTCCGGAAGCCTTTGCGCTCGGCGGCCTGAGGCCCGCCGTGCGGCCAGACGATGGTGTAGCCGTTCGCCACCTCGGGCTTCGGGCGGAACAAGAGCGCTTCGATGCTCAGGCCGTCGAACGACGGAAAGCGGACCACCTCGGCCTCGACCAGGTCGTCCGGCGCATAGCCCATGGGGCGCACCCTGGTGAGCGGGCGCCAACTGCCGTCCAAATCCAGCATCCACACGTTCGCGGGCTCGTTGTCGCTTGCGCCAAGCAGGTAGAGCCGCCCGCTCGGTCCAACCTCGATTTGCCCGATGACGTCGCAAGGCGCGCCGAGCTTCTCGGCAGCGCCCGTCCGCAGGTGGACTCGGTACAATTCGTCGATCACGCCGCGCATCACGGTGGCGTAAGCGGTCTCGCTCGCCTCGTGCACGGCCACGTGCGTCACGCTGCCCTGTTCGGGCGCAAAGATGCGCTGAAACGAGCCGGTCTGCGGATCGAATGAAGCGAGGTACCGTTCGTCCGCCTGATAGTCCGTGGCGAAGACGACGAGATCGCCCGCAAACTCGATGGCATCGACGACATGCGGCGTTCCGGGGTCCGGGGTGAGGCTCATGCGCTCGCCGCCGCGGTGGAGGTGCGCGATTTGGTAGGTGTTGGCGAAGGCCGTCGCGGTCACAAACGAGGTCTCGTCGTCGCTCACGGCCACCAGCACGGTGGGACCTCCTTCCCCTTCGTAGAGCATCTTCTCTTCGCCGGATTCGAGGTCGAACACGTAGCCGCACAGGTACGTCGGATGGTCCTTGTCCGACGAATAGTAGATGCGGTTTCCGTCCTCGGACGTGGCGCAGAACATGAAGCGGCGCCCGTCGTGGGTGCGAAGCGGCTGCTTTTCACCGCCGCGAGGCGGGACGAGGTAGAGCTGGGCGTTCTCGTCGCCGTCGCGATCGAACGCGACCAGCACGTAGCGGCCCTGGGGGTCGAAGTGCATCGCATGCGGCACCTGGCCCTCGTTCGTGAGCCGGTAGGGGAAGGGGCAGTCGAGATCGATACCCCAGACGTCGTAGCGGCCGGAGAAGTTGGTGGCCACGGCGATCCGGCTCTCGTCCTTGGCGACCGCCAGACCGAGGATGGTGGGCGTGTGGAAGAGGTGTTCGGGATTCGGGTGTGGGAGTTGAACCACGCGTTTCACGCTCCTTCGTAGAGGTAACCTGAGGACCGTTCGTTCGAGGGCCTCTGTTCGACTTTCTGAACGCCTGACATGGATATTGGGCACCCGCGATGAAAATTCCTGCCCTGCCGCAGGGCGATACAAGCGGCGCAGCGGATGGGCCGAGCGCGGCGTCGGTGCGCCTTGGCTCGGTGGTTGTCCTCCTGTGCTATAGTCGAGGGAGAAGCGGAAGACGGGTCGGTGAAGAGACATTGGCGGATCGATGGGCACTTGAGGGCTCCACAGGTTGGAATCCCCATCCGCAGGTGGATTTGTACTTGCAACAGGGGTGCATGCGCTGCCGGTTTGGCGGCACGCCGGACTGCAAGGTCCACCGGTGGGAGGAGGTCTTGAAAGGGCTGCGGGCCATCTTGCTCGCGTCTGGGCTCAAGGAGGAAGTGAAGTGGCGGCAGCCTTGTTACACCTATGAAGGCCGAAATGTGGTCATCCTGAGCGCCTTCAAGGACTACTGCGCGCTCAACTTCCTCAAGGGCGGGATGATCGAGGATCGCCACGGCTTGTTGGAGAAGCCGGGGGAGCACACGCAGGTGGGCCGCCAGATGCGGTTTCGGAGCGCGGATGAGGTCCGAGCGCGCGAGGCGGCCATTCGCGAGTATCTCGAGCAGGCGGTCGAGATCGAGCGCGGGGGCAAAGCGGCGCCACCCCGCGAGGCGCCGGATTTGCCGCTGCCGGACGAGCTCTTGCGCAAGTTCGAGGAGATGCCGGAGTTGCGGCAGGCGTTCGAGTCGCTGACACCTGGCAGGCGGCGGGCGTACCTGATGCACTTTTCGGCGCCCAAGCAGTCGAAAACGCGAGCGGCGCGCGTCGAGAAGTGCATTCCGATGATCCTCGTGGGCAAGGGGCTGCACGACCGCTGAAGGGCCGCGGGCTTGCGCCGCGTCGAGGGGCCTGTGGCAGCTTTGGATCCGGCACTGGGGGTGAGGACGTGCACCACGCGTCGAGCTGGCGCAAAGCGCTGCGAGATCTCACGTCACCCTCTGGGTGGCAGGACGTTCTCCCGGAGTACGTGTTCTATCGCGGGGTGGAATACGCAGACGAGGGGCGCGTGGTCTCCTGGGCGCTGAAAGACGGCGTCATTTGCGGCGTCGTGCGCGGCGCGGCCGACTATCGCGTCCTTCTTAACGTGGACGATGTGGAGAGGAGCCGCTGTTCGTGCCCGTACGGCCGGCCGTGCAAACACGTGGTCGCGGTCGCGGTGCACGTCGCGCGCGAGACGCGACTCGACGGCATCCGACAGGGCCAGCCGCTCGATCTCGACGCGCTCCTCGGCGCCGTCGGCGACGGCGAATGGCCGGCCTATGTCGCCGACGTCATGGCGTCGCGCCCCGACGTGTCGCTTCTCGTTCGCGCCACGCGCTTTGTGCACACGGCGCCCGCCCGATGGGCGGATGGCGTTTCCCTCTCGAAGCTTGAGGAGGAGGCGCGGGCGCTGCTTCTCGCTGCCGACCAGGTCGCGCAAGGCGACACCCTCATCTCCGCTTCGCGCGATGAGCCGCATTCCGTCACGGTCACGTACACCGATGCGGGCTGGGAGAGCGCAAGGCGGCTCGTGCAGGGCTTCGCGGACGCGCTCGCGCGCCATGCGCCCGCGCCGCTCGCGCCCTACGCGGTCTACGAGTACCGTCGGCTCGTCGCGCGCCTCGGCGACGACGTCAGGGCGATGCCGAGCTTCGCCACAGGGCGCTCTTTCGCTCCCTGGGTGTCCCGCTCGCGGCTGCGGTCGAGCGGCTCGGCCGTCTCGGCGGGGAGGCGCTGGCCTCGTGGCGCGCGTGGTCCCTGGCCAAGCTCTCCGAAGCGGCGTGCGCCGAAGAGGCGCTCGTCGCGCTCTCCGCACTGCAGGGCGGATGGTTGGACGCGCACCATCTGCAGGCCGCCTGCGAGCGAATCGTCGCATTCGACGACTTCCCGCGCCCGCCAGGCCTGGACGGCTGCGTGCCCCACGTGCCCTGGATTCCACGGCCGCTCGCCGCGCTCATCGAGGAGAACTGGCGCGAGATGATCGACTTTGCGCTCCAGGTGGGCGATCTCGCTGCGGCGGACGAGATCGCCCGCATGCGCCCGGTGGCCGACCGCGAAACGGACATGCGGCTCGCGCAGGCCGCGATGAACGCGCTCCAGTGGGCGATTGCGGAGTCGAGTTTGAAGCGGATGGCAACCAGGCTGTCGTCGGCGGACGTATGGGCGATGCTCGCGCACGTGATGGACCGTCAGGGTAAGTCGGATGGCGCCACGTCCTGTTTGCGCGAGGCGTTCCTGTGCGATCCGACGGGCGACAGGCGGGATGCCTGGCTCGCGCGCCTGCCGCGCGGTGCGCGGCGCGACGCGGTGGTCCAGTGCGCGCATCTGCTCCTGAACCACCGGCAGATTGCCGCTGCCTGCGACTTGCTGCTTCACGAGGGATGTGTGCACGACGCGTGGCGCGCGCTTGAGGCGGGGCTTCAAGGCGCGGAGATGTGGTCGCCGGGGCCCGGGTTGGAAGGTGTGATGGCCAGGCTGGCCGCCGAAGACGCCGACAGGCTCGTCCAGCTTGTCGCGCGGGTCGCCCTGGAAGCCATCAGCCTTCGAGGCCGGGACGCGTATCGACGGGCGTGCCGGTGGCTTGCGGCGCTGCAGAACGGCCTGACGGCCGCCGGTCGCGGGGCTGCCTGGGACGAGGTGCGAGCGGTCGTGGCCCTCGAGAGCCGCAGACTTCCCGCGCTTCGCGACGAGTTGAGCGCAGCGGGCCTCTTGCCGTGAGAAGCTGTGCCAGGCGCTTCGCTTGCAACACGTGCCGCGCGTCGCGCG
>NZ_BCRQ01000014.1 GCF_001552675.1 Alicyclobacillus sendaiensis NBRC 100866
GCGGATCGGCCAAGGAAATTTTTAGACCATGAAATGCACGGCGGGCGAAGGGCCGGGCCAGGCGGCCCCGGCCCGCGCCTCGCACCCACGGCGCTCAGTCGTCCTGCCGGTCGCGCATGAGCGGGAAGAGCAGGACGTCGCGGATGGACGGCTGGCCCGTGAGCAACATCACCAGCCGGTCAATGCCCACGCCGAGCCCGCCCGTGGGCGGCATGCCGTGCTCGAGCGCCGTGAGGAAGTCCTCGTCGAGCTCCTGCGCCTCCTCGTTGCCCGCCTCCTTCTCGCGGAGCTGGGCCAGGAAGCGCTCGCGCTGATCGATGGGATCGTTCAGCTCGCTGAAGGCGTTCGCGTGCTCGCGGCCGACGATGAACAGCTCGAACCGGTCGGTGAAGCGCGGATCGTCCGCGTTCTTCTTGGCGAGCGGCGAGATCTCGACCGGGTGGCCGTAGACGAACGTCGGCTGAATGAGCTTGTCCTCGACGCGCTGCTCGAAGAACTCGTTCAGGATGTGCCCGTAGGTCATGTGCGGCTCAATCTTCACCCCGTGCTCGGCGGCCAAGCGCCGGGCCTCCTCGTCCGAGGTGACGCGGCGAAAGTCGACGCCCGTGTGCTCCAGGACGAGATCAGCGATGTGCGCGCGCTTGAAGGGCGACTCGAGATCCACGACGTGATCGCCATACGGAACGTGGAGCTTGCCGATCACGGCCTTGGCCGCGTGGCGCACCATGTTCTCGGTGAGATCCATGATGTCGTGGAAGTCGGCGTACGCCTGGTACAGCTCGAGCATGGTGAACTCGGGGTTGTGGCGCGTCGAGACGCCCTCGTTCCGGTAGACGCGGCCGATTTCGTACACGCGCTCGAGGCCGCCGACGATGAGCCGCTTGAGGTGCAGCTCGATGGCGATGCGCAGATAGAGATCCATGTCGAGCGCGTTGTGGTGCGTGATGAACGGGCGCGCGTGAGCGCCGCTC
The DNA here is from genome assembly GCF_001552675.1 of Alicyclobacillus sendaiensis NBRC 100866. Classification (GTDB taxonomy): domain Bacteria; phylum Bacillota; class Bacilli; order Alicyclobacillales; family Alicyclobacillaceae; genus Alicyclobacillus; species Alicyclobacillus sendaiensis. The sequence continues at coordinate 972 of NZ_BCRQ01000014.1, forward strand.
GCGACGGTGTGGAGCGTGGGCGTCTCGACCTCGAGGAAGCCCTGACCGTCCAGGAAACGGCGGATCTCCTGGATGATGCGAGAGCGGGCGATGAAGATCTGGCGCACGTCCGGGTTGACGATGAGATCCAGGTACCGCTGGCGGTAGCGGGTCTCGACGTCCTTCAGCCCGTGCCACTTCTCGGGCAGGGGGCGGAGGGACTTGGTGAGAAACGTCACCTGCTCGGCGAGCACGGTGATCTCGCCGCGGTTGGTGCGAAAGACGGTGCCCTCGACGCCGAGGATGTCGCCGAGATCGACGAGGTGCTGGAAGACGTCGTACGCCTCGGGGCCGAGCACGTCGTACTTGGCGTAGATCTGGATGTTGCCGGTGACGTCGTTCAGGACCGCGAAGGTGGCTTTGCCGTGGCCGCGGCGGGCCACCATGCGGCCGGCAATGCGCACGCGAAGGTGCTCCCGCTCGAGCTCCTCCTGGCTCTTGCCCTCGCCGAAGCGGTGGATGTCGGCCGCGTGATGCGTCACCTCGTAGCGGCCGCCAAACGGATCGATGCCGCGATGGCGCAGGGCGTTCATCTTCTCCAGGCGATGTTGAATCAGCTCTTGCTCTTCCAAACCGACACGCTCCTCAGGAAGGTTGACCGGGCCAAGGGGCCCGGCGTCTCTTGTATCATCATTGGACAAAACGGCGCAAGTTGCAAACCGGAAAGGCGCGCGCGTCTCGTCTCTGGCGATCTCGCCCGTCCACCGGCGGCTCGACCGCCGTCACGCCGCGCCCGTCCATCGGCGCCCCGCCGCGCGATGGAAGCCGCCAAACTCCGCCAGACACGCAAAGGGACGAGGCACAAGTCCTCGTCCGCACAATTGGATGCCAAAACCCGGGCGCGCTGCCGCGGAATACGCTTACCGTTTAATCTCAAGGATTTTGAACTTGATGACACCTGCAGGCACGTTCACTTCGACGGTCGAGCCAATCTGCTTGCCGAGCAGCGCCTTGCCCACGGGCGACTCGTTCGAGATCTTGTTCTCGGCAGGGTTCGCCTCGGCGGAGCCGACGATGGTGTACTCCATTTCCTCGTCAAGATCCAGATCCAGGACCTTGACCGTCGATCCGATGCTGACGACGTTGGTGTCCACCTCGTCCTCGTTGATGACCCGCGCGTTGCGCAATTGCTTCTCGAGCGTCATGATGCGGCCTTCGATGAAAGCCTGCTCGTTCTTCGCGTCCTCATACTCAGAATTCTCACTAATATCTCCATAACTGATAGCAACCTTGATGCGCTCCGCGACCTCGCGCCGCTTGACGCTCTTCAAGAGCTCCAGTTCCTCTTCGAGCTTGCGCAGGCCCTCAGGCGTGAGCAATACTTCTTTATCTGCCATGGCTGTCTCTCCTTTGCTCCCAGTCGGTGCTCCAAGGCTCCGGAATAGCGAGAAGCGTGCATGCCATCCCTGGCAGCACGCGCGCTGTGAGCCATTCAGGATACCATTGTTTCGGAAAAACGAAGTCGCCAGTCGCGGATCTATGCGCCATTATAGAGACGGCCCCACACATTGTCAACGTACCCTTGTGGCGCAATCGCGACCACATAATTCGTCCAAGTCGACCGCAAGCGCACTCGCGATGGCCTGCACGAGGCGTGCCGAGGGCTGCCGCGTGCCGCGCTCAATCCCGCCGATGGTGGCGAGGCTCACGCCGATGGCGCGGGCGAGATCGGCCTGGGTCATCTGCTTCAGCTTGCGAAAGGCGCGCAACCGCCTACCAAAACCGTCCAACCTCATGCACCTCGTCTTTCTGGCGAAGGCGCGCCGCGACTTCCGCCCACGTCTCGCCGGTCGGGGCGAGGCGGTCGGGATGCAGATCCGCGAGCGGCACCATGACAAACGCGCGCTCCCACATGCGCGGGTGCGGCACGGTAAGGTCCGGCTCGTCGAGCGCGAGATCGTCGTAGAGGAGCAGGTCGAGATCGAGCGTTCGCGGGCCGAAGCGGATCTCGCGCGTGCGCCCTGCCCGGCGTTCAATGGCGAGGAGCGCGTGCAGGAGATCCCGCGGCGCAAGCGGCGTGCGCAGGTGGACGGCGAGGTTCAAAAAGTCGCCCTGATCCAGGTAGCCCACGGGCGCGGTCTCGTACACCTTGGACACCGCGGCAATCTCGCCCAGCGCCTTGAGGCCGTCGATGCCGAGGCCAAGGTGAACGATGCGCCGGCCGACGTTCGATCCGGCTCCGATGTACGCGTCATGAAGCACACGGTCCGCCATGCGCCAAGATCGCCTCCATCATCCGTACCACGCGCACCGAGTCGCGCACGTCGTGGACGCGCACGATGTCCACGCCCGCCATGCACGCGTGCGCGACGATGGCGAGCGATCCGGCGAGCCGATCCCCCACCGGCGCGCCGCCCAAGGCGTGGCCGACGACCCGCTTGCGGCTCGCACCGACAAGCACGGGGTGGCCGAGCGCCTGGAAGCGGCGAATCTCGGCGAGGCAAGCGAGATCCTGCTCGCGGGTCTTGCCGAAGCCGATGCCGGGATCGACGACGATGTCGCGCGCGGGCACGCCTGCCTCAAGGAGCCGCGCGAGCGGGCGGCGCAACTCCTCCACCATCGCGGCCACCGGGAGCCCTGGCAGCACCTCGCGACGCGTGTGCATGAGCACGTAGCGCAGGCCGTGATCGCGCACAACGGCGGGCATGTCGGGATCGCCCAGCATGGAGACGTCGTTCACCATGGCGATGCCGTAGTGCGCGGCGCGGCGCGCGGTCTCGGCGTGGTACGTGTCGATGGAGATGGGCACCCGAAGGCGCCCGGCGAGCCGCTTCAGCACCGGCTCCAGGCGGCGCCACTCCTCGTCCGGCGCGAGCGGCGTGTGCCCGGGGCGCGTGCTCTCGGCCCCGATGTCGAGGATGCCCGCGCCCTCCTCCTCCATCTCGAGCGCGCGCGCCACCGCCGCATCCGGGTCCAGGTACCGGCCCCCGTCCGAGAAGGAGTCCGGCGTCACGTTCAAAATCCCCATGACCACCGTCACGGCGCGCCCACCCCCTGCTGTTCAATCTCGGCGATGATCTCGTCCAGCTCCTCTCGCCCGAACCTGTACACGTTGCCGCAGAAGTGGCACGTGAGCTCGGCCTGGCCCTGCTCGTCGCGAATGGCCCTGAGCTCCTTGGCGCCGAGGCTCAAAAGCACGTCGCGCAGGCGGGGATAGCTGCACTTGCAGCGGAAACGCACGTCCTGCATGGCTAGGATATGCGCGTCCGGGAACAGCTTGAACAGGAGCGCATCTGCCGCTGGATACTTCTCCAGAAAACCGGTGACGCTCGGCACCTCGGCGAGGCGCGACTCTACGTAGGCAACATCTTCCTCCGTGTGCCCCGGCATGAGCTGAATCAGAAAGCCGCCCGCCACGATGGGCACATTGTCCGTGCCGACGAGCACGCCCGCACCCACCGCGGACGGCGTCTGCTCCGACGTGGCAAAGTAGTAGGTGAAGTCGTCCGCGATCTCGCCCGAGACGAGCTCGCTGGATGACGTGTAGTACGATCTCAGCCCTGTGTCCCGCACCACGTACAAATGCCCGCGCCCGATGGCGCCCCCCACGTCCAGCTTGCCCTGGCGGTTTGGGGGCAGGTGCACGTGCGGATTCCCCGGATACCCGCGCACGTCGCCTGAAGGCAGCGCCTCCACCACCAGGTAGCCAATCGGCCCGTCCCCTTCAATCTTGACGGTGATGGACTCGTGGTTCTTGAGCAGCGTGGCCATCATCGCGGCGATGGACGCCGTGCGCCCGAGCGCCGCCGTGACCACCGGCCAGGTGTGGTGGCGCCGCGCGAGTTCGCGCACCAATTCGGTGGTGTGGCAGGTGATGACCCGCACCCGCCCGTCTCGGGCGATGGCGCGAATGACGCGGTCTTTTGTCATATCCATTCCCCCGTGCGCAGCGGGCCAACGAGCCCGCCGCCTTGTCTCACGCCTCGCAGGTGGCGATGTGCACGTCCCGCGCATGGGCGAGATCGATCTCATACGGTTCCACCGGGCGCCCGTCTGCATCCTCGATGACGCGCACCACCGGATACTGCCGGTTGCGGGCCGAAGGCACCACCACCACCGCCAGCGTCCCGTCCGACAGCCGCACGGACATACCGAGCGGGTACAGGGAGACGGTGGCCAGAAACGCCTCCATGACGCGCTGCGGCAGCTTGCCCTGCGCCGTGTCGTTCTCCAGGATGGCAAGCGCATCGTGCGGGAGAAACGCGCGCCGGTAGACGCGGTTGGCCGTGAGCGCCTCGTAGACGTCCGCGACCATCGCCACCTGGCTGAACAGGTGGATGTCCCGGCCCACGAGCCTGTCCGGATAGCCGCTTCCGTCGAGCCGCTCGTGATGCTGCAGGGCAATTACGGCCGATCTCGCCGAGATATCGCCCTGCCTCATCAGGATATCGTACCCGATGCGCGCGTGCTGCTGAATGATGCGAAATTCCCCTTCCGTGAGCCGGCCCGGCTTCTGCAGGATCTTCCGATCCAGCCGGAGCTTGCCCACGTCGTGCAGGAGCGTGCCGATGCCGAGATCGATCAGGTCGTGGCGGTTCAGGCCGAGCTTCAGCCCGAGCGTCACGGCGTAAAACATCACGTTGACCGAGTGGTGGAAGAGTTCCCCGTCCTGCACATAGACCGTGCTCAAGTGATCCGCCGCGGCCCCGGTCGAGCGCAGCTCGTCGATCACGTCCTCCACCACCGGCGTGAACATCTTTCGAATCTGAAACGCCCGCACGTGCGGGGCAAACTGGGTGACCGCGAGTTCATGCAGCGTATCGTACGTCATGCCAAACAGACGGACCTTGGTCTCTTCCCGCACCACTTCGCGGACGACAATGTCTTCCGTGGCCCGGTCCTCGATGCAGACGGCCCGCACGCCGAGCTCCATGAGGCGGCGAATGAGGCTGTCCGTCAGGACCACGCCGCGCGCGAGCAGGGTGCGGCCCCGCTTGTCCGGCACGCGCTGTGCCAAAATGGAATTTGGTTTGACGTATTGTGTGGCCACCCACCTCACGGGGCGCATCCCTCCGCATGTCCTATCCCTTTGAGCCAAACACCCTATCTTCATTCAAGGCGAGGCGGCTCAGATCCTGCTTTCGCCTCACAGATTTCGCCGCGGCGCAGCGTCAGAAAAGGCACGAAGGCCATTCGAGTGCTATCGCTTGGCTAGCACGAAATGGGTCCCAGGACTCATGCGCGGCGCACGAACGGAATGTATAACACGGGTAAACGCTCAGATAAGGGGGACGCACGTGAATCGCGCTCGCACCTGGACCTGTGTTGCTGTCGCCGCCCTGTCCGCTGGCCTCGCCACCGGCTGCGGGCACCCGAGCGCACCGCCAGATCAATGGACCGTCTTCAACAAGTGGCTGTATTCTGTCGTCACTGCGCCGGGTGGAACGGTCAATGTGGAGGTGAACATCGTCAATCCTGACAACGAAGCACGACTGCAACTCCGCGGGGCGGCGCTTGAATCGAGCGTGCTCGAGCCTATTGCTCCTGTGCGTGTGCAGGCGAGTCAAAACCCAGCGTTCTATCAATACAGGCTTCAATGGACCGTTCGCGCGACGGGCGCGTTTCAGGCGAGTCCGGTTCGCCTCCACATGGATCTCGCAACTGGCGAGCAATCGTTCGATCTCGGCAAGGCGTACACCCGCGTCGCAGCACACCCGGTCTCGTGGCTTGACGCTCGCATCGTCCCCGGAGGAGAATCTGGAGATCTCTCCCACACCGTACATTCCTTTGACATGCAGTTTGCCAACACATCCGGCACTCCGATTCGACTCCTCGGCCTTGAAACGGCCGGAGGATTTCGGTTCTCCAAGACCGGCTACGAACTAAATCAGGCCAATGTGCCAGGCGGTTATCCAAAAAGCGCGAGGCCGCTCACAAGCGCAGGCGTCCTGATTCCGCCGCACGCCACCTGCAACGTGTACGCCGAGTTCAACCAGCCGAGCGGATATTGGAATCAGCTCGTCCAAGTGGCGGCCGTGCTCGACAAAGGCGGTGTCCGCGGCGAGGAAATCGTCGGCCCGGCGGTCTATACCGTCGACGGCTTCCAGGACGGCCATCCGCCTGCCGGCTATCCCGCGCTGAACGCCACGAGCTGAGGGCGAGGCGCCGTCGGTCCGCGCCCGGACTCGCGACGGCTGCCCTGCGCCGCCCAACCGCAACGTACCACCCGCGCACCGGGCCCCGCCGCCCCATCGCCGCCTCCTCCGGCGCACAAAAAAGAGCGGGATGCCGCCACGCCCATGGCGCACCCCGCTTCCCTTTGCCCGAAGGCCTCTCTTCACCGATACCGTTCCAGAATCTCCTTCACTTCCTCGCCGTCGAGCGTCTCCTTCTCCAAGAGCCGCTCCGCCAGCGCGTCGAGCGCCATGCGCTTTTCCGTCAGAATGCGCCGCGTGCGCTCGTGGCACGTCTCCACAATCTCCCGCATCTCCTGGTCAATCTCGTACGCCACCTGATCACTGTAGTTCGGCTCGCCCTGCAGATCTCGCCCGAGGAAGATGGCCCCGCCCGCACGGCTTCCGTACTGGAGCGGCCCCAACCTGTCGCTCATGCCGTACTCCGTGATCATCTGCCGCGCGATGTTCGTGACGCGTTCGAGGTCGTTCGAGGCGCCGGTCGAGATCTCGCCGAAGACAATCTCCTCCGCGACGCGCCCGCCGAGCGTCATGCAGATCTCGTCGAGCATCTGTTGCTTCGTGATGAAATACCGGTCCTCGTTCGGCAGGCTCAGCGTGTAGCCGCCCGCCATGCCGCGCGGGACGATGGTGACCTTGTGCACCGTGCGATCCGGCTGCATGAAGTAGCCCACCACTGCATGGCCCGCCTCGTGGTAGGCGACGAGCCTGCGCTCCTTCTCGCTCATCACGCGGCTGCGCTTTTCCGGCCCGGCCATGACGCGATCGATAGCCTCGTCGATGTCCGCGTTGGTGATTTCGCGCTGCTTCTTCCGGGCCGCAAGCAAGGCCGCCTCGTTCAACACGTTCTCCAAGTCGGCCCCGGTGAACCCCGGCGTGCGCTTCGCGATGATCTCGAGGTTCACGTCCGGCGCAAGCGGCTTGTTGCGAGCGTGCACGCGCAGGATTTCCTCGCGCCCCTTCACGTCCGGGCGATTGACGACAATCTGCCGGTCAAACCGGCCCGGGCGCAGGAGCGCGGGATCCAGGATATCCGGCCGGTTGGTGGCCGCGATGATGACAATGCCCTCGTTGGCCGAGAAGCCGTCCATCTCGACGAGCAACTGGTTCAGCGTCTGCTCGCGCTCGTCGTGCCCGCCGCCGAGTCCCGCGCCGCGGTGCCGCCCCACGGCGTCAATCTCGTCGATGAAGATGATGCAAGGCGAGTTTTTCTTCGCCTGATCGAACAAGTCGCGCACGCGCGAAGCCCCCACGCCGACGAACATCTCGACAAAGTCGGAGCCGCTGATGCTAAAAAACGGCACGCCGGCTTCGCCCGCCACCGCGCGCGCAAGCAGCGTTTTACCGGTACCAGGCGGGCCCACGAGCAGCACGCCCTTCGGGATGCGCGCGCCGAGCGCAGTGAATCGCTTCGGATCTTTCAGAAATTCGACAATCTCCTCCAGCTCCGCCTTCTCTTCATCAGCCCCTGCGACGTCCGCGAACGTTACCTTTCGTTTGTCCTCGGTGTACATCCGAGCCCGGCTTTTGCCGAAGTTCATGACCCGGTTGCCGCCGCCCTGGGCCTGGTTGAACAGGATGAACATGAGGATGAAGAGGAAGGCAAACGGAACCACCTGCTCGAGGAGCGAGAGCCATACGCTTCCGCGGGGCTGCGGAATCACGTTGAACGACAGGTTATGGCTCTGCAGGAAGGGCGCCAGGTTGTTGTCGTACAGAGCCCGGGTCTCGAACTTTTCCCCGTTCTTCAGGGTCCCGTCGATGGTCGCGGTGAGGCCTTCGGGCGTGACCTGCAGCGTGCCCGTGACCTGGTTGTGCTCCACATATTGAATGAACTGGCTATATGGAATCGGCCCGCGAACCTGCTCAGGGCCGGTGAGGTATCTCAGTACGCCGATCAGCACGAACAGGATCAGCACGTACAGGACAACGCTCCGGTAAAAACGGTTCATGCCTTACCTCCTCTCGGTTACGGCGCGACTATTGTACCATACCGGGATGGGCGTTCCTAGCAAGAAAGACGCCCGCCAGGGAGACGCGCGTCAACCTGTCGCATAGATGTCAGACTTGAGGATGCCCACGTATGGCAAGTTGCGATACCGCTCGGCGTAGTCGAGGCCGTAGCCGACGATGAACGCATCCGGCACCGTGAAGCCGAAGTAATCCGGCTGGATGTCGACCTTCCGCCCGCTCGGCTTGTCGAACAGGGACACAATCTTCACGCTCGCCGCTTGCCGCCGGATCATCGTGTCGCGCAGGTACGCGAGCGTGAGGCCCGTGTCCACGATGTCCTCCACGATGATGACGTCGCGCCCCTCGACCGGGCGCTCGAGATCATACAGAATGCGAACCGCGCCGGACGACTTCGTCGACTGGCCGTAGCTCGAAATCGCCATGAAGTCGATCTCGACCGGAACGTCGATGCGCTTGACGAGATCGCCCATGAACAGCGCCGCGCCCTTGAGGATGCAGATGAGAAGAGGCGTCTTGCCTGCGTAGTCTCGGCTCAGCGTCGCTCCCATCTCAGCCACTTTGGCCTGCAAGGTTTCCTCATCGAACAGGATACGCTCCAGATCAGGATGCATGAGTGCCTCCCCATGTCCGCTGTGAAATGTTCGGCTTCCGCCTCTACCGCCCGCCGAGCCCGCGTGGACACCCGGCCGGCGGGCGCGCCCGGATGACGATGGCGGGCCCGCCGCGCCATAGGTGCGCACCGGACCGCAGGATGCCGGGGATCCAGACGATGTCCTTTCCCACCCGAAGCATCGGCCAGCGCGCGCGCCATTCCCGCGGCAGCTTGGCGTCGGTGAAGACGTCCTGTAGCTTCTTGGTTCCGTGCCCGCCGAAGAGCCGCACCCGCTCGCTCGTCGGCACTCCGGTGACAATTTCGGCGCGGGACACGTCCGCGGGCAAGAGAAGCCACCAGGGCGAGGGCATGCGGGCAGATGCCGGATGGGCGACGCGCAGCCGCCGAAACCGCCAGCGCGCCTCACCATGGCCGACGCGCGCCTCTGGCGCCGCCAGGAGATCCCACGCCACAACCGCCTCCTGCGCGGGGACGGCGCTCGGCGGGTGACCTATGTACAGGGTATCGTAGGATCGGACGCACCGCACATCCGCCGCGAGGTGGACTTCTCCTGAGGATGACCCCGAGAAAGCCAGGCGGTGAACCGCCTCGACGTGGGCCCATGTCCACTCGCGCGCGGAGAAACAATTCAATAGTATGTGAATCACCCTGCGTTGTAAAGAAACGTGAAGTTCCGCGAGGCGGTGCGCGGAGAAGGCGATGCGCCCGTCGTCGCCCCGCGCGGCGAGGCGGCGCGCGGCCTCCAACGCCATCTCGCGCATGTACGCGTCCTCCGCCCACAAAAGCTCGAGCGCCTGCATCACTTTCTCCTCAGCGCGGGGCTCGACGGCGCGAAGCGCCGGGATGACGACTTGCCGCACGCGGTTGCGGAAAAACCTAGGGTCTTCATTCGTCTCATCATCCACGTGCGGCACGCCGTGCGCCGCCGCGTACCGCTCGATCTCGCCCTTCTCCACCGCCAAGAGCGGCCGCAAGACGCGAACGCCGTTCATCTCCGCCTCCGGGCGCATCGCGCCAAGCCCCCCGGGCCCCGCGCCGCGCAGCAGGCGCATGATGAAGGTTTCCAGCTCGTCCTGCGCGTGATGCGCCACCAGGATGACGCCGCCAGTGGCCCGGGCTCGCTCGGCGAGCGCCTCGTAGCGCGCGCGCCGAGCCGCCGCCTCCACCCCTTCCCCACGCACATCCTCCACGCGCACGCGGGCAATCTCGCACGGGATGCCGCGATCCCGGCAGTACCGCTCGACGAAGCGAGCGTCGCCATCCGCCGCTTCGCGCAGACCGTGGTGCACGTGGACCACAGAAAAACCGCCCAGGGCGCGCGGCGTCTCCGCCAAGGCGCGCTGGCACAGGTGCAAAAGCACCATGGAGTCCACGCCGCCGGAGACGCCTAACACCGCGTGGGCGGTCCCGAGATGATGCTGTTGGAAGAAGGAAATCACGTGCGTGAGAAGATTCCGCGCTCGTTCCAAAGAGGTTCCCGCCGTTTCCCCGTGTGGGCCGCCGCGCACGCGCAGCAACCCTTACTGCCTACATTGTAGCAAAGCGCGGCCGCCCGTCGAAGACGCCGCAAGCAGGAGCTCAGAGGAGCCGGAGGTAGAGCGCCCAGGCGCAGGCGGTCGTGAGCACGGCGCTCGCGACGCTCGCCCACATGAACGCGGCCGTCCAGTCGCGAGGGCGCGCGTCCGCCTTTTCCGCCTTGACGCGCACCTGCGAGAGGGCGGCGCGAAGCGCCTCGGCGTCCCGGATCTCAAGGCGCAGCACGCGGCCCCACACGCCGCGCCAGGCGCCGTCCACCTGGTCGGCCACCGCGCGCCACAGCCACTCCCGCCGCTTCTCCGGCGGGAGTTGGTACAAATTCGCTGGCGTCGGTACTTCGAGCGATACGGCCATGAGCGCCACAGCCATCACGTCGTAGGCGGCGCTCGCCCGCCTGTCGCAGAGCCCGAAGAAGGCGCCGTCCGTCGTCGGCGTGAACTGGCGCACGGCTTTGCCAAATGGCGTGACGCCGCCGGGATCGACAAACCGCACCTCGCCGCTCGCCGCTTGCACGAGTACGTTTTGCGGCTTGACGTCGCAGAACGCGTGGCCGGTGGCATGCAGCCTGGCAATCCCATCGACCACGCGCAGCATGATCTCCTTGCGCACGGCGGGCGCGAGCGTCGGCCAGACCTTGTCGAGCGGCTTTCCGGAGATGCGCTCCATCACATAGAAGTAGCGGGCGCCGGGGCGGTCGGAGTCGTCAATCTGCTGGGGCGCAGGAAGCGGCGATCCCGGCCCTCGCACGAGGTTCAACAGAGACCACTCGAACGCCACCTGGCCCGCTGTCTCGCACACCTTCATCGCGCCTTTGAGCCCGTCGTCCCGCTCCACCGCGTACACGACGCCGTTCGCGCCCGTGCCGAGCACGCCCTGAACTCGCCAGCGCCGCTTGGTCCACTTGCCCACCACCCACGTGCCGGGCGGAAGGGGGCGGGAAGCGGTCATCCGAACTCACGCCGCGGCCCGTCGTCCTCCGCCTGGCGCGCGTAGGAGAGGAGAAGGTTGGCGGCGTGATCGATGGCGGGGCCGGTCGGCGTGCCGCCGCGCGCCACGAGCTCCGCCTCGAGCGCCGCGACGTTCACCTCGGCCGAAAAGGGCTGGACGAGCCGCGTCGCCTCCTCGCCCTTGCCGGGGAACGCGAGCACGCTCACCGCGAGCGGGCCGGATCGGACTTTGAGCGACAGGGCGAGATCGCGCACCGCCTCGCGCACGGTCGGAATTTTGTCGCGCATGCTGGCGCTCGTGTCGAGGCAGACGACGAGGTGAAGCGCCACCTCGTCCTCGAGCTTCTCCACCACCTGCATGACGCGGGCGCGATCGGCGGGCGGCAGATCCTCCGTCGACTTGCCCATGACGGCGAGGAGCTCCTGGTTGACCACCTGCTGAAGCGTCATCTGCATGGTCTGGTGCGTCATCATCTGGGCGGTGGCCGAGATGTCCGCCGGCTGCACAATGCGGCACATGCCCCCGCCCGCGTCGGCGATAGAGTGCGCCTCCTGATAGCCCTGCGCGCCTGCGTCGCCGCTCGCCACGATGCCGATGACGTTGACGACGATGCCGTGCCGATGCGCCCTGCGCGCGGCTTCGACGGGATCTGGCCCGATGTTCGAGCACCCGTCGGTGATGACGAGAATCTGCCGGATGGTCGCTTCCCTGGTCACAACAATCCACCTCCGCGAAACTTGCTAGTCGCCAGTATCGCCGAGGTGGAACCGTTTCATTCCCAAAAGCTTGATAGAATCCGTTGCGCCGCGTCACGCCATGCGCCGCTTGCGCTCGGCCGACCGAAGGCTCGGCACGTTCGGCAGCCGGATGGCCGCCCACTGCTCCTGGTACCGCTCGATGACGGCGGCCACGGCCGTCATGTCGTCGCGCACCTTGCCGTGCGAAGCCTCCACGGCCATGGCCACGAGCTCGTCCACGAGCGTCTGCGGATCCGTCGAGCGGATCTGAGCGAGCGCCTGCTGCACCCAGTCGTCCCCCTCCGCGCCTTCCGGAACCGCGTCGTACACGCCGTCCGACACGAGGACGAGCACGTCGCCCGGGAGAAGCTGCACCTCGATGGTCTGCACCTCAATCTCCTCGAGGATGCCGATGGGCACGCTGTTGCCCGTGACCTTGATGACCTCCTGCCCCCGCTTGATGTAGCTCGGCGCGGAGCCCACCTTCAGAAACTCGCACTTGGCGTGGAACAGGTCGATCACGGCCATGTCGAGCGTGGTGAACATCTCCTCGCGCGACCGGAGTACGAGCGCGGAGTTGATGGTGCGCACGGCGAGCTTTTCGTCGAATCCGGCCTTCATGAGCCGCTTCAGGAGGTCGATGGCCGACTTCGACTCCTGCTTCGCGCGCTCGCCATTGCCCATGCCGTCCGAGATGGCGAGGGCGTAGCGGCCGTTGCCGAGATCGACCGCCGTATGGGTGTCCCCGGAGACGGGGCGGCCGTCCTTGGCGATGGCCATGGCCGCGGAATGCACCTGGTACTGGCGCGCCGAGGCGAACGTCGCCGTGCAGGGCCCGCCGTGGGGCGGCACGGAGAGCTTCGCCACGGTGATGTGCTCGCCCAGGATGCCCGAGAGAAGCGGCGCAATCATGCGCGCGGACGTCTCGTGCGCGCTCTCGGACGGCTGCACCACCTCAATCTCCACGCGGCCCGGCTCGAGGCTGATGATGCGCACGTCGTCCACGTAGAGCCCGAGCTCCTCGAGCGCGCTCACAATCTTCTCGCGATCCGACAGGAGCGTCTTGTGCTCCATCTCGAGCTCCCTCGCGATGGCGCGGACGACGTCCGCCACCCCGGCCAGCTGATGCGCCACGAGCTTCCGCTCTTCTATCATCTTTTTCAACCATTTGTAGTCGCGGCGCGTGAGATCCAGGTTGTAGCGAAGCGTGCTCATCATGGGATCCAGGCGAATGCACCGATCCCGGAGTTCGGGCGTGGGCGCCGCGCGGCGGCCGTTCGCGGCCTCGATGTTGGTGAGCGTGTGCTTCATGGCGTTGTAGGTCTGCAGCATCTCGCGGCCCCAGCAGAGCGTTTGGCGCGGGCAGAGCGAACAGACGCTGTCGCGCGTCTTCTGGATGGTCTGCGTGACGAGATCGCGCATCAGGAGGTAGTCGTTGCCGCTCACGTCGGCGAAGGTGTCGGCGAGCTCTTCGAAGATCTGGCTGACCTCGTGGATCTTCTCCGTCATGAGCGCGTGCACCCGCTCGGCGCGCGTGCGCTCGTCGGCGGAATGTTCAGGCGTCCCGGGCACGAAGGAGCGAAGCTCGGCAAAGAGGCTCCGGGGCGTGAGGAGGTACAGCACCGAGGCCACGCCGGCGGCTGTCATCTGCGCCAAAAGCGGCGCGTAGGCGTGTGCGTAGGCGAGGGTGAGCACGCCGACCCCGGCGACGAACGTGGCGGCCACCGCAAACCGGTTGGCGTCGCGCATCAGGCCGCAGATGAGCGCGATGAAGCCGAGCACGGCCACCTCCATGAGCGAGGCCTCGTGGCTCAAGAGCGACAGCATGCTGATGGCGACCGCGCCCGAGACGGCGGGGCCTATGCCGGTGGCGGAGAGGACGAGCACAATCCAGTCGATGGCCACGAGCGCCAGCGGAACGCCGTGGACGGCGAGCCCGTCAAAGCCCATGATGACGGACGCGATGAGGATGACGACGCTCATCACCTGCTCGTAGCGCAGTGTGCGCGTGAGCTCCTGGCCGAGGAAGAGGTGAATGCACTGCAGGAAGATGAGCGCTAAGATGGTGACGAGGGCGCCCTGGCTGAAGGCGAGCAGCCCCTCGGCGAACGTCAGGCTTGTCCCGAACGTGGCGAGGTGAACGAGGAAGCCGACGGCGCCGGCGAGGACGGGCGCCCAGATGATATCTGGATTCTTGCGGCGAAAGATGATGCGGTGCGCGAGCTTGTACAGCACGATGGCCGCGGCGAGCTCGAGACCCCCTTCCAGGCCCGTGGTGAACGCGCCCAGGATGCCGGCGTACGCGGGCCACGCGCGGCGCTCGCCCGCAAGCGCCATGACGACGGCGAAATAGGCGAGGGCAAACGGCGCCACGGCGTGATCGATGGAGGCGCGACCGAGGAGGAACGCGAGCGCGCCGATGAGCAGGGCGCGGCGCCACGCCCGCAGGGTGAAGTGAACACCAGGTTTGGAGCGCGCCATCTGGTTCGGCTCGGCAAGACGGGGTTTCGGCCCGCTCCGTGTTCGCTTTCCGACCATACATCCGTCCCCTTTCATCCATGTGTATGGCCATTATAGGGCAGGCAGAACTGCAGATTTTGTCAAACCGCGTCTGCGGCGACAGGAAAGTTTTCGAGGATTCCGGACAACGTTCGGCACGGGAAGGGTGTGATCGACATGGAGACGAAACGAGAGCGGATGGACTGGCACAGCTTCTTCGCGTCGCAGGCGCGGGTGATGGCGGCGCGATCCACGTGCACGCGGCTGCAGGTGGGGTGCGTCATCGTGCGGGACAAGCGGATCATCGCGAGCGGTTACAACGGAAGCATCCACGGGGACGAGCACTGCGTGGACGTGGGCTGCAAGGTGGTGGACGGGCACTGCGTCCGGGTGATTCACGCGGAGCAAAACGCACTTTTGCAGTGCGCGCGCTTTGGCATTGCGGCTGAAGGCGCGGATCTGTACGTGACGCACACGCCCTGCCTGACGTGCACGAAGAGCCTCATTCAGGCAGGGATCCGGCGCGTGTTTTACGAGTTCGAGTATCGCCCGGATCCGTACGCGCTGGAGCTTTTGTCGAAGGCGGGGGTGATTGTCGAACAAGTGCAAAGCCGGTTGGATCTGCTGGTGTAGCCCGGCGGCGCGGACGAGGCGTGGGGCCGCTGCGTCAGGACGCGATGTCGCGGCGCGCACGAGCCGGGACGCGATCTCGGCCCCAGGTCACGGGGCGCCTCGAGGCGGATCGCAAAACGCGCCTTGCGCGCGAATTTCTGGGCGCCATTTTTGTCCCCGCCGCGTACACTACATACAACTGGCGATGAGCGAGGTGATGTGGAATGCCGGAATGGCTTCAGAGTCAACTCAGGCGAGCGTTCCTCCATCGCGATCGCAAGGCCATCGTGATGCTGAACGAGGCGTATTACCGGTATCGCCAGACGGATGCGAAAGCCGAACCGTGAGAGGCGCCACAGACCAGCACTTCGCATCCAGTCGGCGCGACTTTGGCGCCCTGGCGCGGCCCGGTCTGCCAAGCGCGTCAGCCGGGAAAGCCGGCGATCCGGCCGTGGAATTTGCCCAGAATCCGGTCCAGCACCTCTTGCGTGATGGGTCCGAGCTGGGCCTTGTACATATCCAGCGAGATGTGGCAGCCGTCGCGATCGTTCTCGTTGTCGAAGGCGAGAAAGACGCGGGTGCCGTCGTGGAGCTCGTATTCGAGATAGTAGGTGTCGCCCTGCACAGCCGTTCTCCTCTCCAGCGCGAAACGCGCACACGATGTCCGTTGACGCGAAAACACCGGGCCCATCCGCGAACCCGGTGCTTGTTTACCACGTTTTTGCCCGAGCGGGCCGCACTCCGGAAGGTGCGGCCAAGGCTCATGTTCAGCCGCGCCGGCCGCCGCGGCCGCCGCGCTTGGCCTCGCTCCGCCGGAGCTGCGCAAGGCGCTCTTCGCTATCCTTGAGGAATCGGTTCATGATCTGTTCAAATCCTTGGCGCCGATCCTGGCGCTGACCCCCTCGCGATCCTCCGCGATGCGTGCGGCCAGACGACGATTCGTTGGCCTGGCGAATGGACAGGGCGATTTTCCCATCTCCGCTGACGCTCAGCACCTTGACGGTGACCTCGTCGTTGACCTTCAGATAGTCGTTGACGTCGCGGACGTAGTCGTCCGAGATCTCGGAGATGTGCACCAAACCCGTCTCGCCTTCGGGCAGCGTGACAAACGCGCCAAACCGCGTGATTCCCGTCACTTTGCCCGTCACTTTGCTCCCGACCTCAATGGCCATAAAGTTGCTTGTTCCTCCCTGTCCGATTGAACAAAAAGAATCCGATGAACGGCTTGCCTGACAAACGGCGTGAAGCCCGGCGGCCACCTCCGCTCATCCGTAGGATATCCGCCTAGCGCCCTTTCGACTCACCCACGCCCGCGACGTCAATGCGACTTTGACGGCGACTGCAAATCGAACGGCACGGTGTTGGGCATCACGAGGTTCTGATGCTCCGTCGCGTACTTTTCAATGTACGCCGGATTGTTCAATTGTTGCTTCTCCGTCTGCAACGCGCGCTCCTGTGCCCGTAGCGAAGTCAGCTGTCGCTCCAGCTTGGCGTTCTCCGCCGTGAGTTGGCGCAATTGGGGACGTTCCGCATGCCAGAAGTAAAAGAACGCCCACGCGCAGACGGCGAGTGTGGCCACGTACCGGATGCGCACGGGAAAGGTCCGGCGCTTCCGCTCGGGCTCTCGCTTGGCGCTCATGAGCGTGCGCGACTCGACTGCTCGCATGGCGAAACGCTCCTCCGTGAGATTTTCACCTCCTGGCACGCCGACGCTCCTCGGAAGGCGCGTCAACGAACCGAGCGGCTTTGGATCAACCAATTCGACGCGCGCTGCCATAAATCCTCTTGCCAGGCGGCTAGTTTTTTTCGCCACGCGGCGTCGCGGCGGACGTAGCGGCGCACCGGAAACGTGACGACGGCAAAGGCGATGGCCACCACGCGGCACGCGGCGTTCTCGACCATCACGCCCACGCGGTACAGCGCCACCGCGACGGCCATGAGCAGCCGGGCCACAAGCCGAAGCGGCCAGACGACGGCCATCTCCAGCGCGCGGCGCACGAGCCTCGCGACGAAGCGAAGGACGGCCACGACGGCAAACGCCCCGCGGACGACGCGCCGCCTGAGCGTCAGGCGGTACAGGCCGTAGCCCACCGCGAGCAGCACGAGCGTCCAGATCCGGAATTCGCCGTCGATGGTCCGGAACGTGAGCAGATACACGCCCACGGCCGCCGCCAACCAAAAGGCGAGATCGCACAGCGGGCGCAGGCGCCGGAGCCAGCGAAAGCCGCCGGAGATGGTGTTGTACCAGTCGAACACCGCGCCCATCGCCGCCCCTGAGGCGAGCATCCACAGCACGTAGGCGACGTTCTGCCCCGCGTTCATCGCCCAAGCCGCCCCCACCGCGCCGCGCGGCGATGATCGCCGTAGATCAGCGCGCCGATCTCGCCCTCGATACGAATGACGCCGGCCTGCCGGTCGAACGCCTTGATGGCGAGCGATTTCCCCTCGACGCTGAGATGGCCCGCGCGCGTCGAGATGAGGAACGCCGCCGCATCGAATCGCTCGAGCCGCTCGACCCCGGTCACCTCAATCTCCCGCCTGGCGAGGATGTGCACATCGTGTCCCTCGGCCGGATCCATGCCCACACCTCCAACCATCCTGTCGCTCCGAGTGTATGACGAAGGGTGGACATGTAGACCCAACGCCCGGCCCCGGACAGCCCCGCGTGGGCCTCATCCTCCGCTCGAACGCGCCGGGGGCGTCGCCCGCCCGGTTCTGCCCGCACGCCGCCGCGTGCCGCCCTCGCACGCCACTGCACACACCACCGCCGCGTGCCGCAACCTCATGCGGAAATGACAAAAGACCGGCCCACCGGACCGGTCCCGAACCGGGCTTATGGAGTCTCTGCTTCGTCGTCGACAAACTCTTCGTCGACGTCGCCCGCGCGCGGTTCCACGCGGACCATGTCATAAAGGGAAGCCGCCTCGTCCCGCCGCGGATTGTCCGCGAGACGCTTGACGACGACCGTCACGGTCTTGTTGCCGTATTGGATGACGATCTCGTCCCCCACGGCCACATCCGTCGCCGCTTTGCCGGGGCGGCCGTTCACCAGAACGCGCCCGGCATCGCAGATCTTCTTGGCCAGGGTGCGCCGCTTGATCAAGCGGGACACCTTGAGAAACTTATCGAGTCGCAAGGTTCAGCGCGTGACTTCCTTGAGCTTGTTGCCCGGTTTGAATGCAGGCACCGTGGAAGCCGGGATCTCGATGACCTCGCCCGTCTGCGGGTTGCGGCCCGAGCGCGCGGCGCGAGAACGCGTCTCAAACGTGCCGAAGCCGATGATCTGCACCTTCTCGCCGTTGGCGAGAGCCTCTTCAATGATTTCGAACACGGCGTTGACCGCACTCTCAGCGTCCTTCTTCTTCAAGTTGGTCTTTTCCGCGACACGGTTGATGAGTTCCATCTTGTTCACGCGTGCGATACCCCTTTCGTGGGAATGTCGGGAATGTTATTCGTTCTTCTCGCCGGGAATCCTGCTAGTTCGACTGTGAAAATGCGATTTTTGCCTCGTTCCAGTACGCGTCGAGCGCTTGGGGAGACACGGTTTCCCATGATTCCCCATTGGAGCGCAGCCGTTCCTCCACATACCGGAACCGGCGGACGAATCGGCGCGTCGCTTGGGACAGAACGGCCTCGGCGTCGAGATCCAGAAACCGGCACAGGTTGACCACAGCAAACAGCACATCCCCGGCCTCCGCGGCGAGCTTGGCGGCATCCCGTGGGTCCCGACGTCGCTCGATGTCAAGTTCATTCATTTCCTCTTTGACCTTCTGCCATACGTCGGCCTCGTCCGACCAGTCAAACCCGACTCTGGCCGCCGCCTTCTGGACCGCCTGCGCCACGGCGAGCGCCGGCCCGGCAAGCTTCACGCCTGACAAGGCGCTCTCTTCACGCTCTTCATTTCTACGCTCATCCCGTTTTACCTGCTCCCAAATGCCCCGAACATCGTCCGCCGTCTTCGCCACCTCGTCGCCAAACACGTGCGGGTGGCGGCGGACCAGCTTCGACGCGAGACCCTCGAACACGTCGCGCAGCGTGAACTCGCCCGCTTCCTCCGCGATGCGCGCGTGAAGGAGAATCTGCAGCAACAAATCCCCAAGCTCCTCGACGAGGTGATCCGGATGCCCCTCGTCGATGGCGTCCGCCACCTCGTAGGCCTCCTCGATGACATACTTGCGCAGCGATGCGTGCGTCTGTTTCCGATCCCACGGGCAGCCGTTCGGCCCTCGGAGCACCTCGACGATGCGCGGAGCCTCGTGCAGGTCCCGGTACAGCACGGCGGGGTCCTTCGCGGGCGGCACGTACAGCGTCGCGAGGTGATCGACCCACGCGAGGCGGTCGATCTCGTACAGCGGCACGCGCTCGATCCGCTCCTCGCCGCGGACGCCGGCCGCCCGGATCATCACCACCTCGTACTCGTCCGGGTAGAGCTCCATGAGGGTGAGCTTCACGTCGCTCGCCACGGCGCGATCGTACACCTGCGCGATGAAGGTGTGCAGCCGCGGGTTGAGCTGGTCGTGCCGAAGCGCCAAGGCGTCGAGCAGCAAAAGCCCCTCCACGGGGTCGATCCCGACCCGGGCCACGGCGAGATCGAGAAAACTCTGCCCTGGGCCAATCTCAATCTCGACGCCCGGGTGCGGCCGCGTCAACAGCATCTGCACCGCGCGCTCGGCGACGAGCGGGTGACCCGGCACGGCGTACACGACGTGCGGATGGTCCTGGGCGAGCTCGAGCAGGCGGGCGACGATGGCCTCGTAGACGGCGTCAAACGTGTCGCACGCCTCGTACAGATGGTCGCAGGTCTCGTAGGCGATGCCCAGCTCCTGAAGCCGCTTGGCGGCCGGATGTTCCTGTGTGCGAAGCACGACCGGAAAGCCGCGCCGCATGATCTCGTACGTGCCGAGCGGAATGCTGTCTGGGTCCCCGGGGCCCAATCCAACGATGTGCAGCATGCTCAATCCGCGTACCCCTCCATCGCAGACCGGTTTGATGAGTTGCCTTCGCCATCAGTATACCGCTCCAGATCCGCGCCGAAAGTGATGCGCCCGGCAGACGCGCGCCGCGCGCAAAAACGGCCTCCCGCACCCCTCTGGATCCCTCAGCGCGGGAGACCGTTGGCGGCGCGAGAGAGCCGGCCCAGACTGGCATCGATGGCACCCATGCATCCGAGTCGCACTTGCACACCTCATGAAGGTATGTTATTTTATGGATGGCACTTGTTCATTGCTCCATTTGTTTCCCCAAAAAGGCGGCGGCCGTTTCCGCCAGCTTGACCTCGGTCTCTCCCATCCGCACGCTCTCGTCGCGGGTGGCGAGGATGACCGCACCAATCGGATCGCCCGCAGCGATGATGGGCGCGATGACGCGCGCGCCGAACCGCTCTGGGCGGTCCCGCACGATGGCGTACTCCCCTGCCGTCGAATTGTGCACCGTCTTCCGCTCTTCCATGGCCTGTTCGACGTCTTCGCTCACAGGCTTGTCCAGAAACTCCTTCTTCTGCGCCCCTGACACGGCGATGATCACGTCGCGATCGGCAATCATTGCGATATGCCCCGTGTTTTCGGCCAGCGAATCGGCGTACTCCTTCGCAAAGTCCCCAAGCTCACCGATGGGCGAATACTTCTTCAGGATGACCTCGCCGTCGCGGTCCACGAATATCTCTAAGGGATCGCCTTCGCGAATGCGCAACGTCCGTCGAATTTCCTTCGGAATCACCACGCGACCGAGATCATCAATTCTCCGCACGATGCCTGTGGCTTTCAAAAAGATCCCTCACCCTCATGAAGTTTGGCGCAACGGAATCCGACGTGACTGTATTATGCGACTCGCCCAGATCCTCTATGCACCAACCAAGCCATGAGGGCCGCCCCGGCGGGCTCAGACGCCCGCCACCTCTTCCTGCTTTTTCGACTGCCGGATCATCTCCAGGTAGTCGGCCAAGAAGGCGATGAGCTTCCGGACGATCTCGTCCCCCTCCAGGCCCTTCGTGCGGAACGCCACGAACACCATGCCGTTCGGCCGCGAGGTGACCTGCGCCTTGTGCTTGACCGCCATGGACAGGAGCTTCGGATATTCGACGGGCGCTTGCTTCTCGTTCGGGAACCGGATCGTCGTGTCGGCGCCCTGGGTGGCGATGTGATCCGCGTGCGCCTGCATCGCGAGGCTCTTGAGCCTCGTCACGTCGAGCAGATTGCGCACTTCCTGGGGCGGATCGCCGTAGCGGTCGATGAGCTCGTCCTCGAGATCGTCCGCCTCGGACACGGCCTGGATGGCCCGGAACCGCTTGTACATGGCGACCTTCTGCGACGGATCGGAGATATAGCTGTCCGGAATATACGCCTCGACCGGCACGTCGATGGTCGGTTCCACGGGCTTCTCCAGCTGCTCGCCGCGGAGTTCGCGGATGGCCTGCTGCAGAAGTTCCGTGTACATGTCGAAGCCGACCGAGTTGATGAAGCCGTGCTGCTCGGCGCCGAGCAGGTTACCCGCGCCGCGGATGGACAAGTCGCGCATGGCGATCTTGAAGCCGCTGCCGAGCTCGGTGAACTCCTTGATGGCCGCCAGCCGCTTTTCCGCGACCTCCGACAGCACCTTGGCCGGCTGGTAGGTGAAATATGCGTACGCAATCCGGTTGGACCGGCCCACGCGGCCGCGCAGCTGATACAGCTGCGAGAGGCCGAATTTGTCGGCGTCGTACACAATCAAGGTGTTCACGTTCGGAATGTCGAGCCCCGTCTCGATGATGGTGGTGGTGACGAGCACATCGTACTCGCCCTCCAGAAAGTCGAGCATCACGCGCTCGAGCTCCGCCTCCGCCATCTGGCCGTGCGCCACGCTCACGCGCGCGTCGGGCACGAGCGACTGGACGCGCTCGGCCATGCGGTGAATGGTCTGGACGTCGTTGTACACGAAGTACACCTGTCCGCCGCGGGCGAGTTCGCGCTCAATGGCCTCTTTGACCAGGCCCTCGTTGTACTCCACGACGTACGTCTGCACCGGAAACCGGTTTTCGGGCGGCGTCTCGATGATGGACAAATCGCGCACGCCGAGCATGGACATGTGCAGGGTTCGCGGGATGGGCGTCGCGGTGAGCGTCAGACAATCGACGTTGGCGCGCAGCTGCTTCAGCTTCTCCTTGTGCGTCACGCCAAAGCGCTGCTCCTCGTCGACGATGAGCAGCCCCAGGTCCTTGAACTGCACCGAGTTCTGCAACAGCCGGTGCGTGCCGATGACGATGTCGATGGTCCCCTCCTTGAGGCCCTTCAACACCTCCTGCGTCTCCTTGCGCGTCCGAAAGCGGCTCAGCATCTCAATCTTCACGGGGAATCCAGCGAACCGCTCCTTGAACGTCTCGTAGTGCTGCTGGGCGAGGACCGTCGTCGGCACCAGCACCGCCACCTGTTTGCCGTCCATGACGGCCTTGAACGCCGCGCGCATCGCCACCTCGGTCTTGCCGTAGCCCACGTCGCCGCACAGGAGCCGATCCATCGGGCGCGGCTTCTCCATGTCCCGCTTGATCTCCGCGATGGCGCGAAGCTGATCCGGCGTCTCCTCGTACGGGAACATGTTTTCAAAGTCCGCCTGCCAGGGCGTGTCGGGCGAGAACGCGTGACCGGGCGTCGCCTCGCGCTTCGCGTAGAGCTTGAGGAGATCCCCCGCGATGTCGCGCACCGACTTCTTGACGCGGTTTTTCGTCTTCTGCCATTCGCTCGACCCCAGGCTGTGCAGCTTCGGCTCCTTCTCGCCCGATCCGATGTAGCGCTGGATCTGGTCGATCTGATCCACCGGCACGTACAGGCTGTCGCCGCCCGCATAGCTCAAGTACAAATAGTCGTTGCGCCGTCCGTCCACCTCGAGCGTCTTGATGCCCATGTAGCGGCCGATGCCGTGATTCACATGCACCACGTAGTCGCCGACGTTCAGCTCCTGGTAGCTCCGGATGCGCTCTGCGTCGGACACCTGCGCCCGCGTCTGGCGATGCTTGCGCTTCGCCGTGAACACCTCGCTCTCGACGATCACGGCGATGCGGTGCATGGGCAACTCAAACCCGCTCGACAGGTTGGCCACGACGATCTGCGGCACTTTCGATCCCGGCGTGAAGACCTCCACCTGGTCCGCCTGGATGCGGTAGTCGTCCAACACGCGCGCGAGGTGATCCGCCCGCTCCTTGGTCGCGGCCGCAAACACCACCTGCGTGTGCGCCTTCTCCCAGCGCGCGAGCTCCTGCTTCAGCACGTTTATCTGCCCGTGGAAATTCTGCATGCTGCGCGCGGAGATGTTGAGCACCTGCTGGTAGCGCTGGCTGCCCCTCGTGTGCGCAAACGTCGCAAAGTGGACCTTCGGCCGATTCAACTCCTGAAATTTCGCCTCGTAGTGAATGGCGTCGACCGTGCCCGAGAGCACCTCGCCCCGCATGATGGCGCCGGACAGCCACTCGCGAAACTCCTTCTCGAGCACCTCCGCCCGCTCCAGGATGCGCGCCGTCTCGTCGAAGCAGACGAACGCGGGCTGCGGGACGTGATCGAACAAGGTGTCCGCGTGATCCGGGTACAGAAGCTGATAACGCGCCACGCCGGCAAACGGCTGACCCTGTCGCAGCTTGCGGATGTCGGCAGTGATGGACTGCTCCAGCCGATCCCTGAGCGCCGCGTCCGTCACCGTCTTCAGCCTGGCTTCGAGCCGCACCTCGAGTTCATCCGCCACCTTGTCCGCGACGGGTTGCGGCAGCATCAGGTCAAACGCGGGGCCAAACGACACGGCGTCCCGCTTGTCCTGAGAGCGCTGCGTGGCCGGATCGAACGTGCGGATGGAGTCGATGTCCGTGTCAAACCACTCGATGCGGTACGGCAAATCGTGGTCGAGCGGATACACATCGAGGATGCCGCCGCGAACGCTGAATTGGCCGCGGCTCTCCACGAGGTTCACGCGCTCGTAACCACCGCGGACGAGCTGCGCCACCACGTCGTCGATGGGCTTGGTCTCTCCCACCGCAAGGCGCACCCGCGAGTGGAGAAAGTGATTCCGCTTCGTCACCGGCTGCCAGGCCGCGAGCAGGGTGGTGACCACGACAACAGGGCCCTCCTGCGCGAGGGCCTCTAGGACCTGCAGCCGATCCGCCAGCACGTCGGACGACGAGGCCAGGTAATCGACGAGCGCGTTGTCGCGCTCGGGATACAGGTAGACGCGCGCATCCGGCAGGTACTCCTTCAAGTCCTCCCAGATGGTCTGCGCGTGACTGGCCGTGTGCGTCACCACGATCATCGACTCTGGGAGACGGCGGTTGCGGAGGTGGTACAAGGCCGCCATGACGAGCTGCCGGCCGGCGCCGGTCACACCCGTGATGAGCATGTCGTTTCGCCGCGGCCCTATCCCGTCCGCGAAGGACGAAAGCGCCCCGTCCGCGGCCATAAGTTCGACGAGACCCTTCACCTTTTCCCCCTCCCAGCACACGCATGTACCTGGATTTATTGTATGATACTTCCTTCCAACAGCAGCTCGGGATGCATGGCGACGGCCTGCTCACAGGCGTCGCATACGGTCTGGATCTCAAACTGGTTGTCTCTGGGCCGGATGACGTCCCACTGGTGTTCCGGCTCGAGATGGTGCAAGCCAAGCCGCTCCATCGCGTCGCCGAGCGACCAGTGCGGCGCCTCCACCGCCCCAATTTTCTGTCTGCAGTAGCGGCAGACGTATTCGAAGCGCATCGGGATCGCCCCTTTGTCAGACATGGGTCAGACAAGTCTCCCCATAGTATGGAGACGAGATGCGCTTCCCATACCTCCACCGCTCGCGGCGGCGCGTCAAGCCCTCGCCGCCGCGTTGTAACGAGTCATGGCCTCGGCAAACCCGCGTTCGACAGCGTAGAGCGCGGCTTCCGCGGCCGTCTCGAGCGCCCGGCGGACGAGCGGCGCTTCCTCCGGTGAAAACGCTCCCAGCACGTACGGCACAATCGGCGCGCCTTTCGGAGGCCGGCCGATGCCGATGCGCACGCGCCCAAACTTCTCCGTGCCGAGCGACTCGATGATGGACTTGACGCCGTTGTGACCGCCCGCCGACCCCTGCGCCTTCAGGCGCACGACGCCCGGCGGAAAGTCCATGTCGTCGTAGAGGACCATGAGGTCCTCGGCCGGATCGATCCGATAATAGCGGACAATCTCACCCACGGAAAGGCCGCTTACGTTCATATACGTGTGCGGCTTCACCAACAGAACTTTCTCACCCGCGTAGCGCAGGTCGCCGACGAGCGCGTGGAAGTCGGCCTGATCCACGCGCACCGCGAGCTTTTCTGCCAAGATGTCGATGGCCATGAACCCGGCGTTGTGCCGAGTGCGCTCGTATTCGCGCCCCGGATTTCCGAGTCCCACGATGACTTTCAAGATCCGTCTCTCCTCAGTCGAACAGCTGACTCACGGAGCGCTGCGTGTGCACGCGGATGATGGCCTCCGCGATGAGTTCCGCCACCGACAGCACCTTGATTTTGTCGATCCGCTTGTGCTCGGGCAGCGCAATGGTGTTGGTGACGACCACCTCTTCGATGGCGGAGTTCTGCAGGCGCTCCACGCCTTGTCCCGAGAGCACCGGGTGAATGCAGCACGCGTACACGCCGCGCGCCCCCCGCTTCAAGAGCTCCGCCGCGCCCGCGGTGATGGTCCCCGCGGTGTCAATCATGTCGTCGATGAGGATGGCGGTCTTGCCCTCGATGTCGCCGATGATGTTCATCACCTGGGCCACGTTCGCGTCCGGACGCCGCTTGTCGATGATGGCGAGCGGCGCGCCGAGCCGCTCCGCAAACGCGCGCGCGCGCGTGACGCCGCCCATGTCCGGCGACACCACCACCGGGTTCTCAATTTGCTTGTCCAGAAAGTAGTCCGCCAGGATGGGCATTCCGATGAGGTGATCCACCGGAATGTCGAAGAAGCCCTGGATCTGGCCGGCGTGAAGGTCCATCGAGATGACGCGGCTCGCGCCGGCCGTCTGCAGGAGATTGGCGACGAGCTTCGCCGTGATGGGATCGCGCGCGCGGGCTTTGCGATCCTGGCGCGCATACCCATAGTACGGAATCACGACGTTGATGGTGCGGGCCGAGGCGCGCTTGACCGCGTCCATCAGGATGAGCAGTTCCATCAGGTGCTCGTTGACTGGCTGGCTCGTGGGTTGAATGATGAACACGTTTGCGCCGCGCACGCTCTCGCCCAGGCGGATACGGACCTCGCCGTCCGAAAACCGCCCGACTTGGCAGTCCGCCAGCGGGACTCCGATGTAGTCGGCAATTTCCTGCGCCAATGTCGGATTGGCATTTCCCGTGACGAGCTTCAAGTCGGCGTCAATGGCCACAATGGTTCCCGCCCTTCTCCGGATTCCGATTCTGCCTGCGCGCCTTCCACGCCCGGACGTAGTTCGGCTTCGTGGTCTGGGGGACGCGGCCAATGGCAAAGCCGTCGTCGCCGACGTCCTCGGTGACCGTCGTGCCGGCGACGACGTACGCGCCCTTGCCGATGGTCACCGGCGCGATGAGGTTCACGTTCGAGCCGATGAAGCTGTCATCGCCGATAACCGTGCGATGCTTGTGCTCGCCATCGTAGTTGACGGTGATGGCCCCGCAGCCGACGTTGACATTTTGGCCCACGTCGGCGTCGCCCACGTACGCCAGGTGGCTCACCTTGGTGTCATCGCCAATGCGGCTGTTTTTTACCTCGACGAAGTCGCCAATCTTCACCCGCCGCCCAATCTCCGCGCCGGGGCGCAGGTACGCAAACGGCCCGACTTCGGCATTCTCGCCGATGACCGCCTCGACCGCCACCGTGTACTGCACGCGCGCGCCCTCGCGGACGACGGTGTCCACGAGCCGCGTGTGCGGCCCGATGACCGCGCCCGTCGCGATGCGCGTGCGGCCCGCGAGCATCGTGCCCGGGAGCAACGTGACGTCCGGCGCGAGCTCCACGTCCGCCTCGATGTACGTGGCGCTCGGATCCACCACCGTGACCCCTTCCATCATCCAGCGGGTGAGGATGCGGCGCCTGCAGATGGCCTCGACGCGCGCGAGCTCCGCGCGATTGTTCACGCTCGCAATCTCGTCTTCGTCCTCCGCGATGTGGGCGATGACGCGCTCGCCGCGGCGAGAGAGAATGAGCGCCGTGTCCGTCAGGTAATATTCCCCCTGCGCGTTGTCGTTCTTGACCTCGCGCAGGGCCGCTTCCAGCGCGTCCCGCCGAAACGCGTAGATCCCCGTGTTGATGAGCCTGTGCGCGCGCTCCTCCGGCGTCGCATCCTTCTCCTCGACGATGCGCTCGATCTCGCCGCGCTCATTCAAAAAGACGCGGCCGAGCCCCTTCGGATTCGCGACTTCCGCCGCAAGCACGACGCAGGCTGCGCGGTTCTCCTCGCGCAGCCGCATGAGGTGCAAAATGGTCTCCGGCCGAATGAGCGGGGCGTCCCCGTATAAGACGACCACCGTCTCTGTATCGGAAGGGACGAGCGGCAGCGCCGCCCGTACGGCGTCTGCGGTACCGAGCTGCTTCTCCTGGACCGCGATTTGCGCGCGGCCGCGAATGGATGCCTCTACCTGTTCCCGATGTTGTCCTACCACCACCACGACTTGCCCCATCCCCGCCTCGCGGAGGCTGTCCAACAGGTGGTGAATCATGGGCTTCCCGCATACCGGGTGCAGCACCTTGTGGGTCTGTGATTTCATGCGTGTGCCGTGCCCCGCGGCCAGCACGACAGCGGTTTGCGCCATGCAATATCTCCTCCGAGCGCGCCGTGTATTTGCGCTCCCACAAATCTTGTCGCCCCAAAGTGTACCCGATGGGGGGGTGCATTTCAATTTGACAGGCCCGCGATCACAAAAAAGCCCTGACTTTCGCCAGGGACTTTTCACACAAGCTTCACATGGCCGAGTCGCGAAGCGGCTGCGAGTTCTCGGCTTCCGCCTCCTGCGCGCGATAGTACGCCGCGAGGACGGCCTCCTGGATCTTCTGGCGCGTGGCCGACGAAATGGGATGCGCAATATCCCGAAACTCGCCGTCCGGCGTCTTCTTGCTCGGCATCGCGACAAACATGCCGTTGTTGCCATCGATCACGCGGATGTCGTGGACGACGAACTCGCTGTCGATGGTAATGGACGCGATCGCCCTCATGCGGCCTTCACTCGATACCCGGCGAAGCCTTACATCGGTGATCTGCACCCTCTTCACCACCCTGATGTCGCGAATTGGTCACATCTGTCTTGCACGACCAATTCAACATCCGGGCGGCAAACTCCTGCACGGACCGTCATCATTTTTTCAAAAATTCGACCTCGTTCTCTGTTTCCGCTTGGCGCTCATTCACCTAGGTAGGCGACGAGCTCGATCTCGACCTTGGCGCCGCGTGGAAGCGCCGCCACCTGCACCGTCGAGCGAGCAGGCTTATGGCTGCCGAAGAACGCCTCGCACGCCTCGTTGACCACCTGGAATTCGGCGAGATCCGTCATGAAGATGGTGGCCTTGACGACCTGATTGCGCCGCGCGCCCGCCGCCGTGAGCACCGCGTCCAGGTTGCGGAACACCTGCTCCACCTGCTCCTTCACGCCGCCCTGCACCATCTCGCCGTCAGGCGTGAGCGGAATTTGGCCGGAGGTGTACACGAATCGGTCCACCTGGACCGCTTGAGAATACGGGCCGATGGCCTTCGGCGCCTGATCCGTGTGAATGATCTGCATGGACAAGACCTCCTCAATCGACATGGGTAGCGCGCCAAGCCAGCGCGCCGAGATTGGGGCGAACCTCAAAACCGCTCTCTCGCACCGGGCCTACCTCGATGAGCGCCACGTAATCCGCGACCATCTTCTGCGCGGGCTGCGACGTGGCCATAAAGACCGCCGTGCCGCAGACCTCGCCGCCAAACTCGCCAATGAGCTCGGCCACCGCCCGGGCCGTGGCTCCCGCGCGCATGAAGTCGTCCACGATGAGCGCCCGGGCGCCCCGCGGGACGAGCCGGGTGCTCAAGGACATGGTCTGAATGCGCTTCGCCGACCCGGACACGTAGTGCGTTGTGAGCGATGCGCCCTCGGTCACGCGCTGCTCGCGCCGGACGATCGCGAGCGGCGCGTGCAGGTACCTCGCGGCGCTCGCGGCGAGCGGGATCCCCTTCGTCTCGACCGTCACCACCACCTCGACGCCCGCGTGGGCGAATCGGCTCGCCACCATGGCGCCCGCCGTGTCGATCACGTCCGGATCGCCCAACACATCCGACGCATACAGGAACTCGCCCGCGATGACGCGATCCGGCGAGGCGAGCCGGCGCGCAACATCCCACAGAAAGGCTTCGGCGCGCTCCCGATCCACCTGGGGCACAAAGCGCACGCCGCCTTGAGCCCCGACGAGCGTCTCCACCCTGCCGGCGCCGTCATCGGCGAGCACTTCGCGGACGAGCTGCACGTCCTCGCTCAGCGTGGACTTGGCCACGCCCCACGCCTCGGCCAGCGCTGAGATGCCAATGGGCGCCATGGGGCGCTCGAGGAGCCGGCGGGTCAGCCGGATGAGCCGTTCATGCCGCTGCATGGCCCGCCTCCTTAGCTGCGCGCGTGTGCTTGGGCGTAGCCGCCCACAAACCGGCACACGTATACGTCTTTCATGATACCCCGGAGCGCGTTGTACAGCCGCTGCGCGTGGGTATGAACCGGCGTCAGCACGAACATCGTGGGCCCCGACCCTGACATGTGCACAGGCCGCTGCGCGATGGAGGTCACCCGCTCCTTGAGCGCCCGCAGCTCCGGATAAAGGCTGAGGGTGACGCGCTCCAGGGCGTTGTGCACGAGCGCAACCGCCCGCTCGTGGTCCCCTTCCGCCAGGCAGCGCACCATCTCCTCGCTGCGCGGGGACGAGCTGAAATCGGAAGGTTCAAGGCCGCGGTAGACGTCCGCAGTTGAGACGAAGAGGCGCGGGTGCAACAGCACCGCATACATGGCCGGGACGTGCGGATAGCGCGTCACGCGTTCGCCCCGCCCGCGCGCGATGGCGAGCCCGCCATGGACGCAGTAGGGGACATCGGATCCCACCTCCGCGCCGATGTCCGCGAGTTCGTCCAAGGAGAGCCCCGCGCCTGCCAACTGATTTAGCCCGCGCAAAACAGCCGCGGCGTCGCTCGACCCGCCGGCGAGCCCCGCGGCGACAGGAATGTGCTTTTCCAGCTGAATGTGCACGCCACCCGGAAAGCCCGTGCGGCGCTTGAACGCCTGCGCTGCCTGCACGCACAGGTTCCGCTCGTCCATTGGCACCGAGGACGACGTGCTCTCCATGGTGATCTCGCCGTCGTCTCGCGCCTCAAGCCAGATGACATCCGACAGGTCCACCGTCTGCATGACCATGTCGACCTCGTGATAGCCGTCGTCGCGGCGCCCAAGGACATCCAGGGTCAGGTTGATCTTCGCGTACGCGCGTTGAAACAACAAAGCGCCCCACCTCGACTAGGATTAGCATGCCGAGGCGGCAAGACATTGTCAAGGATCACAGCATGGCGAGCCGCTCGCCCGCGGCTTCCGCCACAACCTTGTGCCACGGCCGTGCGCCGAGCTCCTCAAGCGCCTCCTTGAGCGGCGTGAGCCGCTCGTAAAACACGCAGGCGATGTCCTCCGGCCCGAGCCCCCGCGCGGCGATGTGTGTGGCCTCTCGCTCGTCCAGGATCACCGCTACCTTTTTGTCCGGACACGCCCTCAAAATGGACGAAGATAAGAGGCGCGCGATCTCGCCGGGCGCCCGCCCGCGCAAATCAGCGTCCTCTTTCACAATGAATTCGTCGAACCACGGCGCGAGAGCACGCCCCGCCTCCTCCACGACGTGATTGGCCCGGTCCCCCGGAACACCCACCACACCGACGCGGCGCCTACAGGCGAGCGCCTGGAGCCAACGCCCAACCTCGCGGAAGCCGGCCGGGTTATGGCCGTAGTCCAGCACGACGCGCGCGCCGTTCGGGAGCACGTACATCTCGAGCCTGCCGGCGTTCTGCTCGGGAGAAAACGTCGCGAGCGCCTTGGCAACGGTGGATACGGGTAGCCCCGCCGCGCGCATGGCGGCCGCCGCCAACGCCGCGTTTTCGACGTGAAAGCGCGCGAGGCCGCCCAGGCAGAGAGGAATTTGTTCGACGGCGAGGATGGGCCGCTGCGCGCCGCCCTGCCATTCGTAAAGCACACCGTCCGAAATGACCACCGCCATGCCGCCTGCCTGCACGTGCCGCGCGACGTGCGGGTTTTCCGGAACCTGCGACACGAGCACGAGCGGCGCGCGAAAGCGCGGCGCCAGGGCGAGGACACGGGGATCGTCCGCGTTCAGGACCACCGCGCCGTCGTCGCGGACGCACTCCCCGACCAGCGCTTTCACAAAGGCGATGTCGTCGATGGACTCGAGCCCGTCCTGGCCGACGTGATCGAGCGACAGGTTGGTGATGACCCCGACGTCCGCGACATCGTAGGCGAGCCCGCCGCGCACAATCCCGCCGCGCGCCGTCTCGAGCACGGCCACTTCGACGCGCGGGTTCGAGAGCACAAGCCGCGCGCTCCTGGGCCCCGTCGTGTCGCCCTTTAGCACGCACTCTCCCCCGATGTACACGCCGCCGGTGGTCGTGAGCCCGACCGTCTTCCCGGCGAGGGCGAACCCGTGGGCGACGAGCCTCGCCGTGGTCGTCTTGCCGTTGGTTCCCGTGATGGACACGATGGGAATCCGGCCGTCCGATCCGGCCGGAAACAAGGACTCCACAATGGCTTCCGCAGCCCGGCGCGGCGAGCCGCTCGACGGGTGCTCGTGCATGCGAATGCCGGGGCAAGCGTTCACCTCAATCACCGCCCATCCGCCAGTGTCCGCGGGTGCGGTGAGCGAGGGGACGACGAGATCGACGCCGCACACGTCGAGCCCCACGGCCTCGGCGGCCCGCTCGGCGATGCGCAAGTAGGAGGGATGCAACACGTCCGTCACGTCGCGCGCCTCGCCGCCCGTCGAGAGGTTGGCGCTCTCGCGCAGCGCCACCCGCTCGCCGGCTTGCGGTACGGACTCGGGCGACATACCCTGGCGCAGAAGCACTTGGCGCGCGATCTCGTCAATGGCAATCTTGGTCAGCGGCTTCTCGTGGCCCTCGCCGCGGCGCGGATCGCGGTTGACGAGATCGACCAGTTCACGGACCGTGTGCACGCCGTCTCCCTCGACGTACGCGGGCTCGCGCACGGACGCAGCGACGGCGCGGCCTTCGACGACCAGCACGCGCACATTCTCGCCCGGCACGTAGGCCTCGACAATGACCTCCGGCGCGTACCGGTTGGCCTCGCGAAATGCGGCGCGCACCTCAGCGTCGGACTCGAGGCGCAGCGATACGCCCTGCCCTTGGCGCGCGTCGAGCGGCTTGACGACGGCGGGACCGCCGAGGTGGCGCCAGAGGAGAACGGCCTCGTCCTCGTCCGTCGCCACCCCGCCCGGCGGCACGGCGAGCCCTGCCTCTTCGAGCAGATGCTTGGTCAGCGCCTTGTCGCTCGCGATGTCGGCCGCGACGCACGATGTCCGGTCGGTGAGGGTGGCCTCGATGCGCTTTCGGTGCACGCCGTAGCCGAGCTCGAGGAAGCTCGCCTGCAGTCGCCGGACGGGGATGTTGCGCCGCCGGCACGCGTCCACGATGGCCTGCGTGCTCGGGCCGAGGCGGTCGTCCTCGTACAGCCTCGCGATTTCCCGAATCAGGGCATCGAGATTTCCCGGATGGCGACCTTCTGCGAGCGAGGTCACCACGTCGAGAGCGGCCTCGAGCGCGCGGCGCTGCGCGGGGTAGGACGCACACTCGATAGCCACGTCGTACAGCCCCGGCCGCCCCGCGTACACGGTCTTGCCGTAGTTGGCCGGAATGCCTGCGAGATGGCCGATTTCGATGGCCACGTGTTCGCAGATGTGGCCGAAATAGGTGCCATCCTCCAGGCGCTCGATGAAGCCGCCCGGCCGGCCCTTGGCGCAGTGGTGTTGACGCAGACCAGGAAAATGGTGCAAGAGGCGCTCTCCGAATCCGGGGATGTCGATGCTCTCTTTGCCTGTATACGGCCCGAGGTCCAACCGGGCCAGGAGAATGGGGCGGTACGTGAAGATGTTGGGCCCCTCGATGAAGCGAATGCGCACGATGTTCATGAGGATAGCTCCTTCTGGCGAAGCCAGTGTGGAAAGTCGGGAATGGGCCTGCGCTCGTGGAGCAAAAACCCGCAGCCCTCCGGCAACGTGTGCAGCTTCACGTCGCAAAGCGCCAGCGATTCGTCCCGGCGAATGCGGTCGAGGTTGGAATAGGTGGCGCCGCCTGCATCGACGACGCTCACCGCGCCGCGGCCGATGACCTCGAGCACCTGCCCCTCGTGCACCACGACGGCCGTGTCTTCGTCGATGCCGAGCCCCAGGTGGTGGGGGTACTGGGCCACGGCGGACAGCAGCCTGCCAAGTCTGCCGCGCTGGGCAAAGTGCTGATCGATCACGCAACCCTCGAGAAACTCCATGCCGGGCGCCATGCGCACAATAGAGGGGCGGGGATTGGTCTCGCCCTCGCCCTCGACAATCATGGTGCTCGACATCATGGAGGCGCCTGCGCTCGTCCCGCCGAGCACGACGCCGCCCCGGTGCGCCTCATGCAGCGCCGAATCCACCTTCGTTCCGCCCAGGAGCTTCGTGATGCGCTCCTGTTCTCCCCCCGTGAAGAAAATGCACGTCGCCTGCGCAATCATCTGAACCGCGCTGTCGCGGTTCGCGGCATCGCGGGTGGACACGTCGAACGTGCGCACGTCGTCCACCCCGAGGCGGTGAAACACATCCACGTATTCCGCGCCCACCTCGACCGGGGTTTTCGTGGCCACGGTGATGACGAGCACCCGCGCGCGTTTGCCGCCGCCGAGATCGAGAAATCGGCGCAAAATGCGGCATTCGCCCACCTTGTCCTCCGCGCCGCCGATGATGACGAGAGGTCCTTTCTGCCCCAATCGCACGCCCTCCCAGAGATTGGTCAGATCATCCAGTTACTCTTCCCGAAATACGTGGCCAACATGCGAACGCCAACAAAGGGCGGCCGGGATGATCCCAGCCGCCCTCGGTCACCTCTGCCCGGACTTCTCAGCCAACGCTTGCTCTGCGATCTCGATGGCGCGTTTCACCATGTTTCCGGCGTCGCGCGCCTTGATCCCGCCCCAGCCTTCGCGCTGGACCGTGTCGTAGAACCCGAGCTCCTTGGCCAGTTCCACCTTGAACGCATCTGACATGGTGCTTCTGCGCCGTGCCATGCCAAATCCCTCCCTGGGTCAGAGGCGACACCCTTACAATGCGCAGGAGGGGCGTGTTCTATGCGGCTTTCACGCCGCGGGTGCCGGCCTTACCGACCACAAAAAAGGGCAAGGCCATTCGCCTCACCCTGGACATTTTCATCCTGTTCCATCTATGTGACGAGGCCTGTCCTCACAGAGACCCCGGTCCATCTTCGAGGTTCAGTGTTCGACCACGAACTTGGTGGTGTTCCCGTCCTTCTTGCACAGCATCAGCTCGACGGTCTCGGTCAGCACGTCCGCGTAGCTGTACGAGACGCGCTCAAACGATCCGTCCGGCGGGTCCAGCTTGACGACGAACACCGACGGATACGTCTCTTCGAGAACCCCGAAGCGCTCAATGGTTTTGCGCCTGCCTCCGTTTGCGCGGAGCAACACGCGTTCACCGACGAGTCCATCCAGACTCTTCTTAATTTCGTGGAGCGCATTCCTGGCCAACACACACCACCTCTTTCCGCGCTTCATTATATCACCGCACGGAACGGGGTGTCAAGGAAATCAGATGATTATATCAGCGCATGTTTTTCGGTGTCAATGGGTATTTTACGGGGATCCGCAGCGAGTAGGGCGGAATTCGGCGCCCACGAGGCACCGCCGCGGGCCTTCGTCGGGACGTCGCCCGCGGCCTGGACACACCGGATGCCGCGCAGGGCCTCAGTACATGGACTTCGGCAGACCGAGCCGGTACTTGCCGCGCGACTCCAGCCCGCCGATCCCGTCCGTTCCCGTGTAGGTGGACTTCACGGCGTCGTACAAATTGACCGTCTCGTGAATCGGCGTGAACGCCACCTTCTCGGCGATGAAGACGGGATCGAGCGCGTGGATCATGATCCGCTGCGGAGACGAGGCGAAGTTTGCGCCCGCCTCGATGAGCGCCTCGAAATGCGATTGACACGCCCCGGCGATGATGACGAGATCGTCCATGTTCCGCACGTGTTTTCGGGCATTCGCGACCGTCTTCACGAAGTTTTGCGAGTTCCGGTAGTTCTTGATGTCGGACCAGTCCTTGCCCTTGCGGATGACGCCGTCGTGACCGGTGATGATGAGGATATCCGGCGCATACGTCTCGAGCAGGTGCACCACTTTTCGCGGCATTTCGGATTCCTCCACGTGCTGGCCGACGGCGCGAATGCCGAGCTCCTCGTACATGGCGAGGCACTTCTGCAGGTAGGTGCCGTCGCCGTCGAGGTGAAGCACGGTGCCGGGGCGCTCAAAGAAGTCCGGATTCGCCCGGTACCGGGCTTCCTTCCTGAGCCGTCGCTTCTCCGAGTCGTGAGCGCGGCGGGATCGGATGATGCGAAGGCACTCCCCGACGACCTGCGTGCGCATGGCCTCGAACGCGCGCATGTCCTCCTCGGTGACCGGGGCGAGATCGTCAAACGGCGCGTCGGCCATGAGGCGGACGTCCAGTCCCTTGAGGATGGCGGTCTCGGAGCTTGCGTCCAATTCCACAATCACGAAGCAGATGTCGTGGCCGTACGATCGACGCGTGACTTTGTCGCCGATGTGCCACACCGTCATCGCCTCCCTTGGCGGGCTCTAGACTACGGTATGCGGCGCGGAGGCTTCGTGATCCCGGGAGATGGAAACATGGCGGATGTGCGCGATGTCGCGGGCGCCGTGGCGGCGCGCGATGAGGTGGACCGGATTGGCAACGTGCTGCGGCAGATGGCCCGCGCGGGCGTCAGGCGGGTGGTTCTCTGCGCCAACGGCTGCACGGACGGCACCGTGAGAGAGGCGCGGCGCGCGGCGGATGCCGTGCGCGTGGAACTCGCCGTGGTGGAGTTTCAGCAGCCGCTCGGGCACGACGCCCCCCGCGCGATTGCCGCGATGGAGGTGTGGCGGCGCTGGCCGGAGTCGGCGGCCGTGCTGATGGTGGACGCGGATTGGCGGGGGAGCTTTGGCCCGATGCTCGAAGACCTCCTCCGGGATGCCCTGGGGCATCCCAAGGCCATCACCGGCGTCTGTGGCCACGTGCGGGCGGGCGATCTCGACCGTCACTGGCAGCGCATCGTGTGCCGCGCGGGCGCTCCGGCGTCGCTCCGCCCGTTTCTGCTTCCTCAGGTCATCCCGCTCTCCGCCTTCGAGCAGGTTTCACCGCGTTTCGTGGCTTCTCCAGGGCTCTTTTTCGCGCTCACGCGCCGCAAAGGAATCCCGTGGCGGGTGTACGAGGGGTGGGACGGGAGGCTGTTGGGCAATCCCGCGCGGGACACGAGCGCGACGGCGCGCGTCCTTGACCTCTTGCGCGAAGACGCGCGAGCGGCCGAGATCGCCCTCTGCGGCGGTTCGGGCCATCCGCCGCTTTGGCCGGGGCGGCGCGACTGGCAGGCCGTCGAAGCGTGGATGAGTGAGATGCGTGGGCCGCGGGCTGCGGGAGGCGTCACGACTTCGTGTACCGATCCGCCACCTTGCTCGCGCCAAACGACTCGGGTTTGATCCGCGCCTCGTAACCGTTCGACTCGATCCAGGCGACGATTTCGCGGATCCACTGCTTGGTCTCGCCGCCTTCGCCAATGTCGAGGTGCACCTCAATTTGCCAGTCCTGTCCGGCCTTTTGCAGCATCTCGCTCAGGAGGCCGCCCACCTGAAGCGACAGCGAGGCCTCCGTGAACATCCGCTGGCGCAGCGAGTGAATGTGCTCGTGATGCTCCTTGTGGACGTAGTAGCGAGCGCCGCGCCCCACGCGGTGCAGGATGACCGCGGTCACAAAGGTCGCGGACGCCGTGTGCTCATGTGGCTGCGAATCCGTGCCGATGATCAGCCGAAATCGATCCTGGGGATGTTCTCTGCGCTCCTGGATGGCGTCCTCCGCCACCTGTTCCAGTGTCACCACGCCGAGCGTCGGGCTGCGAAACAGCACGCGCACCGCCCCCTCTCGTTGGCTACGCGGCATCCACACCTGCTCCGCGGTCATCTGCCGCAGGATGTCACACGGGCTCAGCCGTGCTGGTCAACGCGCCGCCTGCGTCGACGAGCGCGTTCACCTGTCCGCCGTGACGCGCACCTCCGTCAATTCCGACTTTATCCGAACCATACCACACGTCATGCGTCCCATGCAGCACGATGCACGGCGTGTGCCCGAACACCACCAGCTTACCCACCCGATGGGGACGCGCATAAAACCGCTCGCGGATGGTCAGCAGGTCTCGCTTCGCGGTTTGGCGCCAGTCGGGCTTGTCGGGATCGATCCCGGCGTGAACGGCCAACCACCGCTCCCCTTCCCAGGTGTACGGCAGCGTGGACAAAAAGGCGGCCAGCGCGGTGTCCGCTGCGATGGCGCGGTACAGCGAGCCGCGCACGGGACCCAGCGGTTTTTGGCCGCCTCGCATCCAGCCAAGGAAAGCCTCCTCGTGGTTGCCGCGCAGCGCCACAGCCCCGTCGGCGCAAAGGCTCCGCACGTACTGCAGGACGCCCACGCTGTCGGGCCCGCCGGAGATGTAGTCCCCGAGGAGCACGAGCTGGTCCTGATCCGGCCGATACCCAAGCCGCGCCAAGAGCCGCTGAAACGGGCGCAGGTGCCCGTGAATGTCGCTGATGAAGATGGTTCGCATCGCCGCAGAGGTCGATAACACGACCGCCCCTCCCAGAAAACGCTTGCATCCAGCGCTCGCGTTTCACATAATAGAAATTGTATTTCATTGATAAAATCTCTGCCACCCATCGCCTGGGATGCGAGGCTTGGAGGGCTCGCCCATGGACATCCGCACCGTCCCCGGCGTCATGCCGGTTCGCGAAGAAGATCAGCTGGATTGGGAACGGCTTCGCGCGTATCTCGTGCGCGAAGGCGTCTTGCCCGCCGAGGCGGACCCCCTCGTGGCCGTGCAGTTTCCCACGGGCGCGTCCAACCTGACTTATCTCATTCAAAGCGGTGCGTTTGTGGCCGTGCTGCGCCGTCCGCCGCACGGGCCCCTTCCGCCGCGCGCGCACGACATGGGGCGCGAGTCGTCCATCCTCGCGAAGCTCCATC
This sequence comes from Alicyclobacillus sendaiensis NBRC 100866, assembly GCF_001552675.1. Classification (GTDB taxonomy): domain Bacteria; phylum Bacillota; class Bacilli; order Alicyclobacillales; family Alicyclobacillaceae; genus Alicyclobacillus; species Alicyclobacillus sendaiensis. The sequence goes on from NZ_BCRQ01000014.1 coordinate 39,331, forward strand.
CGCACTTCCCCAAAGCCCCGAAGCCGTACGCGTACTGCGACGACGCGCAGATCATCGGCGTGCCGTTTTTCGTGATGGAGTACCGCCAAGGCCTCCCGCTGGACGACGCCTTCCCCGCAGGCTTCCCATACGCGCCGGAGGTCGGGCGAGCCGTCTCCGAACACGCCATTCAGTCGCTCGTGGAACTGCACACCGTGGACCCCGTGGCGTCTGGGCTCATCCACTTTGGCAAACCCGAGGGCTTCCTGCGCCGCCAGGTCGACGGATGGATAGAGCGATTCCACCGGTCTCGCACGGATGAAGACGTGCCCCACGCCGACCTGGTCATGAGGTGGCTTGCGGGCCACGTCCCCGAATCGCGGGGCGTGACCGTCATCCACAACGACTTCAAGCTCAACAACATGTTGTTTGCCCCGCCCGCCTATCGGGACATCGTCGGCATCGTCGACTGGGAGATGGCGACGGTTGGCGATCCGCTCTTCGACCTCGGCGTCATGCTGAGCTACTGGACCGAGCCGTCCGACCCGCCGGCGCTCCAGGCGCTCTTCCCGTCCGTGACGACGCTCGAGGGATTTTACTCGCGCGCTGAAATGGCGGAGCGGTACGGGGAATCGACCGGCCGCTCCATCCACGATCTCAAGTTTTACTATGTGTTCGGCGTGTTCAAGCTCGCCGTCATCCTGCAGCAGATTTACGTGCGGTACAAGATGGGCAAGACGTCCGACGCCCGTTTCGCCCGCTTCGGCGACGGCATTCGGGCGCTTGTGGAACATGCCCGGGCCGAGATCGACCGCGCCTGATGCGCATCCCAGCGCGTGAAGAGGCCAGCCGGCTCAGCCGACTGGCCTCTCGGTTCAGTTCATCTGCTTGCGCAGGGATTTAATCTCATCGCGAGAGAGTCCCGTCGCCCGCTCAATGACCTCGCACGGCATGCCCGCCTCGAGCATGTTGCGCACGACTCGGCGCACGCCCATCGCCGTTCCCATCTCGATGCCTTTTTCAATGCCTTTTTCCATACCTTTTTCGATGCCTTTTTCGATACCTTTCTCGATACCCTCTTGCAGCCCTTCCTTAAAACCCTCGAGATGCCCTTCCCTGCGCCCGTCTTCAAAAATCTCATCCACGAGGCGATACATGTTTCTCAACTCCCTCCTTAAACGTAGCCGCTGTTCCTCCGAAAGCGCCTGTTCCCCGATGGTCAGAAGCGCGCTGACGACCAGTTCTCGCTCGCTTGGATCGCGCACCTCCGGGATCAGGGACAGGACGCGATCGAACGCCCGCAAAGGGTCGGAGAGGCGCATATTCATGGCCAACGCAAGCCGCAGGCGGTCTCGCGGCTCCCTTGGCCGTCCTTGAAATCCTTCAAACGAAGAAAAGGCACCCGTCAAAACGGGTGCCTACGCCCGGCCCTGATATCCGCTCCATGCGGACACCTTCGCGGCGCTCTCCTTCAGGGCCTTCACCGCACGCTCCACGTCCTCCTCGTTCATCACGGAGGTCATCGTCAGGCAGGAGAGGACGAGATCGACCTTATTTTGCTGATTGAACACCGGCACCGCCACGGCCGAGATGCCGGGCCACAGCTCGCCGTGGGAGACGGCGTAGCCCTTGTCGCGCACCTCTTGCAGGAGGCGCACGTACGCCTCCTCGTCGGTGATGCTGTTGGGCGTGTAGGCCTTCAGGCCCTCCCGCAGCACTCGACGCCACGTGGACTCGTCGTCATACGCCAGAAAGCACCGGCCGAACGCGGCGCCGTAGACCGGAAACTGCTGGCCCACGGACACCGCGATGCGCACGCCGTCGCCCGGCGGCTCGGCCGAGCCGATGTAAATGACGCGATCGTCCCGGAGGCGCTTGACAAGGACCGCCGTCATGCCCGTCTGGGCGGCCACCTGATGCAGTTCCGCCAGTGCGTGAGCGTACACGTCGTTGAGGTCTGCCGCCCGAGCGCCGAGCGGGATGAGATAAGGGCCTAGACTGTAGCGGCGCGACTGCGGATCGTAGGAGACGAAGTCCTCCCGCTCCAAGGTCCGCAGCACGCGAAGGCACGTCGTCTTGTTGACGCCGAGCCGCTCGGCGATCTCGGTCAGGGTGGATTGACGGTACTTGTGCCGGCTCAACAATTTCAACACGCGCGCAGCGAGCGCGACAGATGGCACTTGGTAGTCCAACGGACACCCTCATTCCGCGAAAGAGTCTGGCCCGCCCTCAGGCGAGCGGAATGCGGAACGTCGCCGTACCCTGGACGACGCGGACGTCGCCTGGCGACTTCTGCGCCCAGACGTCGCACGTCACCACCTGATAGCCTTCTTCCTCTTTGACTTCTTGGACGACGCCGTCACAGGTGATGATATCACCCGGCCGCACCATGTCAACGAAGCGCACGCCGAACGAGAGGAGATCGCCTGCTTCGCCGATCTCGTCCGTCAGCATCTGGGCCACGAAGCCCATCGTCAGCATGCCGTGGGCAATCACGCCGCCGAGCCCGGCCTCCTTCGCGAACTCCTCCACTGTATGGATGGGATTGAAGTCCCCCGAGGCGCCCGAGTACTTCACGAGCTGGATCTTGGTGACGGGCGGCTTGGTCAGCGGCGTGAGGTGATCGCCCGGCTGATACCGCTTCGCGCTCATTGCGCCCTGCCCCCTTCCGGCCGGTAGATGACGGTCGACTTGGCCTCTTGGACGAGATCGCCTGCTTCGTTCTCCACTTTGTACGTGAAGACGAGGAGGATCATCCGGCCGAGCTTGCCGGCCCGCTCCTTCACGTCCGTGAGCGCAAAGCTCGCGTACAACACGTCGCCCGCGAGGATGGGCTTGTGATACGTGTACGCCATCTCGCCGTGAATCAGGCCCTCCGTCGGCATTTCGAGGCCTGGGATCACGCCGTAGTCAAAGGTGCGGCTGAACGTCGGGGGCGCCACCAGGCGCCCGAACCGGCTCTTGGCCGCGCGCTCTTCGTCGCGGTAGAGCGGGTTGGGGTCGCCAATCGCATCTGCGAACTTGCGGATGGCTCCCTTCTCCACCTCGTTTTGCACCGGTTTCGACCAAACCCCAAGCAGCCGCTCGAAATCCGCCAGTTCCATCGTTCATCTCCTCCGCCAAGGTTCAGTACATCGACACGAGTTCGCCCTTGTCGTACTGCTCGCGCAGCGTCTTCTTCGAGAATTTGCCGACGCTCGTCTTCGGGATCTCCTCCACAAACACGTAGTCGTCAGGCAGCCACCACTTCGCCACCATCTTGGACAGGTGGGCCTGCAGGTCTTCTTTCGTGACCTTGCCGCGGTACCCCTCGCGCAAGACGACGCAGGCGAGCGGCCGCTCCTGCCACTTCTCGTGCGGGATGGCGATCACGGCCGCCTCCATCACCGCCGGATGCGCCATGAGGGCGTTCTCGAGATCCACGGACGAGATCCATTCGCCGCCCGACTTCACGAGGTCCTTGACGCGATCGACAATCTGCAGATAGCCGTTCTCGTCGATGGTAGCGATGTCGCCCGTGCGGAACCAACCGTCCTCCGTGAACGCCTCTTTCGTCTTCTCGGGATCTTTGTAATAGGAATCGATGATCCACGGCCCTTTGAGCAGAAGTTCACCCATCTCCTTGCCGTCGTGCGCGACCTCTTCGCCCTTCTCGTTGACGATCTTCATCTCGAGGCCGGGCAGGATGAGTCCCGTCTTGGCGCGGAGCCGGTATTTCTCCTCGCCCTCGAGATGCGCGAGGCTCGTCTTCGGGAACGAGACGAAGGTCACCGGGCTCGTCTCCGTCTGGCCGTAGCCCTGGTACAGCTTCACGCCAAGTTCCTTCTCGTACGCCTCCGTGAGCGCCGCGGGCAGCGCGGATCCGCCCGACATGAAGAAGCGGACGCAGGAGAAGTCGTACTCGCCCGGGTGTTGGCGGACGTGATTCAAGATGCCCATCCAAATGGTTGGCACCCCCGCCGAGTACGTCACGCGCTCGTTGTGGATGAGGTCCGCCAGGTCCTTCGCCGTCGGCCGCGGGCCGGGATACACCTGCTTCGCGCCGATCCAGGTGTCCGCATACGGCCGCCCCCAGGCGTTCACGTGGAACATGGGCACGACGGGCATCGTGACGTCGGTCTCGCGCGTGCCGAGCTCGTCGACGAGCACCGTCAGGCAGTGGAGGTACAGGCCGCGGTGGCTGTACACGACGCCCTTAGGATTGCCCGTCGTCGCGGAGGTGTAGCTGATGAGCGCCGGCGTGTTTTCGTCGAAGATCGGGAACTCGAAGTGCGGATCGCCTTGGCGAATGAGTTCCTCGTAGTGGTACACGTTTTCGAGCTTCGTGTCGGGCAGCTTCTCGTTGTCCGTCATGACGACATACGCCCGCACCGTGGCGAGCTTCGGCGCGACCGCTTCGATGAGGGGCAGGAGGTCCTCGTCGACAAACAACACCTTGTCCTCGGCATGGTTGATCACGTAGGCAATCTGCTCGGGGAACAGGCGGATGTTGACGGTGTGCAGCACGCGCTGCGAACACGGCACCGCGTAGTAGAGCTCCAGGTGGCGGTGGTGGTTCCACGCGAACGACCCGACGTGTTCAAGCGCTTTCACGCCGAGGACGCGATCGAGCGCGTTCGCGAGCCGACAGACGCGCTCATACAGATCTCGATACGTGTAGCGAAACACGCCGTTGTAGCCGCGCGAGACAATCTCCTTCTCGGGGAAGATGGTCTTGGCGCGGTAAAGCGGCGACTTCAGCAGAAGCGGATAATTCATCATCGCCATCGACTCCCTTCGCGAGTCCTTTGGGTGGCATCGGGTCGACTGAGGGTCAGTTGGGCCGCTCCGATCCCTGGGCGAGCTCGAGCCGCGCCACGTGACGCTTGTGCACCTCGTCCGGCCCGTCTGCAATTCGAATGACGCGGGCCTGCGTCCACATGTACGCGAGCGGGGTGTCCTGACTCACGCCCGCCGCCCCAAACGCTTGAATCGCCCGATCAATCACGCGCTGCGCCACATTCGGCGCAACCACCTTGATCATGGCAATTTCCTTCTGCGCGGCCTTGTTGCCCACCGTGTCCATCATGTACGCGGCCTTCAGCACGAGCAGGCGCGCCTGCTCGATTTCGATGCGCGACTCGGCAATCCACTCGCGAATGACGCCCTGCTCCGCGAGCGGCCGGCCAAACGCGACGCGCCCCTTGACGCGCTCCACCATGAGCTCGAGCGCCCGCTCCGCCATACCAATCTGCCGCATGCAGTGGTGGATCCGCCCCGGACCCAGGCGCCCCTGCGCGATGGCGAACCCCTTGCCCTCGCCCCAAATCAGGTTTTCCTTCGGCACGCGGACGTTGTCGAACACGATCTCGGCGTGTCCGTGCGGCGCGTCGTCGTAGCCGAAGACGTTCAGGGTGCGGATGATTTTGACGCCCGGCGTGTCGAGGGGCACGATGATCATGGATTGCTGCTCGTGCCTCGGCGCGTCGGGATTCGTCTTGCCCATCACGATGGCGAATTTGCAGCGCGGATCGCCCGCACCAGAGGACCACCACTTGTGCGCGTTGATCACGTATTCGTCCCCGTCCCGGACGATGCTCGCGGAAATGTTGGTGGCGTCGGAAGAGGCCACCTCCGGCTCGGTCATGGAAAAGCACGAGCGGATTTCGCCGGCAAGCAGCGGTTTCAGCCACTTCTCCTTCTGCTCCGGCGTGCCGTAGCGGACCAAGACCTCCATGTTGCCCGTGTCCGGGGCGTTGCAGTTGAACACCTCGGGCGCGATGGGCGACCGGCCCATCACCTCGGCGAGCGGCGCGTACTCGAGGTTCGTGAGCCCCGCGCCGTACTCGCTGTCCGGGAGAAACAGGTTCCACAGCCCCGCCGCCTTGGCCTTCGCCTTCATCTCCTCCATGATAGGCGGAATCATCCAGCGGCTCGGCTGGGACACCAGCTGCTCGTAGTAGATCCGCTCGCCCGGGTAGACGACTTCCTCCATGAACTCCTCAAGCTTTCGCTTCAACGCCACCACTTTGTCGGAGTACGAGAAATCCACGCTTATCTCTCCTTCACGCCGAGGCGCAACCCTCACATCGCAGTCGTGCCGCCGTCCACCGCCAATACCTGCCCTGTCACATAGTCGGACGCCACCGACGCGAAGAACAGGGCCGCCCCTTTGAGATCGTGTTCACCGCCAAAGCGGCCGAGCGGCGTGCGCAGCTGTATCAGGTTGCCGCCTCGCTCGAGCACCACGCGCGTCATCTTCGTCGGGAAAAATCCCGGGGCAATGGCGTTCACGTAGATGCGGTACCGCGCCCATTTGACGGCGAGATCGCGCGTCAAGGCGATGAGACCGCCCTTGGACGCCGCGTACCCCGCCGCGTCCAACACCTCCGGCGGCGAGCCGCGCATGCCGGCGACCGACGCGATGTTGACGATCTTACCGCCGCCCTGATCTTTCATGTGTCGCGCCACGCGCTGCGACATCAAAAACGCGCCGGTCAGATTCGTCTGCAGGACCTTCATCCAGGCGTCGTACGGCATGTCAAGGGCAGGCGCGCCCCAGGACGTGCCGGAATTGTTCACGAGCACGTCAATCCGCCCATACCGGGCGATGACCTCGTCCACCAGCGCGTCGATGGAGGACGGATCCGTGACGTCAAGCGGCAGCGCAACCGCCTCCCAGCCAGCGGCGGAGAGCTCTTTCGCCACTTCCTCGCAGTTCTCCACACGGCGCGAGCAGAGCACCACCTTCGCGCCCGCCTCCGCATACGCCTCCGCAATTTGCTGACCCAGACCGCGGCCTCCGCCGGTGACAATGGCCACCTTCCCGTCGAGTCGGAACAGGTCGAACACGCTCACTCACGAGCCCTCCTTTTCGGATCCTTGCGGCCCATGGCGCCAGAACGTCACCATGGGCCCGAATCATCAGCGATGGCGGCAGCCGTCGATGTACAACACCTGTCCCGACACATACGCGGAGTCGTCGCTCGCGAAGAACGCGATCACGTTGGCCACGTCTTCCGGTTTGCCCGTGCGACGAAGCGCAATCTGCTGCGACGCAGCCTGTTTGAACGCCTCGTAGTCCACGCCGATGCGCTCCGCCGTGGCACGCGTCATGTCCGTCTCAATGAAGCCCGGCGCCACCGCGTTGACGCGGATGCCGAAAGGCCCGAGCTCGATGGCGAGCGTGCGCGTGAACCCTTGAATGCCCGCCTTCGCCGCCGAGTAGTTCGCCTGGCCCCGGTTGCCGAGCGCCGACGTGCTCGACAGATTGATGATCTTGCCGGACTTCTGCTGCACCATGTACTTCTGGGCCGCTCGACTGCAGAGGAACGCGCCCTTCAAGTGCACGTTCATCACCGTGTCCCAATCGTCTTCACTCATCTTGAAGAGCAAGTTGTCGCGAATGACCCCCGCGTTGTTGACCAGGATGTCAAGGCGGCCCCACTTCTGCACAACCGACTCGATGGCCCGCTCCACATCGTCGGCCTTCGTCACGTCGCACCCGACGCCGATGGCCTCGCCGCCCGCCTGGCGAATGGCCTCGACCGTGTCCTTCGTCAGCTCCTCCTTGATGTCAAACACGGCGACCTTTGCGCCGTCCGCAGCCAATCGCTTCGCTGTCGCCGCGCCAATGCCGCGCGCCGCGCCCGTCACAATCGCAACTTGTCCTTCCAGCTTCCCCATGCTACATACCCCTCTCCGATGTGCCTTTCGGTTCCTTGCGGAAGCGGCCTCGCCGGTAAGCGCTCACAAGACGCACCCGCCTCGGCCTGTCCACGTCGAAATTACCCCAACGTTCAGCAAGTTTACACATTCTCATCCTATCACAGCTGTGCGATGGACCGCCAGAAATTTTTCATAGGTGAAATAGGATTTCGAACCGTCACACGTCCGCCTTCGTCCGCTCGTACTCCTTGTGCAGCTGCGCCGCGATGATGTTCTTCTGGATTTCTGACGTGCCCTCGTAGATTCTCGTGATGCGCGCATCGCGGTAGAACCGCTCGATGGGATACTCCGCGATGAAACCGAGCCCACCATGAATCTGCACGGCCTTGTCGGCCACGCGGTTGTAAACCTCGGACCCATACAGTTTCAGCATCGCGGCTTCCTTGATGACGTTCATCTTCTGATCCGTCATCCACGCCACCCGATAGACGAACGTGCGCAGCAGTTCGATTTCGAGTGCCATCTCCGCGAGGTAGTGCTGGATGATCTGCTGCTCAAAGATGGGCTTGCCAAACTGGATACGCTCGTGCGCAAACGCCAACGATTTGTCGAGCAGGTATTCGCACGACCCCAGGCACCTCGCCGCGAGCCCCGCCCGGCCATTGGCCAAAATCTTGAGCGCGTTGACGTATCCCTCACCCTCTCGGCCCAGCACGTTCTCCTCTGGGACCTCCATGTCCTCGAAGAAGATCTGCGCGGTGTGCGATCCGTGCAACCCCATCTTCTTTTCGATGTGTCCCACGCGAAACCCCGGGAAGTCGCGCTCGACGATGAACGAGGTGATGCCCTTCGCGCCCTTGGACGCATCCGTGACCGCCATCACGGTGAACACGTGCGCATACGGCGCGTTCGTGATGTAGATCTTCTGACCGTTGAGAATGTACCGGTCGCCCTTTTTCACCGCCGTCGTCTTGATGGCCGCCGCGTTCGATCCGGCCTGCGGCTCCGTGAGCGCAAACGCCCCAATCCACTCGCCCGTGGCCATCCTCGGCAGGTATTTCTCCTTCTGCTCCTTCGTGCCGAACTCGACGATCCCGACCGAGCCGATGCCGTTGTGTGCGCCGATGATGGTCGTGTAGCCGTTGATGGTTTTGCCGAGTTCCTCGTAGATGACGCACTTGCCGAGCATGTTGAGGCCGATGCCGCCGTACTCCTCCGGAATGCTCAAACCAAACAGCCCGAGCTCCTTCGACTTCTCGAGGACGCTGTCCGGCACGCGGTCCTCTTCTTCAATCTGCATGGCGAGCGGCTCCACCTCGTGCTCCACAAAGTCGCGAATGGTTCGCCGCATCTCTTCGAGCTCCGAAGGCAGCGTAAAATCCACGCGACTCACCTCCATGATTTACGAATATGAAATCCGAGTTCAAATGAGAACTACACGGATCATGATAGCGGTTTCTCTCGAGAGGCGCAATGGAGAAGATATGGGGA